>CAYJEY010000001.1:0-349516 GCA_964369385.1 uncultured Holdemania sp.
AAGAAAGGAGTGTATGATCTTACGTTTGCAAGGTACGTTAATATCATACAAGAAAATACATGGATAAATCACTAGATACATTATTAGAAATACAAATTGAACAATTAAGGAAAAACTGTGAGTTAGCTCAATATGGCTTTGATGTTGTAGAGAAAAAAGAAGATGTAGTTAGTTTTATTAATCAGCTGATACTAGCGAATCAATCAGTATCGGTAGGGGGTTCAATGACTTTGTTTGAGACGGGAATTATTGATTACTTACAAGAGCGTAAAGACATTACATATTATGATCGTTATAATTGCGAAGATCGCAGGAGTATGTTTCATGCAGCCTTTGATAGTGATGTGTATTTGACGAGCACAAATGCGATTACGCTTAAGGGAGAACTAATCAACATTGATGGAACAGGAAATCGTGTAGCTGCAATGATTTATGGACCTAGAAAAGTGCTTGTAGTCTGTGGAGTAAATAAAATAGTAAGTTCAGTTGAATTAGGGCACGAGCGTCTACGAAATATTGCCAACGTAGCCAACAACATTCGTTTAGAGAAACCAAATCCATGTATAAAAGTCGGGCATTGTGTAGACTGCCGTTTACCAACGCGTATCTGTTGCGCTAAGACGATAATTGATCATAGTTATGTTCCAACACGAATTCATATTGTCCTTGTAAAGGAGAGTTTAGGTTATTAATTCATCGTGTAATCGATTACTTTTTCAATTAAATGAATAGGTAATCTAACACAGACTAATTTATTAAAAAAGTCTTTATTCTAAATGGTCTTTGTGTTATTATGCTTATGTGAAAGGATAGGTAAGTTAGCTATGAATTTAATTCAGTTACATGTTCTTATTCTTTCGTACAATCACAAAAGTTAACATGGGTGAAGTGCACCTGTGTTTTTCTTTTTTATCACTAAATTGTATAACCGGGAAAATATGGTTCCCAAGTTTCTACCTTATCACCGTAAATGATAAGACTACAAAGAGTGTGAGTTTTTTTCGCATTGCTTTGTAGACATTGTTTTTAAACGATGTCTTTTATTTTTAAAGAGGAGAAAAATATGAGTAAAAAACCAGTAGTTGGAATCCTAATGGGTTCAAAAAGTGATTTAAGTATTATGGAGCATACATTTGCCCAATTAGAAGAATTTGGCATTCCGTATGAAAAAGCCGTATTAAGTGCACACCGTACACCGGATGAAACGATTGAGTATGCAAAAACTGCTTATGATCGTGGACTTAAGGTAATCATTGCAGCTGCTGGAGGGTCAGCTCATTTAGCAGGAGTTGTTGCTGGATGTACAACAATCCCAGTTATTGGAGTTCCAATTAAAGCATGGTCACTTGAAGGGTTAGATAGTTTATTGTCAATTGTACAAATGCCTGCAGGAATCCCTGTTGCAACAGTTGCTATTGGAAAAGCAGGAGCAAAAAATGCTGCTATATTGTGTGCTTCAATGTTGAGTGTATTTGAGCCAGAATATCATGAAAAAATGTTGGCGCATAAAGAATCAATGCGCAAAGCTGTATTAGAAGATATGAAGATTTAAGGGGGCGCTATGTCATTAATTAATAAGCGTATATTTGTAGAAAAGAAAAATGGATTTCAAACTGAAGCAGAAGATTTATTTGCATCACTTAAAGAAAACCTTCATGTTAGTGCAAGTGCAGTTCGTGTTTTAGTTATTTATGATGTATTTAATATAGAAGAAACAGTTTTTAATCAAGCTTTAAAAACTGTGTTTACTGAGACAATGGTGGATACTGTTGTGGAAGATTTAAACTTATCAGGAGTGCAGGCAGTCGTGATGGAAACACTTCCTGGTCAATATGACCAGCGAGCTGATTCGGCAATGCAGTGTGTTCGTTTGCTTGATCCAAAATCAACTTGCACAATTACGTGTGGTAAAGTAGTTATTTTAGAGAATAGTACAGTAGAGGAAACCGCTCGTGTAGCTCAATTTTTAGTGAATCCAATTGAAAGCCGTATTAAAGATTTAAGTAAGCTTGAAATTGACATGAATGTAGATGTAACACCACTTGAATCATTTGCTGGATTTAATAATCTTGATGAGGCAGGTCTTCAAGCTTTTCATGCGCGTTTAGGACTTGCAATGTCAATGGAAGACTTAGTACTTGTGCAAGCCTATTTCAAATCTGAGGGACGTGATCCAAAAGAAACTGAAATCAAAGTTCTAGACACTTATTGGTCTGATCATTGCCGTCACACAACATTTGAAACTTGCCTTACTTCAATTCAAATCAATTCAAACCAATTTCAAAGCGCTATTCAAGAAGCCTTTGACTTATATCTTAGTTTAAGAGCACAGTGCAAACGTGATGAGAAACCAATTACATTAATGGATATGGCGACAATCAATGCTCGTTCTTTGAAACAACAAGGATTGGCTAAAGATGTAGAGGTATCATCTGAAATTAATGCATGTAGTGTATTTATTGATGTAGACCATGATGGTGTTAATGAAAAATGGTCACTGCAATTTAAAAATGAAACACACAATCACCCAACAGAGATTGAACCCTTTGGTGGAGCTTCAACGTGCATTGGTGGGGCAATTCGTGATCCATTAAGTGGGCGTAGTTATGTTTATCAAGCAATGCGTATCTCAGGATGTGCAGATGTTTTAGAACCGATTGAAAATACATTGCCGTCTAAATTACCACAAAAAGTAATTAGTAAAAAAGCAACGGCAGGAAATTCTTCTTATGGGAATCAAATTGGTCTAGCAACAACTTTTGTCAAAGAATTATATCATGATGATTATGTCGCTAAGCACATGGAAGTAGGGGCAGTAGTAGGAGCTCAAAAAGCAGAATACATTGTGCGTGCTGAGCCAACACCTGGTGATGTTATCATTCTTCTTGGGGGACGTACAGGACGTGATGGAATTGGTGGAGCAACAGGATCAAGTAAGGAACATACTAATGCTTCACTAGATACGTGTGCAAGTGAAGTTCAAAAAGGAAATGCGCCAGAAGAGCGAAAAATCCAACGCTTATTCCGTAATCCAGAATGTAGCCAAATGATTAAGAAATGTAATGACTTTGGAGCTGGTGGAGTATGTGTTGCCATTGGAGAATTGAGTGATGGCTTGTTGATACATTTAGAAGCAGTACGTACAAAATATGCAGGATTAAACGCAACTGAAATTGCTATTTCAGAAAGCCAAGAAAGAATGGCGGTAGTTATTTCTCCAGAAAACAAAGAATCATTCTTAAAACTTGCCCATAGTGAAAATTTAGAAGCATATGAAGTTGCTCAAGTAACAGATACAAATCGGTTGGTTATGATGTATCATGATGAAGTTATTGTTGATTTAGATCGTAATTTCGTAGATACAGCTGGAGCACGCCAAAATGCACAGGTTGAAATTGTTGATCAAGAAAAACCAAACCCATTTTTGCCTATTGAGTTAAATAAAGAAAACATCTTAGGCATGATGAGCGATAAAAATGTTGCATGTCAAAAAGGACTTGTTGAAAACTTTGATGCATCAATTGGTTCAACTACTGTACTCATGCCATTTGGAGGAAAAACACAAATGACTCCGACACAAGCATCAGTACAAAAACTACCAGTAATGGATGGTAAGACAACGACATGTAGTGTGTTATCTTATGGATATAATCCTAAAATTATGGACTACAACTGTTTTATTGGAGCACAAGCAAGTGTTTTAGATTCAATGGCTAAAACAGTAGCAGTAGGAGGAAATATTGATAGTATTTATTTCTCATTCCAAGAATATTTTGAAAGGCTAAACAAAGAACCACAGCGTTGGGGTAAAGTAACACAAGCTCTATTAGGAACAATTCAAGTTCAAGATTACTTTAAAAAAGCTGCAATTGGAGGAAAAGATTCAATGTCCGGAACATTCAATGAATTGAATGTTGTACCAACATTGATTTCATTTGCGTGCTCACATGCAAATACGAAAAATATCATCTCTCCAGAGTTCAAATCAGCTGGAAATCGTATTTATGTATTTACACCTGAACAATATGAAGATGGAACATTTAACTTGCCTGCTTATGAATGTGTGTTCGCTCAAGTTGAATTAGCAATTATGACTAAAAAAGTGGTAAGTGCTTATGTAGTAGAAGATGGTGGAGTATTAGCTGCTGCCTTCAAAATGAGTTTTGGGAATCAAATTGGCTTTAAAGTAGATACAGAGCTTGAGTTAATGCAACTTATGCCAGGAGCTATAGTTGTAGAGGCGTGTGATCAATTATATGGGGAATACTTTATACAGATTGGTGAAACTGTAGATTGTTCAACATATCAAATCAATGGTATTGAATTATCAATGCAAGAAGTTTTAGAAGCATGGACTACACCATTGAGTGTACTTTATCCAATGAGTGCTAAAGCGAAAACAAGTGATATAAAAACAGTGGCTTACTCTGAAGGTCATATAAAAAAATCAACGCATCCAGTAGATCAAGTTTTTGTCACAATTCCTGTTTTCCCAGGGACAAACTGTGAATATGACATGAAACGTGCGTTTGAAGAAGAAGGTGCAATTGGGAATATTGTAGTATTCCGTAATTTGAGTGAACAAGATGTTCATGAGAGTATTGATGAGTTAGCAGCAGCGATTGATGCTTGTCAAATCTTTGCTATTCCAGGGGGATTCTCATCAGGAGATGAGCCAGATGGAAGTGCTAAGTTCATTGTGAATGTTCTTCAAAATGAGAAAATTAAAGCAGCTTTCGATCGATTAAGAGAGCGCGATGGACTAATTATTGGTATTTGTAATGGATTCCAAGCATTAATCAAATCTGGATTATTACCTTATGGTGAAATTCGTACGTTAAGTGAAGATGATGCAACACTTGTAAAGAATGATATTAATCGTCATATCTCAGTAATGGCAAATACACGTGTTTCCTCAAATAATTCACCTTGGCTACAAGATTGTAAAGTTTCAAGTGTACATAGTATACCATTATCGCATGGAGAAGGTAAATTTGTAGTGAATCAAGCGCAACTTGAAAGTTTAATTGAACATGGCCAAATTGCATTTCAGTATTGTGATGAATTTGGTGAAGCTTCAATGGATGAACATATTAACTACAATGGGTCAACATATGCAATTGAGGGAATCGTTTCCCGCGATGGCCGTGTATTAGGAAAAATGGGACATTCCGAGCGTTTCTTTGAAGACGTGTTTGTGAATATTCCTGGAAACAAAAAACAAAGTATATTTGCGAATGGCGTAAATTACTTCAAAAAGGAGAACTAAAATGTCAAATCGTTATGAAGAAGCTGGAGTTAGCTTAGAAGCTGGTTATGAATCAGTAGAGCGTATTAAAAAACATGTTGCGCGTACAAAAAGACTTGGAATGATGAGTTCAATTGGTTCATTTGGTGGCTTATTTGATTTATCTGCATTAAACATGAAAGAGCCTGTATTGGTTAGTGGAACTGATGGTGTTGGGACAAAGTTAAAACTTGCATTCATGTTAGATAAGCATGATACGATTGGACAAGATGTTGTAGCAATGTGCGTTAATGATATTATTGCACAAGGAGCTGCGCCACTATTTTTCTTGGATTATATTGCCGTAGGAAAAAACTACCCAGAAAAAATTGAGCAAATTGTGAAAGGTGTAGCAGATGGTTGTGTACTAGCAAATTGTGCCCTTGTGGGTGGAGAAACAGCTGAAATGCCTGATATGTATGCGGAGGATGATTATGACATTGCCGGTTTTACAGTAGGTGCTGTAGAGAAAAGTCAAATCATTACAGGTGATAAAACAAAAGCAGGGGATGTAGTTATCGCACTTGCGAGCAGTGGGGTCCACTCAAATGGATTTAGTTTAGTTCGTAAAATTGTATTGAAAGATAATGCCATTGATTTGAATGAATATAATGAAACATTAGGAACAACACTTGGAAGAGCTTTACTGGAGCCTACACGCATCTATGTAAAACCTGTGTTAGAAGTGATTCAACAAATTGATGTCCATGGGATTGCCCACATTACCGGGGGAGGATTTCATGAAAATATGCCTCGTTGTCTAAATAAAGGCTTAGGAATTGATATTAATCTAGGATCATGGGAGATTCTACCTGTGTTTAAAGTACTAGAGGAGTTGTCAGGGATGCCAAGTGCTGAAATGTACAACGTGTTTAATATGGGGGTAGGAATGATTCTTGTGGTAGACGAAGCTGATGCAGATAAAACACTAGAAATTCTTACGTCACAAGGAGAGAAAGCTTCTATCATTGGACGTGTGAGCGACCACGAGGGAGTTCGCATTCAATGAAAAAAATAGCAGTCTTTGCCTCGGGTACAGGGTCAAATTTTGATGCTATTGCACAGGCAATCGAAAGTCAGGAATTATTAGTTGAAATTGTTTTAGTTGTAGTAGACAAAAGTCATGCTCCAGTAATTCAAAAGGCAAAAGATCGTGGTATTGAAACGTTTGTGTTTAGTGCTAAGGATTATGAAAACAAAGCAGCTTATGAAACTTGCATTGTAGAGCGTTGTCAAGCAATGCAAGTTGAATTTATTGCATTAGCAGGATATATGCGTATTATTTCAAATGTATTACTTGAAGCTTATGGTGGAAGAATTGTGAATATTCATCCATCTTTGCTTCCAGCATTTAAGGGGAAAGACGCAATTGGCCAAGCATTAGATTATGGTGTAAAAGTAATGGGAGTAAGTATTCATTATGTTGATGACACGCTTGATGGTGGTAAAATTATTGCTCAAAGAGCATTTGATATTACTGAGTTTGCGAGTCGTGAAGATATAGAGTCTCACTTGCATACGATTGAACATCAACTCTACCCAGCAACACTAAAACAATTATTGGAGGAAAAGGTATGAAAAGAAGAGCACTAATTAGTGTGAGTGATAAGACGGGATTGATTGAATTTGTTCAAGGTCTAATCACAAATAATTTTGAAATCATCTCTACAGGAGGAACAAAAAAAGCAATTGAAGATGCAGGTATTGCAACTATTGCGATTGATGAAGTAACTGATTTTCCAGAGATGTTAGATGGTCGTGTAAAAACATTACATCCAATGATTCATGGTGGATTACTAGGAGTTCGTGATAAAGAAAGTCACATCGCTAAAATGCAAGAATACTCAATTCAACCAATTGACCTTGTGTGTGTTAACTTATATCCTTTTAAAGCGACAATTTCACGTCCTGGATTTACACATGAAGAGGCAATCGAGAATATTGATATTGGTGGTCCTAGTATGATTCGTAGTGCTGCTAAAAATCATCGTTTTGTAACAGTTGTAACAGATGCAGCAGACTATGTTTCTGTTGTAGAAGAACTAAAACAGCTAGGTGATACAACATTGAAGACAAGACAACGCTTAGCTGCAAAAGCATTTAGAACAACAGCAGCTTATGATGCTATGATTCAAGAATACTTTACAAACTTTGTAGAGGAAGAAAATCCAGAGTGCATCGTTAAAGCTTATGATTTGAAACAAACATTACGTTATGGTGAGAATCCGCATCAATCAGCAAGTTTCTACCAAGGGATTAAAACACATCGTTATTCGATTTCAAGTGCTAAACAATTGCATGGTAAAGAACTATCTTACAACAATATCCAAGATGCTTCGGCAACTTTACAGATTTTAAAAGAGCTTTCAGGTCAACCAGCAGTAGTAGCAGTAAAACATATGAATCCATGTGGTGCCGCTATTGCCCAAGACATTACAAAAGCTTGGCAAAAAGCATATGAATCAGATCCAGTAAGTATTTTTGGTGGAATCGTTGCTTTGAATGAAGAAGTGAATGAAGAAATTGCCCTTCAAATGAGTCAAATGTTCCTTGAAATTATTCTTGCGCCATCATTTAGTGAAAAAGCATTTGAAATACTATCTAAAAAGAAAAATATTCGATTAATGACATTTGAGTTAACAGGCGAAGACGAAAAAGAACGTTGTGTGAGTGTAACGGGCGGACTACTTGTACAAGATGAAAACAATGTTCAAGCAACAATTGAAGAACTACAAGTTGTCACTAATGTAATACCAACAGAAGCACAAATTGACGATTGCTTATTTGCTGAAAAAATTGTAAAACACGTAAAATCTAATGCAATTGTAGTTGTAAAAGATGGACAAACAATCGGTGTAGGCGCAGGACAAATGAATCGTGTAGGAGCAGCATTGATTGCCCTTGAACAAGCTGGTGCTAAAGCTAAAGGGGCAACTCTTGGATCAGATGCTTTTTTTCCGATGAATGACACAGTTGAATTAGCTGCAAAGTATGGAGTAACATGCATTATACAACCTGGAGGTTCAATCAAAGACCAAGATTCAATTGATATGGCAAATGACCATGATATCGCCATGGTGATGAGCGGAAAGCGACATTTCAAACACTAATGGCAAAAGTACTCGTTATTGGTAGTGGTGGTCGTGAACATGCGATTGCAGCTAAGTTTGCCCAAAGTACACATGTAAGACAAGTGTATGTAGCACCAGGAAATCCAGGAATGACTGACGTAGCGATGTGCGTCAATATTGGAAGCACTGATATACCTCATTTAATTGAGTTTTGTAAAATTGAAGAAATTGATTTAGTCTTTGTAGGACCAGAAATTCCTCTATGTGAGGGGCTTGTAGACGAGATGCAAAAAGCCAACATTCAAGTATTTGGACCTACAAAAGCAGCTGCAATGCTAGAAGGAAGTAAAGTATTTTGTAAGGAAATCATGGCGAAGTATGATATTCCTACGGCAAAATATGCTTCATTTGACAACTATGCAGATGCCAAATCCTATCTTGATCAACAAAATGGACCTATCGTAGTAAAAGCGGATGGCTTAGCTGCGGGAAAAGGTGTTGTGGTAGCTATGACAAATGAAGAGGCACAAGTTGCCTTAAAAGAAATGATGTGCGACCAAATTTTTGCAAGTGCTGGTAGCAATGTCGTTCTAGAAGAGTATTTAGAAGGTGAGGAATTCTCACAACTGGCGTTTGTGAATGGGGATGTAGTTGTTCCTATGCAAATCGCTCAAGACCACAAACGTGCATTTGATAATGATGAAGGATTAAATACAGGTGGAATGGGAGCATATACACCAGTATCTCACTTACCACAAGAGGCAGTTAATCAAGCGATTGAACTCATTGTAAAACCAATGGCAAAAGCGATGGTCAGTGAAGGTAAACCTTTCTTAGGAGTACTCTATGCAGGATGTATGTGGACTGCAGATGGTGTGAAAACGATCGAATTCAATGTGCGTTTTGGTGATCCAGAAACGGAAGTATTACTTCAAGCGATGCAAAGTGATTTGTATGAAGTATGTATTTCAGTTCTCAAGGGTGAACAAGTTGAACTTACATGGCATGAGGAAACTTTTGTAGGTGTTGTATTAGCTGCAAAAGGATATCCACAAAGCTATGAAAAGAATCATATAATTGAAGGTCTTGATGAAGTAGAAACACCTCTATATCATATGGGGACAGCATTACTAGAGGAAAAAATCGTAAGTAATGGAGGTCGTGTATTGTTTGTGAGTGCTTGTGGCAAAGATGTCAAAGCAGCGCAAGAAAAGGTTTACCATGAAATAAATAAAATCAAGTGTGATGGTTTATTTTATCGCAGTGATATCGGTAATAAAGGAAAATAATGAAGAAGGAATAAAATGCTCATTCAATAGAGCATTTTATTCTTTTTTTGATTAAGATGTATTTTATTCTGATCAAAAAACTACATAAAAACATGAGGGTGGATTTAAATATTATGAAAAATTTTATTGAAATATTGAAATAGAAATGTTTTATTGTTGCAATATGTATCTTATATACAAATCATGATGAAAAATATATAATTAATATATACTCAAATATATGTGAATGTGGAATGTAGCATTAATATTCTTACATAAAGTTAATCAATATTTAAATATTTTAACTAGATAGGAGATGAGATTTTGCAATATACGATTAGGAAACTTGAAATTGAGAAATGGAAAAACTTTGAGTTGAAGTTTGAATATACATCGCAGCATTATTATGATTTAAAGACTACTTTAAATGAGAATGGAATGGAATTCCAGATTGAAAAGAAACCATTTCCTGAACCATTCCATAAAAAATTTAGTGATCACTTATTTCCAGATTACTTTGATAATCAAGAAGGTTATGCTATTTTTGATGACAAAAAAATGTTAGGTGTCATAGCTTTAGCTAAGGAAGAGTGGAATAATCGTTTGCGTGTTTGTGAGCTCTTAGTTGAAGCACACGCAAGAAGAAGTGGTTTAGGGGCGCAACTTATGAATATAGCTAAAACAAGGGCAAAAGAGTTAGGCTGTCGCTCTATAGTACTAGAGACACAATCGTGTAATGAGAAAGCCATTGAGTTTTATTTTTCTCAAGGTTTTTCTTTAGTTGGATTTGATACAAACTGTTATAGCAATGAGGACATAGAAAAAAAAGAAATTAGATTTGAGTTAGCGCTTTTAATCAGCTAAAAGAGATAGTGAAGAATCAGATGAATTTTAAATATCACGAACGCTTAGAATTCACTTTTTTGTGTGTAACAATATTTAATTAGCGAGGATGTAAATAATGAAAAATTATATTCAATATGAATTACTATCAAGAGACAACTTTTCACTTTCTTCGCTTGATACATATCGTCGTTTTCAAGATACCAAAGTGAATCTGAGACTTGTAGAGGGGAAATATGTCTATGTTGAAGATCCATTCTTTGAAGATTGGAATGAAGTAGAGTTAAGGAAAAGAGCAAAGAGTATATTGGAAGCCATTGATGATGGAAGTATTGGCTTTTTGGCAAAACATGAAGATCAAATTGTTGGATTTGCCTATTTGGGTTCAAAACTTTTAGGTAGTGAAAAACAATACATTGATTTAATAATGTTCCATGTATCTTATGAGTATCGAAATCAGGGAATAGGTACTCAACTCTTTCGAATGATTTGTGATCAAGCAAGGAAGATCCCAGCTAAGAAAATCTACATTTCAGCAAATAGTGCCAAAGAAACTCAAGAGGCTTATAAGGCATTAGGGTGTGTGTTTGCAAGTGAGATACAAGAAGAAATCGCTGCACATGAACCTTTTGATATTCAATTAGAGTTTATATTATAGTTAGAGTTACAGTATTTATTTGTCAATAAATTATACTTGAAATTCATAACGTCAAAGAATCAAGTAATGACCATTTATAGAAAGAGGGGAGAACAATGAAGAAACTGTTAATGATTTTCGTGTGTGGAATTATTGTTTTTGCAACTAGTTGTACTAGCAAAACAGGAAGTAATGAAAATCAACCACAAACTCCGATAAGTACACCAACTCTAGAAAATATCCAAGTTATTACGACAGAAAATCAACTAAGCATTGTGTTAGGCAAAGATTATACAATTGATGACTTAGAAGTTGACTATTACTTTGAAGAAGGTTATGAATACCGTAGTTTGCCTTACATTATGACACTTGAAATGAATCATGAGGATGTTGCTGATGATTTAATTCTATTTGAGGATTTTACAATGAAACTTAGTTTAGAGGGGGTGATTGAAAAACCCGTTTTTCTAGAGTTTCATGATGGTCACTATTTAAGCTACAATGATATGACTTACTCATTAAGTGAAATGCCATTTGATCTTTCATTAAAAGATGAATTTGATGAGAGTGTAATTGTTAAAGAGAAACTATCATTCAATTTTTTCTTACCACTTGAAAGAGATACAATTGCATATGAATTTTGGAATATGAATCAACGAGATAATCCATCCACATTAGTTTTTAAAGATAATTCGGATGAATTATTAAGTGAGATGCGGACAATGTATGTATATCACGATGATCAATTGGATGCATATCAAACTCAAACCAGTGGATGGTTTGATGGACCAACGGGCTATAGTGATTTTAGATGTGTAATTACTGATGAGAATGGGTATGAATATATTTACATCGATGAGGTGGATAATAACTTTGAATACAACACATCAAAAAATGTAGGAGTCTCCTTTAATTATTACTTATTCGGGGATCAATTAAGTGCATTGATACTAGATGAAATAGAAAATAAAATTCCTTTTGTTGAAACAGAAGCGGGGGAGGTTTATCTGATTCCATATCGATATGAAGATGATCAAGTGATTATTACTACTGCAAATAGTGAATTAGATTTTAGTGAGTTTTCCTATGAAAATTTGATTCATGAAGATGGAAGCTATAATGAATTACTTGCAAGGTGGATAGAAAAAGGGCTTGAGATTTCAGCTAATGAGGTTTCACAAAACCCTTATTGTGTTCTTTTGGAAGATGATCAAATGAATTTGTATCAGGTTTGCCCTGATGATAAATAAGGGGGCTTACATAAAAAATCTTCAATAAAGTGGGTTCACTTCATTGAAGATTTTTTTTACGCATCTTGTTTTGTATCGGCAATTTGAATTTCTCTTAAGTTTACTCCTTGAGGAAGTTCATAAGCAAACTTGATTGTCTTTGCCACATCGTGTGTAGTAATACTGTTTGCACCAACGTTTTCTTTCCATTCATTGTAGCCTTGTTTAATATCTTCGCTTGTCGTATGACTTAAAAGTTCAGTTGCAACGGCACCTGGGCATATTCTCATCACACGCACATTGTGTGCAGAAAGTTCCATTCTTGCAACTTCAGATAATCCAACAACACCATATTTCGTTGCACAATAAGCAGCGTGATTACCAAATGGTTTAACTCCTGCAATTGAAGAAATGTTGATGATTGTTCCAGTATTACGCTCTTTCATATCATTCATGACAATTTGCATTCCATTCATCACACCCATAACATTAACGTCGAGCATTCTTTGCCACTCATTTGCATCTTGTGTTTCAAGGTTACCTAATAACATTATTCCAGCATTATTGATAATTAAATCTGTTTTACCATACTTTTCTTCAGCATCTCTAACAGCGTTTTCAAACTCAATTTTATTTGTGACATCCACTTTACTGCAAATTGTGTTAGGTAAATTCATTTCCTCTAAAAGTTCTACTCTTCTAGCTAGAAGAAGTAGGGGGTATCCATCTGCACTAAACATCTTTGCTAACTCTTTTCCAAATCCTGAACTTGCACCTGTAATTACAACTAATTTTTTCATTCTTATCTCCTTGTTGATATTTTTACTATTATAGTATAAAATACGATAATGTAATCAAATCATAGTTGAAATTAAGTAGTCAGTCAATAAAGCACATTTATTTCACTTAGAGTAATAGAGGTAACTAATGGATAAAATAAAAGTAAACTCAGAGATTGAAGTCACATTAAAGATGATAGGTGGGAAATGTAAACCACTGATTTTGTATTTATTGATTGAAGATGGAAAAATGAGATTTAAAGATTTGATGGGGACAGTTACAGCTATTTCTCAAAAAACACTAACGAATCAATTAAGAGAATTAGAGGCAGATGGTTTAATCTCAAGGGAAGTCTTTGGGGAAATTCCTCCACGTGTAGAATATTCGATTACACCAAAAGGAAAAACACTTTTCCCATTGCTTGAGTTGATGTGTGAGTGGGGAGAGAAAAATAAGGATGAACGATATGAGGTAATAAATCCCCAGTGCTAATACGATTTTAATAATAGCTAATAAACCTGACATTATAATATAAGTTTAGATAATTCAGTAATTAGATGGTGAAAAGAAGACATTTATTGTCTTCTTTTTAAGTTATTCTAAATCTACTTTATCGATTATAAATAAGTGGTCAGAGTCATCATCAGCAAATGTAGTTGGAGTATTCCAAGTCTCATCGATAAGTTCAATGTTGTCTACGCCAAGTGCTTCAAGTGCTTCTAGAGTATAAGTATATCCAACTGCATTTTGTGCACGATCATCAAATTTTTCGTCTTGACCGATTACTGTGATTTGTTGATTAACACCAATTTTTTCATAGAAAGCAGTTTCTCTTTCAATGGATGCTTCCAAGTATTCATCTAATGCTGCCTGCTCTTCTGGAGAAATTCCTTCATAGGCAATTGCATCCTGAATCGCTCCACCATGGAATCCAAGTAATGAATCAGGATTTAAATAAAGAGTTTTCGCAGCTAAGGCAACATAGTTGGCAGCGGAGGAAAAAGCAGTGTTTCTGATTTCTACATCTAGTTCTTTTTCAAATACGAAGTCACCTAAATCCATTCCGTTATTGATTTCTCCACCTAGTGAATCAAGGACAAGACGAGTTATATTTTCGGTATATAAATCTTTTACTTGTTGAATTGACTCCTCGTGTATATCGCCTGTATAAAATATTGTATCACCCTCTACACGTACTTCTGCAGGTGTAAGTTGTTGAAACTCTACTTCTTCTTGAACTTCTTCTTGAGTAGGTTCTTGTGTATTTGGTGTCGTAGTTACTGTTGGTGGAGTAGTTTGAGATTCAGTTGTGTTTGAGTTACTTGAGCATCCTGTAAGTAAAATACCAAGTAGTAGTGCAACTAATATTAAATTTGTGCGTTTCATAATGTTCTCCTATTTATCTGCTTTAATCATAGAAAATGAATGTGAATAAAAAGTGATGAATAAATGGACTTAAACTGAATAAATCCAATGAATAAAAAAAATGAAAAGATATAGAAAAATGAAATGAAAATATTTGTATTTTTCCTGAAGAAAGAAAGGGAGGTATGGGTTTGATTAACTTGAAAATTCAAATTTAGTTTTATATACTTGAAAGTAAGAAGATGAGAAGTTTGGCGGTGAAGTAAAATGTTCAATAAAAAAATAGATGCTTTCAGCTTAATGATTCAAGGGCTTGCTTGGTTATTTTTAGGGATGATTTTGTTGAGCCGTTGGCAAATTCTGTGGACGGCTATATACATCTTATTTCCACTTGTATTTCTTTTAATTGCCATAGTATCGCTGATGAATATGACTGTGAGAAAGCGTGTTTGTCGCCAGGAAATGGGACAATTCATCGTTAGTGTATTTATCATCATTTATTGTGTTAGAGAAGTATCGAGCTATGTGGAGTTTATTCCTTATATTTTGGGGTGGTGGACGTTATTCTTGAGTGTCTTGCACGCAATAAACTACTTCGTTTATCGTAGAGATAATTTACCTGGAACATTGTGGCGTTTTACGTTGATGCTTATGCATTTTATTGTGGCGGTTTATTTGCTGATGACACCACTACGTATGTTACGCCCACTTTCGATGTATCTAGGAGTATATTTAATATTGTATGGAGGAGTGCAAGTAAGTGGAAGTATTAAAGAATTTTATTATTTGCAATTTCGAAAGAAATCAAAAAATCGCCGCCAAGTAGCGATCCCTGTGTTGCTTTCAGCGCTTATTCCATATCGTTTATATGCCTCTTTGGATAAATTAATAAAGTCTAGTGTGGTAAAAATAGAAGTACCTAAAAAGATGGAGAGTGACCTTGAAATTTACATCTATTTATCAAGTAATGGTCCAGAGGCATTTGGACATATCGACATTGCGATTGATGATACAATTTATTCTTATGGTTGTCACGACCCGCAAGCTCGTAAATTATTCGGTATGTATGGTGATGGTGTACTTATAGAATCTGAGCGCTTATCTTTTTTGAAACATGCACTTGAAGTTGAACACAAAACAATCATTGTTTATGGAGTAAAGCTTACACCTAATCAAAAGTCGATTGTTTTAGATCGAATTCAGGCATTAAAGTTACGCAGTAATGAATGGCAATGTGCTTATGCCCGTAATCCACAAAGTGTTACTTTCATGGATTACGCGTCACGTGTATACAAAGGCACTAACGCAAAAATGTATAAATTTAGCAAAGGGAAATTTCGAACTTATTTTGTTTTGAGTACAAATTGTGTATTATTAGCTGAACATTGCTTTCGTTCATCAGAATTAGATTTGCTTGTGTTCTCAGGACTTTCTACTCCTGGTAATTTTTTAAGTTTTTTAAATGTTGAATATGCTCGAAAAGATAGTTCTGTATTTCAGCGATTTATCTTAAAAAATAAAGAAAATGATGTGTATATAGACAAAAAATAACGAATATTAGTCAAATAAAATAATAAAATAGTGTATAATGTAAATAACTTCAAGCAATGTATATCCAACTTGATCTTAATTTAGATATAAAAGGAGGACGAATTGTGAAAATATATCATAAGATTCTAGTCGTCATGTTAGCAGTGCTCTTTGTGATTTTTGTTATTGATTATACAATGCTTTAAAAAAAGGCCGAAGCCTTTTTTATTTTGTACTATATTTGTGCAATACCGTAGCAGTAAGTTTGCCTTACTGAATAATCATCTTTTAAAACTACAATATCTGCATCGTATCCACTCACAATTAAGCCTTTTTTATGACCAAGTTCGATTAGGCGTGCTGGGTTAATTGTACAAGATTTTAGTGCTGTTGCAAAAGGGACTTGAGCTTGTTCAACGAGTAATTTTAAACCATCGTTGATTTTTAATGTACTTCCAGCAAGACTTTTTGCTCCTTCTATTAGGTGTGCGCTACCGTCTTCATAAACTTCAATAGTATGACCACCGAATTGGAATTGAGTTCCAGCAGGAGATCCTTTTGCCATAAGCGAGTCACTAATCATAATGCAATAGTCATCACCTTTACTACGGAAAAAAGTAGATACTGCTGCAATAGTAGAGTGGTTACCATCACAAATAATTTCGCCATAGAAATCAGTTAGATTAAGTGCTGCACCTACCATACCATTCTCACGATGATTAAATGGTGTCATTCCATTATATACGTGAGTCATTGATTTTGCACCGTTAGCAATTGCCATTACTACTTGTTCATAAGTAGATGAAGAATGTCCAATACTTACCGCAATGTGATTGTTGGCACAATACTTAGTTAATTCAAAGTTAGGATCATGCTCAGTTGCCATAGTAATGAGTTTAATTAAGCCATTTGCATCTTTTTGAAATTGCTCCATAGCTTCAATCGTTCCAGTTACAATATGTTCTGGTGGTTGTGCCCCTTTGTATTTCATATCTAAATAAGGACCCTCAAAGTGGATTCCTAAAATTTCTGCACCTGGTGGTTTTTGCGCATGTACATGAGCAACATTCTTTAACGCATCACTGAGTACAGTGCTTCCTTGAGTTATTGTAGTTGGGCAAAATCCAGTTACACCTTCTAAAGGTAGCGACTTAACCCAATCTTTCAAACCATCTTCTAGTGCATAGTTTGTATCGAAGCCATAGGCACCATGGGTATGAACATCAATGAAACCAGGAACGATGCGTTCATTCCCATAATCCTGGTCAACTGATTTCTCATTATAATTGAAAATATTGTTAATTTTTCCATCTTTCATTTCAATTTGAGCAGCGACAAATGTACCTGCTATCCACACACGTTTACTTTGTATAATCATAAATTCCTCCTCGAATATTATCTATATACATTTTAATGTATTTTAGTAATAAACTCAATAACTATACTGAAGATAGTTGTGCGAGTTTAAAAAATGATAGGATTTTACTATTTGTGGACAATAATTGAAGTAAGTAGAAAAAGTGGGCATATACTTCAGTGAGGTGATATGATGGCAAAAAGAAAATTTTATTCATTCCTAGCAATATGTACGACTGTTATTTTTTCATTAGTTTACTTCCTTGTTTTTTCACGACTTGATGTCAGTTCTGGTACAGATGTAGAAGTTATTCCAAGTCCAAGTGCAATTCAAGTAGAAGGTGGGGTAACTCAAGTTTATTGGCTTCAATTGGGTGTATTCAGCAATGAAAGTTCCTATACTCAACTAGTACAAGAATGTAGTGAACTTGGTCTAAATCCATACGTAGTTATAAGTGATGAGCAACATATCTTGGTCATTGGAGTGTGCACAAGTGAGCAAGAATTACAGATTGCACAGGAGATTGTCTCTATTCAAGGTTACGAATACATGGCAAAGCAAGCTGATATTACTGATCAAAATCAAATTGATTTGCTCAAGACAGATAAAATTACTCAAGTCTTGCAAGAAGTTGCGTATCGTTAATGAAGTCTTTACCAAAAAGTGAGTTACCAAGGGAGAAAGCACTAAAATACGGAATTGAGACATTAAGTAATCGAGAGTTATTGGCAATCATTGTACAACATGGGTTTAAAGATAAAGATGTATTTGAAATTGTCGATGAGCTTTTAAATGAAAGTGGTGGAGTAGGTGAGTTGATTCATTTAAACTTAGCTCAAATTACTAAAATAAAGGGGATTTCAAATGCCAAGGGTTTACAACTTTTTGCAGCATTTGAGATTACTCGTAGGATATTTAATGAACGTGTACAGCAGACTGACGTCATCAGTGAAGCGAATCATCTAATTCAGTGGCTACAAAGTAAGTTTGCAGGGGCAAAGCAGGAAATGTTTATGGCAGTCTACTTAAATGTGCGTAATCAAATTGTCTATCATGAAATTTTGTTTAAAGGAACACTTGATCGTTCTCATGTTCACCCAAGAGAGATTTTCAAGTGTGCACTACTATATTCTAGTAGCAGAATCATACTAGTACATAATCATCCTTCGGGAAGCGTTGAACCCTCTGCTGCTGATATTTTTATTACAGAGCAGCTTGCCGATGCTGCAAAAATGTTACAAATTGAGATTTTAGATCACATCATTGTATCAAGAGGGTCCAGCTTTAGTTTTAAACAAGCGGGTTTATTGGATTGAAGTTAAGTAAATAAACCAGTATAATAACACTGGTGATTAAAAATGAAAATGACACGTTGGCAAAAAATATATATAACTGTGATTTCTATCGTCTTAGCAATGTCTTTGTTGCTGAATATTTTTGCGCTTGCAAATCCGGTATCGCATATTGTAAAGGAAGGTTATGGGTTCTTTAGTATGATTCGTTATGCTTTGTTGGATAATCCATTAAACATAGTTGAGGATAGTGTAGAAATATTAAATAAATCATGGGCACTTGAGCAAGAAAATGAGTTGCTTCGTCAACAAGTAGAAGCCATTTCTTCTTATCAGGCGAAAATTGTGGAACAGCAACAGGAGATAGAATCACTTAAAGAAATGAATGGACTAAACTTAGTTTTATCAGAATATGAGACAATTCCAACGACAATTCTATCTCGCTCTTATGATTCATGGCATAGTTCTATAGTAATTGATGTTGGTAGTGATGATGGAGTGAAACAAGATTTCGCTGTCATGAATGCTCAGGGACTTGTAGGTCGCATTCAAAGTGTAAGTGCAAATCAATCGGTTGTGAGTTTGCTTACAAAGGATGATTCTACAAACAAAGTTTCAGTCAAGATATGGATTGATGATCAGACTGAAGTAGATGCTATTTTAGAGTACTACGATCACAATGAAGGAAGTTATGTAATGAAATTGCTTGAATCCAATCATACAGTAACTGCAGGGATGAGTGTAACAACAAGTGGACTTGGTGGTGTATTTCCAAGTGGCATACTTGTAGGTAAGGTTGTTGATGTAGAAGAATTAGTAAATGCTGTTGGTGTGAATGTTTATGTGACTCCTTCAGTTGATTTTCAAAATCTTGATTATCTACATGTAGTGAGTCGCGAGGGTAGCGCACATGAGTAGGTGGCTATTCTTAGGTGTGTGCCTAATATTGGATTTATTGTTATTAAGGTTTTTGCCATATGATTCATCAAGTAGGGAAATTACTATAGTTCCTTTGATGACGCTAATTGCCTGTTTATGCTTATGTTTAAACAGCAGTTGGTATGAAAGTTTCGGCCTATCAATCATTGTAGGTTGTATACTTGATTTTATTAGTTTTGATTTACTTGGCAGTTATACAATTTCACTTATTTTAAGTGTGATTGTGATGAGAAGATGGCATATACATTTAAATGAAACAATTTTTGAGCGTGTTCTTCTCTTTGGTTCGACAATTTTCGTCAATCAAGTGCTTATATACTTAGTGATGTTGATGTTTAGAGGTTTTTCACTAAGTATTGAGAAGTTTTTATTTCAACGATGTATTCCTACAATGATGGCAAGCATTCTTATGATTCTTGTTGTATTGTGGTTATATGGAATAAAAAATAACTATGATGATACGAAAGAACAAAATAAAAAGAAAGAGGGCTCAATTTTGTGGCAGAACTACAAATAAAGGTAAAAGACCAAGTATTATTTGTAACATTTTCTTCACGTAATTTTGATACTCAATGGAAATCATGGAATGAAAAACTTCAGCAATTATCTTCACTTTGTCAAGGTATGCCTGAAGTTTTTTTCTATTTTCCACAACTGAGTCAACAAAAAGTGATGGACTGTTTAAATGATTCAAAAGAAATAAAAGTAATTGGTTTTCAAAATCGCAACATCTATGATTCAAGACTTTACAAAGTATTTGATAAGGTCCGTGGAGGAGAGAGTGTTAGTTTTATAGGAGATACATTAATCGTTGGGGATATTGCTAAAGATGCATACATCTCCTTAAAAAAAGGAAATCTCTATGTCATGGGAAGGATTTATGGCAAAATCCACTTATTGAATGAGAACTCACGAATATATTGTCAAAAAATGATGTGCGAAACGCTCTGTATCAACGGCAATTGGCAAAGTTCGACAAAATTTGAAGCATTGCACGAGTATGATAAAAATGAAATACAAAGTAGATGGAGGAAAAATGATGACAAGATCGATACTTGTGACAAGTGGTAAAGGAGGCGTAGGAAAAACAACGCTAGTAGCAAATTTAGGGTTAGCACTTGCCAATATGGGATATCAGGTATGTGTTGTAGATATGGATTTAGGTTTAAAGAACCTCGATGTTACATTAGGGCTTGAAAATCGCCTAGTGTACGATGCGAAAGATGTAATGGAGGGGAAGTGTTCGATTGAGGAAGCACTTGTTCAAGATAAACGCACATCAAATTTGCACTTACTTTCAGTATGTAAAACGGTCAATTTAGAAAAAGTTCGATTTGAAAAACTCAAGTTTATTATAGATGAGATTAAACCAAGATATAATTTTCTGTTGTTTGATTCTCCAGCAGGTATTGAAAAAGGTTTTCAATATAGTATGCAGTTATGTGATGAAGCAATTAGTGTAATTCAGTTAGATATTACTTCAATGATGGATTGTGATCGCATTATTGGAATATTATTAAGAAACCAAATTCAAGATATACAAATTGTGATTAATCGAGTGAATCCACAATATATTCAAAAAAAGATTCAATGTACAATGCGTGAGGCTTTAGATTATCTTGCGCTTCCGTGTGCTGGTGTAGTGTATGAAGATGCAATGATTTTAATGGGGAATAACCTGGGTAACAATAAAATGAGTGCACTATCTTTATCGTGCTATGAAGCGATCGCGCGAAGGATTACACATGAAGAAGTAGATATTCCAAAATATCCTAGAAAAAATATTCTTCAAAAGTTGATGGGATAGTTCTAAAAAGTTGCAAGATTACATAAGGTTGTAGTGGGTGATAAGCATGGATATAGATAAATATCGAAGAAGAATTCAAGCAAGAGGCACAAACATAAATACTACAAATAAACATCGTGGCTTATTTTCTAAGATGTATACTTTTGTGATTGTGGGATTACTTGGATTCACAATTGTATTAGGAAACATGATTCATCAACAAAATGGCTTTACTATCTTATTTGCAAATGTAGAAACGATACTTGAGCCACTACAAACCTATCGATTGTCTGAATGGATTCCATTTGAAAATTGGTTTTCATTTGGAAAAGAAGAAACAATCACAACGAGTTTATTAGCACATTATGAACATATTGAAAATCAATTTTATTCATTATCAAATGGACAAGTTATATCATTGAATGATGGGGTAGTCATTTATGTGTCTAGTCAAGAATCAGGGCATCTAGTTATGGTGAAACAAGATAATGGCATTCTTGTGACATATGGAGCGATGCAAGAAGTACATGTGAATCAAAATGACCGCATTTTATCAGGGGATATACTGGGATTATCGCAAGAGATTGTTTATCTTGATTTTACTTTAGATGGAAATGCTGTACAATTGGCAGATGCTTTGTTTGAATGAAGATACGTATACACCCTCTTACTTGGTTCATTTGGCTTATAGCTCTACTAAATAATAGCTATAAGCCAATGAGCTTTTTATTTCTTATGATGATGTTGCATGAAGGTGCTCACTGCCTTATAGCTGTTTGTTTTAAAGTTAAGGTTTATGAGGTACAAGTATTACCATTTGGCTTGTGTGCAAAAATGAGACATTTAGAATTCTATGGGTTTTGGAGCCAAATTTGTATAAGTATAGCAGGTCCTTTAATGCATCTTTTGATTGGTAGAGGCTTGCTTGTACTTACTGAAATGCACATACTATCTTCAAGTTTTGGGGCTTGGTGTCATATGATGAATAATCAAATCTTGTTTTTTAATCTACTTCCGATATATCCATTAGATGGTTATAAAATAACGGCAGCTTTAGGTTATTGTGTATTACCGTACATGCAAATGAAGAGAGTATCTATTGTGGTTTCTTTTCTTGTATTATTATTTGTGTTTGGTATGATAATTCCTGTGACATACGCAAGCATTTTGATTGGTTTATTACTTGTAGTGCTTCACTTTAGAACTTTCTATGAACAACGTGAAGAAGTCAATCAAATGATAATCGAGAGGTTAACTCATATATATCCACGGAAAAAATGTATCCATAATAAAGAAGACTTCTATTTGTATGCAACAAATTTATATTTAGTAGAGGGCCAACTTATAGATGAAAATCAAAGGTTGTTGTATTTTCTTGATAAAAACAAAAGTCAATCTAAAAAAATTATGGTATAATTCCATAAGAAAGTGAGTGGTAACTTTGAAAAGAAAAGCAATGGCCTTAGTATGTGCTTGTTTATTCCTATTTACATTAAGTGGATGCCGTGCAGCTACACCAAAAGTAGTATATACGGTATATCCCATTGGATATATTTTAGAACGTTTAGGTGGAGATCGACTAGATATCGTCTCAATACAAAGTGATGAAATCATACAACGTGCTACAATCAATCCAGAATATAGTACTGTTGTTGAAGATGCTTCATTATTTTTACATATTGGGAATCTTGAACCATATTTAGAAATTTATGGATCTGAATTAAGGGCAGCAGTACCTACTATTGATTTATCAATACAGAGTAGTATCTACAATTTCCAACGTTATACACGTGTTGTGGTTGATGATGTTGAATCATGGATTGAAACAGATTATTATCGCGATGAGGTAATGGAAACAATTGATACAAATGAACGTGATTTGTATATTTGGACGGATCCTATAGCTATGGTATCCATGGCAAGAGAAATTAAAGAGTGGATGAAATCTGTCTTTATTGAAGATCAAGATGCCATTGAAGAAGATTTCTTGATGCTTGAAAGTGAATTGATTCGACTTGATGCCGATTATCAAAGTCTTGCAAATCAATTAAAAGAAGAAAATCAAAATATAAAATTTGTATCGATGAGTGCAAGTTTCGGTAATTGGCAAAGAACTTATGGTATTCAAGTATATCCAGTAATTTTATCGAAATATGGAGCATTACCAACAGATGATCAATTAGAGGTGATTAAACAAAGAATTGTAGCTGATGGGGTACAATATATTGCGTTTGAGCCAAATATGAGTGCAGATATGTTAGAGCTGTTTTTACAATTAGAATCAGAGTTAGGATTAACACGTGTCACATTAAGTAATATGTCAAGTTTAAATGCTACTGAGCAGGGTGAAGATAAAGACTACATCTCAATCATGTATGATAATTTGAGTACGCTTGAAAATATGATTGCTTATAATGAAATCATTGTACCTGAGGATACACAAACTCATGAGGGTCCAGTAGAAGAGAATGAAGACACTGAATAAAACCGTCATAATGCGGTTTTTTTCGGTTTTATAGGAGAAGATATATGAAAAAAATGATGTTAGTAGATGGGAATTCCCTCTTATTTAGAGGGTTTTATGCCACAATTTATACACACGGAATGAAAACAAGTGAAGGGGTATACACAAATGCTGTGTATGCTTTTGCAAATATGTTAAATAAAGCAATTGAACTTGTGCAACCAGATACTATTTTAGTTGCATTTGATTCAGCGAAAAAGAATTTTCGTCATGAAATGTTCCCTGAATACAAAGGGGGAAGAAAAGAAACTCCACACGAGTTAATTGGTCAATTTGCTATTGTAAGGGAATACTTAGATGCGATGAATATCTCTCGTTTTGAACTAGATGGTGTAGAGGCTGATGATATTATTGGTACATTAGCTAAACGCTATCCAGATTGGCAAATCAATATTCTTACAAGTGATCGTGATTTGTTGCAGGTAATCGATGATACAACTTCTGTGTGGTTGTTGAAAAAAGGAATTAGTGAAATCGAAAAAATGACAAAAGAAGCATTGATTGAAAAAATGGGAATCCAACCACTGCAAGTCATTGACTTAAAAGGATTGTCAGGGGATGCTTCAGACAATATTCCAGGAATTCCAGGTGTAGGTGAGAAAACAGCGATGAAATTACTTGATCAATTTGGAAGTGTCGAAGGAGTAATTGAGCATGTTGAAGAGTTAAAAGGTAAACTTAAGGAAAAAGTAAGTGAGTTTGCAGAGCAAGCACTGATGTCAAAGCAATTAGCTACAATTAAAGTCGATGTTGAAATCCCAATGAATGAAGTTGATTTTGAATTTATACCAAATCGTAATCAACAAATTGCCTTTTTCCAAAAATATGAAATGAATTCTTTTGTAAGAAAATTACAAGAAGCTTCAGTAGTTGGTGAATCTACGTCAGTAAAGAAACAAGTAATTCAACAAGTGAAAAATTGTCCGACTCATTTACTGCAAGAAGGGGCAATCATTGCTTACGATGTAGATAGTGATAATCCTTATTTATCAAATTTAAACGGAGTAGGAGTTCAATATGGTGTTGAGCAAGTATATTTAACAATTGAAGATGTGTTGAATGATCAAGTATTCTTAGATTATTTAGCAAGTAATACGACGAAAGTAAGTCATGATGTAAAAATGATGCATCATGTCTTTGTCCGTCATCAAATCAATATTGAGAAAGTTAGTTTTGACACAATGATTAGTGCATTCTTGTGTGATTCAGCACTAACAAGTTTTGAAAAATTGCAACAAGCCTATGAATGTGATTTTACACTAACACTTCAAGATGTTTATGGGAAACCAAATAAACCAATCTTGCCTGAGTTGGATCAACAAATGAGTTACATGGCACAAAAGTTACATATGACAAGCAAGATTTATGAGGAAACAAAGAATAAGCTAAAAACACTAAATTTAGAACATTTATTTTATGAGGTAGAAATGCCTTTAGCTAAAATATTGTTTAAAATGGAATATGAGGGGATTTCAATTGACCAAGAACACCTAAATGAGATTTCTTTGAATATGCAACAAAAAGTAGAAGACATTACAGCGCAAATGCTCATTTATTGTAGTGAACCGATTAACTTTAATTCACCTAAACAATTAGCTGTATTGTTGTTTGATGAATTAGGTCTTCCAGCTAATAAGAAACGTAGTACTTCTGTGGACATATTAGAGAAGTTAGATGGAAAACATCCAATCATTTCATTACTTATGGAATATCGTAAATATCAAAAGCTTGTGAGCACATACACTGAAGGGCTTAAAAAGAATATTTTTTCTGATGGGAAAATACATACAATTTATACACAATGTGTAACACAAACAGGACGACTATCAAGTACAGCACCAAATCTTCAAAATATCAGTGTGCGAGATGAAGAAGGTCGTACTGTGCGTAGTGCGTTTGTGGCACAAGATGGACATATGTTAGTAGGTGCGGATTACTCGCAAGTAGAATTGCGCGTCTTAGCACATATGGCAAAAGAAGAAAAATTAGTTGAAGCATTTAATCAAGATCAAGATATTCACACTTTGACAGCTAGTGAGTTGTTTGAGGTGGATGCGCAGCAAGTGAGCTCACTGCAACGCCGACAAGCTAAGGCAGTAAATTTTGGGATTGTATATGGTATATCTGATTTTGGGCTCTCAGAACAGCTACAAGTAAGCCGTAAAGAAGCGCAAGCGTTTATTGATAAATACCTTGCAACTTATCCTAATATTTCTGTGTATATGGATAAAACGATTGCTTTTTGTGAGGAACATGGATATGTAGAAACACTGTTCCATCGCCGTAGAGAAATCAAAGAAATTCATGATAAAAACTATATGATGCGTGAGTTTGGAAAACGTGCTGCAATGAATGCGCCGATTCAGGGAACTGCTGCAGACTTAATCAAGATGGCAATGATTAACATTGATAAAAAGATGAGTGAACTTCATCTTGAATCAAAAATGTTACTTCAAGTACACGATGAATTAATTTTCCATGTTCCTAATCATGAGAAAGATCTGATGTTAGCACTGGTGAAGCAGGAAATGGAAAATGTTGTAGAGTTTGATGTAGTATTGAAAGTAGACGCACAAGTTGGTAAAACTTGGTATGAGACGAAGTAATGCCAGAATTACCAGAGGTACAGACAGTTGTATCAACTCTTGAACATTTAATCAAAGACGCTAAAATTAAAGATATTAAAATCTATTATGATAAAATTATTGTAGGGGATAGTGAGTATTTTAAACAAATATGTATGAATCAGTCCTTCCGTAATTTTACAAGACGCGGAAAATATATTGTTTTAAATATGGACAACATAGATTTAGTTGTACATTTACGAATGGAAGGTAAATTTTATGTGCAACAAGCAAGTGATGTTATGGCAAAACATACGCATCTCTCTTTCTATTTAGAAGATGGAAGACGCTTAGATTATCATGATACTCGTAAGTTTGGCCGAATTGAATTAATGCCTTCACAAGAAAGTTATGAACATTTTAAAACACTTGGTCCTGAGCCATGGAGTGAACGATTTAATGAGCAATACATTAAAGAGTATTTTGCTGGAAAGTCTACATCACTCAAAGTCATGTTGCTCAATCAGGAGTTTGTAGCAGGAATTGGGAATATTTATGCTGATGAAGTTTGCTTTGCATTGAAACTACATCCACTCACACCAATTTCTAAATTAAAGAAAAAAGATTTTACAAGATTGATTGAAGCGGTTAGAAGTGTCTTGGAAAAAGCCATTGCCGCTGGAGGAAGTACAATTCGTAGTTATACATCTTCACTTGGTGTTAGTGGATTATTTCAACTTCAAATCAATGTATATGGTCAAGTCAATAAGCCATGCCCAGTATGTTCTACTCCAATAAAAAAAATAAAAGTAGCACAACGCGGCACATCTTATTGTCCAAAATGTCAGAGGTTAAAAAAATGAAAAAAATAGCAATTACTGGAGGAATTGGCTCAGGAAAATCAAAGTGTAGTAGTATATTAAGAGAAATGGACTATGAAGTATTTGATTGTGATGCCAGTGCAAAAAAATTAAGAGAAAATAATTTACAAGTTCAATCAGAAATTGCTAATGCATTTAGTGAGTGTGTTAATCAAGGTAAGCTAAATACACTAAAATTAGCAGAACATATATTTCAACACCCAGAGGCAAAGCAAGTACTTCAAGATTTACTTTTACCTCATATTTTAAACGATATGAATCAACAAGCAAAAGCATGTCAAAAAGAATTCTTTTTTGCAGAAGTACCATTACTATTCGAGGTGGAGTGGCAACAATACTTTGATGGAAGTCTACTTATTAGTGCTGATGAAACAGTTAGAATCGAGCGGTTAATGAATCAACGAGGACTTTTAAAAAGGGATATTGAAGCAAGAATTGCCAATCAAATGAATGATAAAAAAAAGCGGCAACTTGCAACATGGGTGATTGAAAACAATCAAAATGAAAAAGCGTTAAAAGAAAAAATAAAAAAATGGTTATCGCAATTGTAGGAGGGGTAATATGTTATTAGAAGGAAAAGATGGATATAAAATTGAATATACATATATAATTTCTCAAGCACAGCTTCATTCTTTGATGATGTGTTATCAACCATGTGTAGGGAGTCAGGCTATATCACTTTTCTTGACCCTCATTGCTGAAGCATGTAAGGATCAACTTTATTACGATACTCATCATCGTTTGTGTAAGCTTATGGCAATGGATATTCAGTCTATCGAGCAAGCGCTAAAACGATTGGAGGAGTTTCATCTTGTGCGTACATTTGTGCGCCAAGAGGAAGATCGCAAGCATGTAATTTATATGCTTCGTCCGGTATTGTTGATTGATGATTTTATTAATCATCAAACATTGGGACGTATATATCTGCAGAGTATAGGAGCAGATGATATTGCAGTTACTAAACAAAAAACATCCCGTTGGATGGCTGATAAAATTGGTTTTCAAGAAACAACTAGATCACTAGGGACAACTTGGCTGAATTCATGGGATGAGACGGATGAGCAGAAATTCAAGTTAGTTAAACCGCGTTCAATTGTCGAGCGTCAAGTCATTGAACAATCAGGATTTGATATTCAAAGATTTTTACAAGAGAGTACACCATTAAGCTTTCCTGTAGGAGCAAGAACGCCAGAAGCGATTCGAGCAATAAGTGAATTAGCTACCGTTTATGGAATATCACACGATAGTCTACGTATTGCCGTGGGAAGAAGTTTAACTCCAGATTCAAAACAAGTAGATATTGCAAAGTTATCATTTTTAGTACGACGTCAAACGAGTCAAGAAGTGAAAGCTCCAGATTCTAAATATGATCTTGCACCAATAGTATTCTTGAAGCAACTACAGGGTGGAAGTGAAGTATTTGAAGGAGAAGCAAGACTGCTTGAATCACTTGTCACAAAACAAAAGATGCCGTATCAAGTTGTCAATGTGATGATTGAGGGGATTCTTAAAACAAATGACAATAAGCTAACTAAAGGATTTGTAGAGAGTATAGCGGCAACATGGATTAGAAATAATATTAATACATTAGAGAAAGCATTAGAAGCCGTAAAAACAATTGGGGCAAATACGTATTCTTACAATAAAACAAGAGTTAGAAAAGCCGTGTTACCGCAAGGATATAAACAAGAAGTGACACAGGATAAACCATTGACTGCACAACAAAAACGTCAGTTAGAAGAGTCTTTGAAAAAATTAGGAGGGAACTAGATGAAACAATTTCAAATGAAAGTACAAGTTGATGATGAATTGCTAGCTCAACATGAGCAATTAGTGAATCAGTTATTGAATGACCCAAATGTATTAGATGCATGTCAACGTGCGAATATCAATACTGAGTGGATTTCTCGCTTTCCATTTCGAATAAAAAAATGGTATACCAACGTATCTCTTTGTCGAGGTTGCACTGGTTTAGCTATGTGCAAACAAGAAAACAAAGGAAAATTTTACCAGCTTCGTGATGATGGTCAACTTGAGTTTTACATTCAATCTTGTAAATACTTGAAAGAACATGAAGAAAAACGTTCTCATCTATCTCGATTTGCAGTCAATGATATGCCCTCAACACTTGTATCAATGTGTATAACTGATTTAGAAATTACACAATCTAACTTTGATGCATTTAATCAAGTAAAAGACTGGTTGCTAGAACCAAATTATGTGGGGTTTTACATCCGTGGAGAAGTCGGTGTTGGAAAAAGTACTCTTGCAGCATGTGCATGCAACCATATGGCAAAACAGGGAAAATGGGTAGCTTATGTTAATGTACCAAGTTGGATTGCACGTATGAAAAACAACATCAACGATTCTCTTGAATTTCAACGACAGTTAACGTACCTTCAACACGTCGATTTCTTAGTGTTGGATGATATTGGGGCTGAGGCTATGACAGCATGGTCAAGAGATGAGGTTTTATTCCCTGTTTTAAATAAGCGAATGGAAGAAAAAAGAATGACTTGGTTCACAAGTAATGAGGACTTAAATTCATTGTTAGATCACTATCGTTTTACTAAACAGTATGGGGATGAAGAATTGAAAGCGCATAGATTTATGGAACGTGTGAAAACTCTATGTAAAGATTTGTTAATTAATGGCCAAAATCGAAGAAATCGTAACGATTAGCATTTATTTTATATAAAAATGTGCTATTATATTGATTGTTAATAAGGAGGCTTTTCATGATTAGACGCATTGGGATTTTAACGTCTGGTGGAGACTCACCAGGAATGAATGCTGCAATTCGTGCTGTAACACGTGTTGCCATTGCCAATGGAATTGAAGTAATTGGAATTGTTGATGGATATCGTGGAATGGTAAATGGCGATTTTCGACCACTTACAAAAGTAGATGTAAGTGATATTGTCGATCGTGGTGGAACAATTTTAGGTTCTGCACGCTTACCAGAATTCAAAGATATTGATGTGCAAAAAAAAGCAATTGAGAAACTAACAGAAGCAGGAATTGATGCAATTGTTGTTATCGGTGGAGACGGTACTTACCGTGGGGCTCTATCTCTAACTCAATTGGGGATCAACTGTATTGGGTTACCGGGTACAATTGACAATGATATTCCAGCAACTGATTTTACAATTGGTTTCGATACAGCATTACATACAGTTGTAGACTGTGTGGATAAATTAAGAGATACTTCATCATCTCATCATCGCTGCTCTGTAGTAGAAGTGATGGGGAACCGTTGTGGAGATTTAGCTGTTTGGGCAGCGATTAGTTGTGGGGCTGAAGCAGTAGTAACTCAAGAAACAGGATTTGATGAAGAAGCATTATTAGAAAGTTTACGTTATTTAGATGGTGTTCGTAGAAAAAAACATGCGATTGTCGTTATATCTGAAAAAATTACTGATGTAAATGATCTAGCACGCAAAATCAGTGCTAACACTGGTTTCTCTGGAAGAGCGACTGTACTTGGACATATCCAACGTGGCGGTAGTCCAACACCTGTTGATCGAGTATTATCAGCGCGTATGGCAGAAAAAGCAGTTGACTTGTTAGTTCAAGGGATTGGTGGTCATTGTGTAGGAATCGTGGATAATGAAATTGTTTCTTATCCAATTGATGAAGCATTAAAGATGCCAAAAAAATCAAGAAAAGAATTATATCAATTATTTGATCGTTTAGTGTAGGAGGATATATAAATGACTAAAAAGACAAAAATCGTATGTACTATTGGACCGGCAAGTGAAGCGCCGGAAATGCTTGAAAAATTAGCAAAGGCAGGAATGAACATTACACGTTTAAATTTCTCTCATGGAGATTATGAAGAACATGGTAATCGTATCAAAAATATTCGTGAAGTATCTGAGCGTATTGGAATTAACTTAGCGATCTTATTAGATACTAAAGGTCCTGAAATCCGTTGTGGAGTTTTCGCTAATGGAAAAGAAGAATATACACGTGGAGAAATCGTAAAAGTTACTCGTGAAGAAATCGAGGGGACTCATGAACGATTCCATATTGCTTGCCCTGAATTATTTGATGACATCAAAGCTGGAAACTATATCTTAATTGATGATGGAAAAATGCGTTTAGACGTTCTTGAAAATGATGGAAATGGTGAGTTAACTTGTGAAGTTAAAGTAAATGGTCCAATCAAAACTAAAAAAGGATGTAATGTACCAGGTGTTAAATTATCAATGCCATTCATTTCTGAAAAAGATGCTGCTGATATCCGATTTGGTTGTGAGCAAAATGTAGACTTCATTGCTGCATCATTTGTACGCCGTCCTGAAGATGTACTTGCGATTCGTGAAATTATTGAAGGAATGGGAAAACCAGAGATTCAAATTATTGCGAAAATTGAAAACCAAGAAGGTTTCGACAATGTTGCTGAAATCTTAAAAGTTGCAGACGGAGTAATGGTTGCACGTGGAGACTTAGGAGTTGAAATCCAAACTCAATTTGTACCTATCTACCAAAAACAAATTATCAAAGCTGCAAATAAAGTAGGAAAACCAGTTATTACAGCTACACATATGTTAGATTCAATGACTGGAAACCCAAGACCAACTCGTGCTGAAGCAAGTGATGTTGCTAATGCAGTACTTGATGGAAGTGATGCAATCATGCTATCAGCTGAATCAGCTGCAGGTGATTATCCAGTTGAAGCTGTTACAACTATGGCAGTTATCGCTGAAGCTACTGAGAAAATTATTCCTCATCGTGAGCGTTTAGAGATGTCAAAAAAATCAAGTGAAGATACAATTCAAGATGCTATTGGTATCGCTGTTTCTGATGCAACATTAACACTTGACAACATTGGAGCAGTAGTAGCATTTACACAAGGTGGAACTACAGCACGTCGTATTTCTAAATTCAGACCTGCTGCACCAATTTTAGCAATTACTTTCTCTAAAGATGTTCAACGTCGTTTAGAAGCATTCTGGGGAGTTAAACCACTTTATTCAGATGTTCAAAATGAAATGACAAATGATGATGAATTAGCATGCACATTTGCTAAATCACATGGTGTTAAACCAGGACAATTAATCATTATTACTGCTGGATACCCAACGGGTGAAGGTAGTGCAAATATGATGAAAATCATTGAAGTAAAATAATTTAATAAAGGAGTCCAATGGCTCCTTTCATTGCATACGGAGGATAAAATATGAATATCAACTATATTATGGATTTTGCAAAACAGGTGTTGGCGATTGATAGTCCAACTGGTTATACAAAAGAAGCAATTGATTTTGTAAAAAAAGAGGCGCAAGCCTTAGGTTATTCTTGTGAGCTTACAAATAAAGGAAATCTAATTGTTAAGGTGCAAGGAAAAGAAGAAGGAAAAGTCATTGGATATAGCGCCCATGTAGACACACTTGGATTAATGGTAAGATCTATTAAATCAGATGGAACATTGGCATTTACATTGCTAGGAGGACCACAGTTAAATACTGTAGATGGGGAGTATTGTCGCGTAGTTACTCGTGATAAAAAAGTTTTTACAGGAACAATTTTATCTAATCATCCTGCAGCCCATGTACACAAAGAGTCAAGTAGTGCTGCACGTACAGATAGCACAATGCATATTCGATTAGATGAAAAAGTATCATCAAAAAAAGATGTGGAAGCCCTTGGAATCAATACTGGAGATTTTATATGTATTGATACGAAAACGACACTTACTGAGTCAGGATTTTTAAAGAGTCGCTTCTTAGATGATAAAATTTCTGTAGCGATTCTAGTGGGCGTAATGAAAGCACTAAAAGAAGAAAATTTATCACCAACATATACTACCTACTTCTTATTTTCGACATATGAAGAGGTTGGACATGGAAGTAGCTATATTCCTCAAGATATTACTGAATTAATTTCAGTGGATATGGGGTGTATTGGACTTGATTTGAACTGCACAGAGTTTGATGTTTCAATCTGTGCTAAGGATTCAGGAGGGCCTTATGATTATGAACTAACATCAACACTTATTGAATTAGCAAAGAAGAATAAGCTATCCTATGCTGTTGATATTTATCCGTTTTATGGTTCTGATACTGGGGCAGCCTTACGTGCGGGGAATGACATTCGTGGAGGCTTGATTGGACCGGGTGTTGCTGCTAGCCATGGTATGGAAAGAACACACAAAGAAGGGGTACTTTCGAGTGCTCAGCTTGTATTAGCTTATTGTTTACATCAAGACTAGAAAAAACCTTAGCGAATTTAAACGCTAAGGTTTTTAAATAAGTGCATGAACTCTTCCTTTACATCAACAATACTACGTACTTCTATTTCTGTATCACTGTAATTGAGAATTGGTATTGATGAAACATAGTTACTCATAAGTTTAGTGAGTTCGATTTGCAGTACAGAATCATCTATTTCACTCACTTGTGCACTCTCTTCAATTGATAAAGGCGTACCTAGAAACTTTTGAAAAATTGTATCTTGTAGTGCCTTTTCAATGATGAGATATTGTGATAAGTGTTTTTTTACAGGACGAGTGATATCTGCGATATAAGTCTCGCTTGCATCATGGAGTAAGCATGCTAGCTGTACCTTTTTTGAATATCCTTTTGCTTTAGCTTCTTTGCTGCAGTGAATACTATGTTGGGCAACACTATAAAAATGGGCGACATGGCCATTACCACGACACATCATGGATAAAGCATGCGCAATATCTTTGATTTGAATATCAGCTACTTGAGGGGTAATTGGGTCGAATTGTGTTCCAGAATGTAAATTCATTTTGTTCATGTGGATCTCCTTATAATAAAAAATAAGTTCTATGACTTATTTTTTATTATAGTGCTCTTTGAAAATTAATTCAACTTGATTTGTGTAAGCTCATGATAAATCATCTTATAGTCACTTTCTAGTTGATTTACACTTTCTAAACAGTCGTGTTGAAGCCCGTGATGGCGTATTTTAAAGTCGTGTGTTGCTTTTAATCCCATATCGATGCCATTTAGTGCATAGTCTAGCAGTTGGTCATCACTAGAGGCTAGTTCTGCTTTTACTTTTTCAAAAAACTCTGCAACTGCAGCGCTCAACTTGAAAGTCGGTTCTACATTGCCATTAATCGCATGAATATGATTTTGAATGCTTTTTTCATGATTTCTAAATACATCTATTGCATGATTTAATGTTGTCTTTAATCTTTCGCTTTGAACATGTTGTAAATAATCTAAATATGTAGTAATGCCCATACTACATCCAGATAATAAATCATTTAAATCTTGGGCTACATCGTATGCTGATTGACTCATAATAGTCCTCCTCTAAACTAGTATGTGCATTTTTTCGCTCATGGATACAAAAAAAGATAGTACAAATGGTTTGTACTATCTGATTTAATTTATTCTTCTGTCTTTTTAGGTTTTTGATTATTTTTTCTTGGACGCTGAGTTGTCTTCTTTTGAGGATTTTGTATCATTGCCGCTTTTTGATTTAATATTACCGGAATTACAATTGGATTACGATTTGTTCTCTTGTATAAGAATGGCTCAAGTGCTCCTCGTATACAGTTCTTCAACTCGCCAAATGTAGTTCGTTGCTGCATTTTTTTCTTAAGTGCTTCATATACAATCAGTTCAGCTTCTTTTAATAGTGGCTGATTTTCTTTAATGTAGACAAAACCACGACTTACAATACTTGGACGACACAATACTTTGTTATAGCGTGAGTCAATTGTAACGATAACAGATACAAGACCACTTTCTGCAAGAATGTGACGATCACGTATTACAGCTGTAGATAAACCAGAGGTGTCATTACCATCTACATACACATCATCAGTTTGAATGCGATGTTCAGATAAGAAACAATGTTCATCGCGCATGATAACTACATCTCCGTTAGAACAAATGAAATTGTTTTCTGCAGGAATTCCAGTTTCAATAGAAGACAATGCATGAAGTTTTTGCATTTTATATTCTCCATGTACTGGCATAAAATAAGAAGGCTTAATAAGCTGTAACATTAACTTTTGTTCATCTTGACTTGCATGTCCAGTTGTGTGTAGTGAAGTAAGTGGACTATTTATCATTACATCAGCCCCAGCACGAGTAAGTTTATTTACAACCTGTGTAACGCTGTTTGCATTACCAGGAATTGGGCTTGAAGAGAAGACAATGCTATCTCCTGGTTGAATTGATACATAACGATGAGTTCCTGCAGCAATACGACTTAATGCTGCTAAAGGTTCACCTTGAGATCCTGTACAAATTAGACATACTTTATTAGCGGGAGTATGGCGAAGTTGTTCAGGTTTGATAAAATTACTTTCTTTTGCTTTAATGATACCCATTTTGCGGCCAACATCGACTACATTTTCCATCGATCTTCCAAAAATTATAATTTTACGGTCACATTGAATTGCAGCTTCAATAATTTGTTGGACACGGTATACATTTGAGGCAAATGTTGCTACAATTAAGCGTCCTGGAATTCGTCGTGCAATATCAAGTAATGATTTTGCAACTTTTTTCTCACTAATCGAGAAACCAGTAACGGCTGAATTGGTAGAATCACTTAACAATAGAGTGACACCGATTTGTCCTATATAAGCCATCTTTTGATAATCTGCGTTTGATTGTACAGGACTTAAATCGAATTTAAAGTCTCCGGTATGGACAACACGACCATTTGGTGTATTGATTAGAACTCCTAGTGAGTCTGGTGTGGAGTGAATTGTGTCAAAGAAACCAAGACTAAAGTGTTGTGTTTGAACTTTCGAGTCACTATCTACTTCAATTAACTTCACACTCTTAGACATACGACGCTCATCTAGTTTTTTACGAATGAGTGCACACGCAAAGCGTGGTGCATATATCATTTTTAAAGGAATGGATTGAAGAAAGAAAGGAATACCTCCAATGTGATCTTCATGCCCGTGAGTAATAACTAATGCCTTGATTTTTTTAGCATTTTGAATTAAATATGTGTAATCAGGAATTACATAGTCAACTCCCAATAACTCATCATCAGGGAAGATGACCCCACAGTCAATAATTATAATCTCATTATCATGTTCAATACAGTACATGTTCTTTCCGACTTCACCTAAACCACCTAGTGCATAGACTAATGTGTCAGTTTTCTTAAAACCACGGTCAAAAGACTTGGGTTTTTTATTCGCCACTTTGCGTGTAGACGACTTATTTGTTGCTTCGTTCATATTTACCTCATTTCTATTTATTATATTTATGGCTTATAAATTATATGTTTTATAAAAAAATATCTACTATGATTATACCACAGCAAAGAAGGCTTATTCAATAACTAGAGCCCCTTCAATTGCGTTAAATGGATTTAATGCATTAATGCGATCATAGAAAAGTACACCATCAAAATGGTCTAATTCATGTTGTAATACAATTGCTAAATAACCAGAAGCACGAATTGTAATTTCTTTATCTTGAAGTAGATCATAAGCTTTTACTTTTACTCGGGCACTTCTTACAACATAACCCTGGTGCTCATTTTCAACTGATAAACAGCCTTCTCCACCTTTTAGGTACGCTTTTTGTGCTGAATATGAAATAACTTTAGCATTAGCTAGAGCATAACAGTGAAAAATCGGTTTTTCTTCTGTTGAATTATCATCTTCACAAATAATTGCTGTCATTTTTTTTGCAATACCAACTTGGATTGCAGCAATTCCAACAGCTGGACGCAAGTTTTTTTCTTCCGCAATCTCAGGATCAGTAGAGTCTTGAACATAATTAAAAAGCTCTATTAGTGTCTTTCTATCTTCCTCGCTTAATGGTAGTTTTACATCAGCGGATTTCATACGTAGAACAGGATTATCATCTTTTAAAATTGTATTTACATTAATTTCATTCATTTGGATACCTCTATATAAGTATACTTGTTTTTGGAAAGTTTTCAATCATTATAATTTAAGTAAGCGATGTCATTTTATTATGTTTGCAAGTTTTTTATCAATAAGCTAAAAAAGGAACGAAATTGACTAAACTAGTTTATTTTAAAACCATAGATTGTATGATAAAATAAACTGGTTAGAGGTGATAGAAGTGATAGATTTTATTAAACGATTTTCAGGAATGCCAAAATACTCGGATCGAGTTATTCATATTGCAGTAATGTTTTTAGCTATCTTTGGTTTAGGGATGATTACATCAGCAACGATGGGAAAATACGGAGCAGGTTTTCTATATATTGCGGTTACATTTATTGAACATGCAGTTTTCTTAGTAGGTGGATATCTACTTATGACAATTTCAGCCAATTTGTTTCGATTCCAACTTTTTGAGCAAAGTTCAAAATATTCGGCACAAAGGATAAGAATGCTATTATTTATTATATTGATTGGTATGTTGCTTATCCCGTTATTCTTCGACCCGCAAGGGGGGGCGTATGCATGGATTAGTATTCCAATCCCTTTTTTGAACCGTGTGGTTAGTATTCAGCCCTCAGAGTTTGCCAAAGTTATTGTAATTGCCTATGTTGCTTATGCCTTAGGTGATTATAAACAAAGGGATGGTGAAAAAAACTACTTCCGTACAATGATACTTGTAGGTGTCTTGGTTGGTATTATCTTATTTTTACAACGAGATTTAGGTTCTGCCTTTGTATTGGCTGTCATTGCTGCCGTTGTATCATTAGTTCCATATAATTCTCAATACTATAAGTGGCAGCGAAGGATTTTGATTATTGGTGTCATTGGTGTTGTTGGAATGTTTTTCTTAATGTCAGATATTGGTTATAATCTACTCACAAGTGTAGATGGGGGCTATCGTTTAGCACGTTTTACATCAGCTAAAAATCCTTTTGCCGATATTTCAGGTGATGGATATCAGCTAGTTCAAGGATTAATTGCTTTTGCAAGTGGTGGTTTTTCAGGATTAGGATTCACTGATTCAGTTCAAAAATATGTGAATTTTCCAGCTGCAGAAACCGATTATATTTTAGCGATTATTGGAGAAGAATTAGGAGTAATAGGTGTCGCACTTGTATTTATTGCATATATTACAATTATATTTATGTTATTTCGACATGCATTTAGAATGCCGAATGAAAAATCTAAAATGGTATTAGTAGGAACTGCTATGTATCTGTTTCTACATTTCTTCTTAAATGTTGGTGGAGTAACAGGAATGATTCCGCTAACTGGAGTTCCGCTTTTAATGTTGTCTTCAGGAGGGTCAAGTACAGTAGCCTTTATGTTCGCGATTGGTATTTCTCAAGCAGTTATACATCAACGTGGAGAGTACATTAATCAGCCACAAGAATAAAAAGAATCCCATAAGGGATTCTAAAGAAAGGGAAGAGGAGAAACAGAGATAAGGATACATCTTTCGATGTATTTATATTATGCACAAACCTTTTCTTTTTATACACAGGAGGAACAATCAATGAGAATTATTGCTGGGATTCATGGATCAAGAAGACTAGAAACATTAAAGGGAAATAATACTCGACCTACAACAGATAAAGTAAAAGAAGCGATATTTAGTCGTATTGGACCTTATTTTGATGGTGGAAACATGCTTGATTTATTTTCTGGAAGTGGATCAATGGGGTTAGAAGCCATTAGTCGTGGCATGGAGTCGTGTTATCTTATCGATAAAGACTTTCATGCAATTTCAGTAATTAAACAGAATATTGCAAACTTGAAAGTAGAAAAACAATGTCATGTGATGAAAACTGATGCAGTTTCTGCACTACGTCATTTATGTGAAAAACAAGTTCAATTTGATATGATTTTTGTGGATCCCCCATACGTGTTAGAAAATATTTATCAAGAGGTAATGGATATTATATATAAAGGAAACTTACTTAGTCACAATGGACACTTGGTTCTTGAAAGTGCAAAAGAAGTTCAAATGCCTAGTCACTATGAGAACTTTGAGTTAAAAAAAGAAGCCACATATGGTATATGCAAAATCAGTTATTATCGAATGAAAGAGGAGAGTATAGATGAGTAAAGCGATGTATCCAGGATCATTTGATCCAATTACTAAAGGCCACTTAGATATCATTACTAGGGCTTCAAAGCTTTTTGACGAAGTGTTTGTAGCGGTGCTTGCTAATCCAAAGAAAAAAGCAAATTTCACAAATCAGGAACGTGTAGATATGATTGAGAAATGTGTATCTTCTTTGCCAAACGTCAAAGTAATCACTGAGTATGAGCTAGCTGTACGAGTTGCGAAGAAGTATGGGTGCAATACATTAGTACGAGGTATTCGCGCTGTTGCAGATTATGAGTATGAATTACAACAAGCAACGGCAAATATGATGTTGGATAGTGAAATTGAAACATTGTTTTTTGTATCAAGACCAGAGTATTCATTTCTAAGTTCTTCAGTAGCCCGTGAGATTGCGGCGTTCAATGGAGATATTTCAAGTTTTATTCCAAAAGAAATCATTGAAGAAGTGAAAGCAAAATTACTCCCAGTAGAGAAGTAATTAAAGCTTGAAACACACGGAAACATAAAAACTCTTTGTAGTTGAGCTGCAATTTTGTACCAAGTGAAAAAACTTGTAAGTGCACACATAATCCGTTGAAACCTAGACAAAGCGAAAAGAGGGCAAACTTCATTGTTATACTTAATGAAGTTTGATGGATAAGAGATATTCCTAAAGAGAATTCAATGATGGCAAGGCCAATAATTTGCATTATATTTGGAAGAAACCATGATATTGATTGGTATAATGTTAAAGTCATGACAAGATAACCACCTATGTAAAAGAGGGCAAGTGCGTTAGATGTGATGGCTTTTTTTAATGTAATGAAGAAGGGAATTGAATTTGAAGTAGTTTTAATGCTAATAAAAGGTTCGCGGTAAAGACAAAGAAAGAGACAAACAATCAAGACTTGTAGACCATAAAGTAAAAAACCAAGTTGTATATCTTGTAAGAAGAGGGCCCCACAGGTCATGATGATAAATGCAGGGGTTGATAAAGACAAACATAAGACTAAGCGTTTTGCTTGAGCAGACTCAAGTTGTTTCTTTTGGACAAGATCACTCAAGATAACACAACTAGCTGGTGCACCCAAAAAAATTGCACTCAAGATACAACTAAGTGATTGAGGAGTACAGTTGAAAAGAAAAGCTAAAGGTTTAAATAGAAACTTGAATATATCAAAACTAGCATAATGTAAGCAAAGATTCACAAGAACCATAGTGACAAACATTGCAGGTACAAGTTTCTCAAACCAGAAATTCAAGGCATAAATGGAGGCTTCATAACTTAATGAACCCTGTAGTAAAATAGATCCTAAAAGAAAAAGTAAAAGCCATTTCAATAACTTCATATAACTACCTCCACTAAAGTATAGAAAGTTAATAATTTAATATGTAAATGGGGAATTAAATAATTGAATTTATGATACAATATGTTAGAAATGAGGTGCATTATGCAAAGTTTTAATTATCATACACATGTTGAACGTTGTGGTCATGCCAAAGGCAATGAAGAAGATATGATTTTAGCTGCCATTGATGGTGGATTTAAAGTCATTGGAATAAGTGATCATTTACCCTTTCCTGATTGGCCAGATTTGTCGTGCCGTATGCCATTAGAGCAGATGGATGAGTATCTTGCAACTTTAAGACAGTTAAAAGAGAAGTATGCTGATCAAATTCAAGTGTTGATTGGATTTGAAACAGAATTCTTTGAAGATTCGGTCGAATATTATCGACAAGTTAGTGATAAGTGCGATTATCTTGTGTTTGGGCAACATAATCCAAGTCGCAAGTTTGCCGGTGACTACAATCAAGAGCCGTATTGTAATGATGAATACATTGAACTTATGGCAACGCAACTTTGCCAAGCAATGGATTTAGGTCTTACAAAATATGTTTGTCACCTGGATTACTTTCTATTAGATGGCTGTGAGTTAAGTGATTCACATATGAAATCGCTAGAGAAAATTGCACGATGTGCACTTAAAAATGATGTTGTTTTAGAAATCAACTTAAAAGGTCCAATCTATGGAAAGCATCAATATAAAGATGTATTAAGTTATCGTTATCCAAATACACTTGTATTTGAAATGGTAGCCAAAATTGGGTGTAAGGTATGTTTTGGTTATGATGCTCATTATCCGGATGCACTCCGTCAGCGGGAAATTGAATTAAAAGTAAAGGAAGACTTTCAAAATTTGAAGCTCAATTTTGTAAGTGAACCTTTTTTATAAGAAGTAAATAAGAGAAGTATAAACTTGAGGATACTTCTTTTTTTGCGTATAGATACAAAATTTATTTGTAAATTTTGTATTATCAATTCGATTCTTCAATTTAATCATTTATTATGATTTTTTAGCACAAAGAGCTTGACAGTGCTAACAGGCTGCGTTATACTGTATTAGCAGATGAAGTTTATGAGTGCTAAAGCGAGGTGAAAACATGATCACAAAAAGAAGAGTTGAAATATTTAAAGCGATTGTCGATGAATTTATCGCAACCGCTGATCCTGTAGGTTCAAAAGCTTTGATGGAAAAATACAAGTTGCCATATTCTAGTGCTACTATTCGCAATGATATGGTTATTCTAGAGGAAATGGGATTCTTAGAGAAAACCCACACTTCGAGTGGTCGTGTACCATCGACTAAAGGATATCGTTTCTATTGTGAGAATTTATTAGAAAACACAATGGATAATGAGGTACAATATCAACTTCAAGAATTGTTTAGTTCTAAACATTTAAATATGGATGATGCAATTAAGCATAGTTGTGAGATTTTGAGCCAAATGACAAATCTTACAACAGGAGTTTTAGGGCCAAATGCATCAGCACAAAGATTAGAGCACATTAAAGTATTTCCAATTCATGAGCGTAGTGCTGTTGTCGTATTTATTACTGATACAGGACATACAGAAAATAGAACATTTCAGTTTGATCAAAATGTGTCAATGGAAGAGATATCGAATTGTTGCCAAATACTCAATGATCGTCTAAAAGGAACGTATATAAAAGATGTAGTAGAAAAGATGCAATCATTAAAACCATTGATTGCCAATCACGTTCGTCGCCATGAGCAATTGTTTACAGCTTTCGTAAATGCCTTCGTTAAGTTTGCCAGTGAAAATGTTTACTTCAGTGGAACTCAAAATATGTTATATCAACCTGAGTTTGCGGATATTGAGAAGCTGAAAGGTTTAATGAGCATGTTGGAAGATTCAAGTGTGTGGAGAAACTTTGAAGTAGATGCTAAAGAGGTTGCAATACGCTCAGATCAGCGCTCACAACTTGTGTGGAAAGGCGATGTTGCAGTAATTAGCAGTAAATTTACATTAAATGAATTCGAAGAGGGGCAACTTATGGTCGTTGGTCCTAAACGAATGGATTATGATAAAATTGTGTCATTGTTGGAATATTTATCAATGACAATTGAAAAGTATTATACAAAAGGAGAATAGAAATGCTGAGTGAAGATTTAAAAGAAGAAGTAGTTCAAGAAGAACTAGTTGAAGAAAAAGAGGAATCACAAGAAGAGAAAAAAGAAGAAAAGAAAGAGAAAAAGCGTTTTGGTTCTAAAAAAGATAAAGTAGCTGAATGTGAATCGCGTATTGCTGAGTTAGAAGCAGAAGTAGTTCATTTAAAAAATGAATATTTAAAAGCATTTGCAGATACAGAAAATACACGTCGCCGACTTCAAACAGATTTTGAGACACGTTCTAAATATCGTATTCAAAGCTTTGCACAGGAGATATTACCGGTTATTGACAATTTAGAGCGAGCATTATCTCAACCAACTACACCTGAAAATGAAGCAATCACAAAAGGTGTACAAATGATTTATGATCAATTGATCCTAGCACTATCTAATGAGGGTGTGGAAGCTGTAAATCCCGAAAATGAGGAGTATGATCCAAATTTCCACCAAGCATTGATGAGTGAAGCTGTAGAGGGTGTAGAACCGAATCAGGTAACACTTGTATTACAAAAAGGATATAAATTAAAAGATCGCATCTTAAGACCCGCAATGGTTAAAGTTAGTGAATAAACACAAGGAGGAAATTAAACATGGGTAAAATTATTGGAATTGATTTAGGTACAACAAACAGTTGTGTAGCAGTGATGGAAGGGAAAGAAGCAAAAATTATTGCTAATCCTGAAGGAAACCGTACAACACCATCAGTTGTAGCATTTAAGAATGGCGAAATGATTGTCGGTGATGCTGCTAAGCGTCAAGTAGTAACAAACAAAGATTCAGTTATTTCTGTTAAACGTTTAATGGGAACAAATGAAAAAGTATCACTAGATGGAAAAGAATATACACCACAAGAAGTTAGTGCAATGATTCTTCAATATCTTAAAGGATATGCAGAAGCATACTTAGGTGAAAAAGTAGATAAGGCTGTAATTACAGTTCCTGCTTATTTTAATGATGCACAACGCCAAGCAACTAAAGATGCTGGTAAAATTGCTGGCCTTGAAGTTGAACGTATTATCAATGAACCAACAGCAGCAGCACTTGCGTTTGGTATCGATAAATTAGATACTGAGCAAAAAGTATTAGTATATGACTTAGGAGGAGGAACATTTGACGTTTCGATTCTTGATTTAGCTGATGGTACTTTCGAAGTATTAGCAACTGCTGGAGACAACCGTCTTGGAGGAGATGACTTTGATAATGTAGTTGTTGACTGGATGGTTGAACAATTCAAAAAAGAAAATGGTGTAAATTTAGCTAGTGATAAAATGGCAATGCAACGTCTAAAAGAATCTGCAGAAAAAGCGAAAAAAGATTTATCTGGATTAATGCAAACACAAATCAGTTTACCATTTATTTCAGTAGGTGCTGATGGTCCACTTCACTTTGAGGCTACATTGACTCGTGCTCAATTCGAACAAATGACAAAATCATTAGTAGAACGTACAGTTAAACCAGTACGTCAAGCTTTAGCTGATTCTGGTCTAACAAAAAATGATATCCATCAAGTGTTATTAGTAGGAGGATCAACACGTATTCCTGCTATTCAAGAAGTAATTCGTCAAGAATTAGGGAAAGAACCAAATCGTTCTGTAAATCCAGATGAAGTAGTAGCTATGGGTGCTGCAATTCAAGGTGGAGTTATTTCTGGTGATGTAAAAGACGTATTATTACTAGATGTTACGCCACTTAGCTTAGGTATTGAAACTCTTGGTGGGGTAATGACAGTATTAATTCCAAGAAATACAACAATTCCTACAAGTAAATCACAAGTATTCTCAACAGCAGCAGATAATCAACCAGCAGTAGATATTCATGTATTGCAAGGTGAGCGTCCGATGGCAAATGACAACAAAACACTTGGAAACTTCCAATTAAGTGGAATTGCACCAGCACGTCGTGGTGTTCCACAAATCGAAGTTAAATTTGATATTGATGTTAATGGTATTGTGCACGTATCTGCATTAGATAAAGGAACAAATAAAACTCAGTCAATTACAATCAGTGGATCAAGCGGATTAAGTGATGAAGAAATCGAAAGAATGGTAAAAGATGCTGAAGAGCATAAAGCTGAAGATGAAAAACGCAAATCAGAAATTGAAACACGTAATAAAGCAGAAGCTTATATTCACCAAATCGATGAAACATTAAATAGTGAAAATGCAAATGTTTCTGAAGAACAAAAAGCAGAAGTTAAAAAACTTCGTGATGAATTACAAGAAGCTATTGATGCAAACGATATGGACACATTAAATACGAAACTTGCAGCATTAGAAGCAGCTGCACAACAAATGTCTGAAGCAATGTACCAACAACAAGCTCAGGGAGCTCAAGACTTTGATGGTCAATCTGCAAATAATGCAAGCGATGACAATGTAGTTGATGCAGACTTTACAGAAAAACAATAATCTATGCACAAAAATCCTAGTAATCTTGCTAGGGTTTATGTGCAGTAGTGTACTTGTCAGTTGTAGTGTTCAAGAAGATAAACAAGTTGCAAATGATGGAATCATTGAAATAGAGGTATTAAGTGCTGAACAACTTACACATATTGAACAGTTACAAGGAAACAAAGTAGTTGCGATCCAAGATGTTGTGTTATATCATTTTGAAAATGATGAAATGATAGAAGTAGGAACATTACACGCAAATCAACATTTGCAATTACAAGAGGGAAGTCTTTATGATGAAAAATATATTCAAATCGATGGAACAGCATGGTTCATTGATGCGCTTGATGTTCAGTTAAGTACAAATACACGCTTCAAAAGGAACCATCTTGTTCCTTTTGAAGAGCGTGTTGTGTGTAAACCATCTACGGTTTTCAAAAATGAAGATGGTGAATTCGTAATGACTCTAAGTGAAGAACATACTTTTGATATTTTTGTGAAAGAAGTTGATCGCTATGGAATTTTGATTCAAGAAGATATTCTATTTATATATCATGAAGATGTTGAAAGAATAGAAGAAGGTCCAGTAGTCAGCAAAAGTCTTGCGAGTGAAGTTCCAGTACTGATGTATCATTTCTTCTTTGATGAAGAGGTTGATGGTCCGCAAAATGATGGTAACTACATGGAAGTGAAAGACTTTGATGCACAGATGTCATACTTAGATGAGCAAGGTTATGATAGCTTAACAATGAAAGAGCTTCTTTACTTCATGGAAGGTAAAGCACAAGTTCGAGAAGATAGTTTTGTGTTAACGATAGATGATGGGCATCCAAGTGTAGCTCAATACGCTTACCCACTTCTAACTAAATATGAATTCAATGCTACTCTATTTTTAATTGGTGGATGGATGGAGCCGATGCTTCCATACAACTTCATTGAGATGAGGGAAGCAGGATTAGAACTACAATCTCATTCATTTCTAATGCATCAAGGAGGCTGTGATTTAGGTCATGGCGGTAGAATTCAATGTGTAGATTTGGAAACGGGAATTAATGATACAATCCAAAGTTTAGAATATGTAGATGGAGGGTTTGTGTACTGTTATCCATTTGGTGATCATGGAGGAAACGCTCAAGAGATTCTTCAACAAAGTGGAGTCAAAATGGCGTTTACGACACAAAATGGTCTTGTAGAACCAGGTATGAATATGTTAACATTACCGCGAGTACGTGTCTCACAAGACACGAGTCTACAAGGTTTTATAGAAAGGTTGAATTAAAGAATGAGTAATAAAAGAGATTACTATGAGGTGCTAGGCCTTTCTAAAGGTGCAGCGGAACAAGAAATAAAAAGAGCATATCGCAAACTTGCTAAACAATATCATCCAGATATGAATAAAGATGCGGATGCTGAAGATAAATTTAAAGAAATTAATGAAGCATATGAAGTGCTCAGTGATACCCAAAAGAAAGCAACATATGACCAATTTGGTCATGCGGGTATGGATGGAGCCGGTGCTGGATATGGTGGATTTAGTGGTGGCGGATTTAGTGATATCAATGATATCTTTGGTTCATTCTTTGGCGGTGGTTTTGGAGGACAAAGCCAACGACGTAGCAATGGTCCACGTAAAGGCCAAGATCGTTATATGCAAATGCGTATTAAATTCATGGATGCTATTTTTGGTAAAAGCGAAACAGTTAAAATTGATGTAGAAGAACAGTGCCATACATGTATGGGTTCAGGAGCTTTTAGCAAAGATGATGTACAAGTTTGTACCCAATGTAATGGTTCAGGGGTTGTCTTAACTCAACAAAGAACGCCATTTGGAGTAATGCAAAGCCAAAGTACTTGTCCACAATGTAATGGGACGGGGAAATCTGTTAAACGTAAATGTAATACGTGTCATGGAAAAGGCTATGAGCACAAGCGTGTGGAAGTAGATGTTAAAATTCCTGCAGGAATTTCGACTGGTCAACAACTTCGTGTTCCTGGTAAAGGGGAACGTGGAAGCAATGGTGGACCTAATGGAGATTTATATATCGAAATTATAGTTGGAGTACATGAACACTTTGTGCGTGAAGGAAAGAACATCCATATTAAAGTTCCTATTTCAAATATAGACGCAGCACTTGGATGTGTTATTGATGTACCAACTGTTTCAGGAGATGTTGAACTTACTATTCCAGCAGGGACTCAAGCAAATACACAAATGCGTTTAAAAGGAAAAGGAGTTAAGGATTTACATGGTGGCTCTCAAGGGGATCAATATGTACAAATTCAAGTGGAGATTCCTAAAAAGATTTCTAGAGCAGAAAAGGAACTTTATGAAAAATTAAAAGAAGTTAGAAAAAAAGAAAATAAAGAATCAGTTTTTGATAAATTTAAAAAAGCTTTTAAATAAGGTGCTTAGCACCTTTTCTTAAAAGATTATATTAGCACTCGTTATCAATGACTGCTAAAAGGAGGAACTATGAATATTGAAAAAATGACAGAGCGACTACAAGGTATTCTTATGAATGCGATGAATTTGGCAATTGAAAATAAAAATGCTGAAATAATCAGTGCACATGTGTATCAAGCTTCACTAGATGATGCAGGAGTCAGTGAATTTTTACAAAGATGTGGAGCAGATATCAAGCGTATGCAAACGTATGTATCTCATGCTTTATCACAGCTAAGTAGTAATGATTCGACATCACAACCCCAACTCTCTAAAGAATTATCTCAAGCTTATCAAGAAGCTTTGAGTGTTTCTGCAAAACTTGATGAAACCTATTTGAGTAGTACTAGTTTTATCATTGGATTACTTCATAATAAATCGAGTTTATCAAATCAGTTAAAGAGTGAATGTAACATCGTACCTGCAAAGTTACTTCATCTTGAAAAGGAAAGAAGAGGTGTAAAGAAAATGAATCAACCAAATGCCGAAAATCAAATTGAAGCACTCAAAAAATATGGTCGTGATCTTGTCCAAGATGTAAGAGATGGAAAAGTAGATCCAGTTATTGGAAGAGATGAAGAAATACGTCGTGTAATCCAAATTTTATCAAGAAAGACAAAAAATAATCCGGTACTTATTGGAGAACCAGGAGTTGGTAAAACAGCTATTGTAGAAGGTTTAGCATGGCGTATTATGAAGCAAGATGTTCCTTTTGGATTAAAGGATAAACAGTTAATAGAACTTGATATGGGAGCACTAATTGCTGGTGCAAAATATCGTGGAGAATTTGAAGAACGTTTGAAAGCTGTTTTAAGTGAAGTTCAAGAAGCTCAAGGCGACATTATTTTATTTGTGGATGAAATACATAATCTTGTAGGAGCAGGGAAGAGTGAAGGTTCAATGGATGCTGCAAACTTATTAAAACCAATGTTAGCAAGAGGAGAACTTAAATGTATTGGGGCAACTACTTTTGACGAATATCGTAAGTATATAGAAAAAGATGCAGCACTTGAGCGTCGATTCCAAAAAATTCAAGTTGATGAACCTACAGTAGAAGATACAATTTCAATTCTTAGGGGTTTAAAAGAGCGATTTGAAACTCATCATGGTGTTCAAATACAAGATGACGCAATTATCTCAGCTGCCTCGCTTTCTCATCGATATATTACTGATCGCTTTTTACCAGATAAGGCAATTGATTTAATTGATGAAGCTTGTGCTACAATCCGCGTAGAGATGGATTCTATGCCCGTTGAATTGGATGAATTACTTCGTAAGATAATGCAACTTGAAATTGAAGAAATGGCAATGAAGAAAGAAAAAGGAGCTAAGGCAAAAGAGCGACTAACGCACCTTAGAAAAGAGTTAGCAAACATCAAAGAAGAAAAAAACATACTTTATGATTTGTGGAAAAAAGAGAAAGAGCAGGTAGATGTTGTAAAAGGCTTACTTGAGCGTTTAGAGAAATCACGTATTCAACTGGAGAATGCACAAAATAAGGCAAGTTATGAAGAAGCTGCAAGGCTACAATATGAAACAATACCTAACATAGAAAAGCAACTAGAGCAGGCAAAGAGAGATCAAAGTGAAGATCATTTGATTCGTGAGGTAGTTGATGAACAACTTATCGCAAAAATCGTATCGGCATGGACACACATTGAAGTTAGTAAGTTGATGTCAACGCAAAAGCAAAAGTTGTTAGGTTTACATCAAGCTCTTGCAAAACGAGTAATTGGACAAGACCATGCATTGGAATTGGTAAGTGATGCAATACTTCGATCAAAAGCTCAAATTCAAGATGAAAATCGACCGATTGGCTCGTTCTTGTTTCTAGGTCCTACAGGAGTTGGTAAAACAGAAGTAGCTAAAGCACTTGCTCAACAACTTTTTGATGATGAAAGTAAGATTGTGCGCATTGATATGTCTGAATACATGGAGAAACACAGTGTGGCGCGATTAATAGGTGCTCCTCCGGGATATGTTGGTTATGATGAGGGTGGACAACTAAGTGAAGCAATCCGTCGTAAACCTTATTCTATTGTACTCTTAGATGAAATTGAAAAGGCACACCCAGATGTCTTGAATGTGTTACTTCAAATTTTAGATGATGGACGAATCACAGATGCAAAAGGGAATGTCGTAGATTTTAAAAATACACTTATTATTATGACGAGTAACTTAGGTAGTCAATTTGCCTTTGAATCAAATACTGAATTGCGCTCACAACAGATATTACAAGTTGTACAAGGCTCACTTAAGCCAGAGTTTATTAATCGAATTGATGAGGTAATTGTGTTTAATTCTTTAAATAGCGAAGTGCTGAAGAAAATTGCAAGAAAATTCATTGATGCACTACAATATCGTCTTGCCTTGAAGGAGCTCTTCCTTGAAGTCACTCCGGAGGCTTTTGATTTAATTATTGAGTATGGCGTCGACGAAATTTATGGTGCCCGCCCTATGAAAAGACATATTCAAAGAGCGATTGAAACAAGAGTTGCTAAGGCAATTTTGAGTGATGATGTATGTCCAAATCAAAAAATTATCGTTGATGCAAAAGATAAAGACTATGTAATTCGAATTAACTAAAAGAAAACCACCAGCTATGCTGGTGGTTAATCTGTTTATTCAACAATAGGTACTTCAATTACTTCTTGTGGTTCTTCTACTTCTATATTGCCAGTCCATATATCATTATCAATCATCCATGTCTTGAGTGAATCTGCCGAAATTGGAGACTCATCAATCCATTGAAGTGTTGATAAGAATTCTGTTGTACCATCGCTATATGTTGCAGTAGCTACAAATGCTGGATAAACTTCGATTCCCCATTTTTGTTGAAGACGTGCAGGGGTCCATTCAGCACTATCTGATAAATCAAAATACTGTAAATATGGAATACTTTCTGTTTCTAATTCTGTTTTGATATCTGTGAATACAAAATCATTGATATATTTGCAATTTTCATGTTCGCTTACACAAAAATAATAGTAATTATACTCAACTGGTTCATTGGTTTCAACTACATCTTGGCTATCATCATTACTAATTATGTATAGTTCTTGATTAGCCTGGGGAGTCGGTGTATGATTGACACTTTCGAGTTGTTCAACAGATCGAGCATCGGCTGCCAAGACAACGGGAGTCTCTTCTATAGCCTGTGCTTCTTGTGGTTCAAATGCACGATAAGTTACCATACCTAAGCTTAAAAACCATGCTAAGAATAAAGGGATTGTTATTAATTTCTTAATCATCTGATTCCTCCTGACAAAGTACATCATAGCATTTATACAAAAAATTTGCAAATGAACTAAAATATAGCTGTGTTTGCATGAAACTTTGATATAATAAATGGGAGGTGTAGCTATGAGTAAAAACAGAAAAAATATTGTCCTTTCGAGCATTCTTTTTTTTCTAAGTGGATTGTGTGTTATCCTGTTTGTATTCAATTACATTATTGGTCCGCATGCAAAACAGAGCATTGATGAACAGGATATTCACAATGAAATGATGAGACAAATTTCAGCACTAAGCGGTAGTTTGTTGCAAGTATATGATTTGAATGAAACAACTTATGTTTCACAAATAAAGAATGAAGAGGGTGAGTTTTATATTTGGTATAATGAAGAACTTGTCGAATTTGCACGTCATGATACTTCATTGTATGATGAACAAAGTGTTTTAGAAGTAGCTCAAGAGTACCAATTAATTCATCCAACCATTTCATTAGGATATTATAAAGGGAAAGCAGTTGTTGTAGTTGAAGATGATACAAAAGAAGTATTATTGGATTTTTTAAGTTTGAGCGAAGAATTAGTTTATGAAAAAAAGGTGGTGTATTAATGAAATGGTATGAAAAATCATTTATTAATCGTACAAATTGGCTTTTGGATAATCTAGCAAATTTGAATTTGACGGTAGAAGAAAGTTTACTTGTATTAATGATTAGTTATTTGAATGATCAAAAAGAGGAAATTACAGTGGAAATCCTTGTAAAGAAAACAGCAATGAGTTCAAAAGTAGTAGATGCTACTTTAGGAAAGTTATTTGCGAAGCACTATGTAAAGGTGAAACCAGAAGGCGTAAATTTGCGTTTTGACTTAGATGGTATATTTGAAGCAGAAATTGCTCAAGAGGAAGATCCGATGCTTCGTCCTATCTTAGATAGTTTTGAAGATGAATTCAAGCGCTTATTAACTACAAATGAAATCATGAGTATTTCTGATTTGATTGGTAAATATGAACATCGCTTAATAATTTATGCATTGCGTGAAGCAAGCTTTTTTAAAGTTTCTAATGTTGCCTATGTTGCAAAAATATTAAGTGATTGGAAACTAAAAGGATACACGGCAGATATGATTGAGAGTGGTGTGAGAAATGAAAAGTCCTGAGATATTAGAAATATTAGATATGATGTTTCCTGATGCTCATTGTGAACTAAATCATCGAAATCCGTTTGAATTAACTGTAGCGGTTGTCTTATCAGCACAAACAACAGATGTTGCAGTTAATAAGGCAACTGTAAAATTATTTAATAAATTTCCTGATGCTGATGCACTTGCAAATGCACAATTTCAAGATATTATTGAGTGTATTCGAGAATTAGGTTTATACCGAAATAAATCAAAAAGTATTCAAGCATTAGCTCAAAAATTAGTTGATGATTTTCATGGAGAAGTCCCAAAGACAATGAGAGAGCTACTTACGCTACCTGGTGTAGGTAGAAAAAGTGCAAATGTAATCTTGTCAGTATGCTATGATATCCCCGCAATTGCAGTAGATACGCATGTAGAGCGAGTAAGTAAGCGTTTAGGCCTTGCATATCGTAATGATGATGTACTCACCGTAGAAAAGAAATTGATGCGTAAAATTTCTCGTGATATGTGGGGGCATGCACATCATTTATTTATTTTTTTTGGGAGATATTATTGTAAAGCTAAAAATCCTATGTGTTTGAATTGCCCGTTCATTGGATTTTGTAAGGAAAAAAATAAAAATATTTAATTTAACTCGAACTGCTATAAGGAGTTCGTTTTTTTTGTGATGTTGAAGTGTTATCAATAACTAGGTATAATAAAAAAAAGGAGGGTTAACATATCTCGCTGACAATGATGTTATTTTTTCAATGTATAAATAATGACATTGTTTCAAATAAAAGGAGGGCTTATGAAAAGTAAAATTTTAACTTTGATTTTAGCAACAGTTTTATTAACAGGATGTTACTCCAGTGAAGCATCACAACCAGAAAATGTAATCAATGAGGAAGTAGTTGAATTTTATAATGCTTATGAAGAGATTGATGCCAATGATATAGCTCAAGGGTCTTCAATGGTCGATTTATTGGAAGATCCAAGTAATGCTCAAGAAATATATGAACTGAGTTCAACAGTTGCGCTTGTTACTATTAAAACGATTGATGGAGCAGATAATTTCAATGAAAAAACAGGCGAATATGTGTACGTCTATACTTATGGTACAATGAAAGTTCATCAAGTATTCAAAGGTGATTTAGAAGTAGGGGATGAAGTCGAGTATGTGAGAATAGGCGGTATTATTTTAACAAGCAAGTACTTAGAGTCATTAGCTCCGCAACAAAGAGAGAAGCATCTTAGAGAAGGAGTGCACTCGAAATATACAAAAATGGTATTTGAAGATGATATTGATATTGAGACTGAAAAAACATATTTGGTTTATTTAATGAAAGATGAAAATAACCCTAAATCAAATGCATATGCGATCATTGGATTTCAAGGGGGGTTAAGAGAACTTGAAACTCCGATAGAATACCATCAAACTTACTCAAATATTGAAGATACACAAGAGATGAAAGCGTACAATAACTTCACTCAAGAGTGGGAAATGCTGAGTAGTATTATTCCCACTCAATAATATATATAAAAACAGGAGCTCATTTTTGAACTCCTGTTTTTATGATTGATTTTCAAGTTTTTCTAGTTGCTCAAGCATCCATTCTTCATCATATCCAAGATCTCTAGCCTTCTTATAGTAGACAAGGGCCTTGTCGAATTGATCGCTACAATGGTAATTAAATGCTTGAATAGCGGTTGACCAATTTGATAATGTTGAATTTTTTTCTAATTGCTCAAGTATTTCCATTGAACGAGAATGGTCTCCAAGTAAACAGAGACAGTAGGCAATTTGAGAATTTAAGTAATCGGCTTCACCATCATGTGCTAACGCGAACTCAAATTCCTCAAGGGCTTGACTATACTCTTTTATTTGAATGTAGCTACGTCCAAGCTCAACTGCAATATGATGATTCTTTTCTTCTAGTGTACACCATTTTGCTAGTGCATCAATTGCCTTTAAATACTCATTAACACGGTTATAGTTCCAACCAAGTAGAAAGAGTAAGCGAGCGTTTTGTGGTTCATATTCCAGTCCTTTAATGGCGTGATTAATTGCCTTATGATTTTCATGTAAGGAACTGTAGGCTTCAGCATAACGTAAATGAAGCCAAAAATCATCTCGCCCACCTATTGTTAATTGATCTAAATAGATGAGTGATTCTTCGTGTTTATCTAAGTAGTAACAAAGCCACACTAAATCGTGAAGGCACCAGTTTTCCTGATACTCTAGTTTGAGTGCTTCATGATAGTAGTTATAGGCTAGCTCTTCTTTTTCAATTCTAGAATAATTCCAACCCAATTGAGCATTAACCCAACCATGATCACTTTCATAATCAAATAATTGAAGATAATATTCAATGGCTTTTTCATGCTTTGACAGTGAGCCATAATTCCAACCTAGTTGAGAAATAATCCATTCTTTATTTTGAGCAGAATCATAAGCGAGTTGATAATAATCAATTGCTTCTTGATATTTTTCTAAATCACTATAAATTAAACCAATCTCAGCAAGAATCCAAGCATCATGATATCCTAAATCACAAAGCTGCCTCATTAGTTCTAAGGCACGTTCTAGTTGTTTTGTCTGTTTATAGCATTCTGACAAATGCGTTAATATCTGAGCTGACTCTGGATCTTCTTGGTGAGCTTTCTCATAGTAGCTAATCGCAGTCTCCCAGTTTTGATCCATTTCATACAAAAATCCTTGATAATAGAGAGCATCAGCTTTTTGAGGTAGTGAAGATAGGATGCTAAATGCTTGATCTTTATTGTTCAAATAGTAATAAGTTTTAGCTAATTCTATTTTAGCCCATTGATATTCTTCATCCATTTCACAGGCCTTTAAAAGATGGATAAGAGCCTTTTCATATTCTTCAGTTGCATTATAGCACGAACCAAATTCACCATGAAACCAAGCTTCTTGCATAAGAAACTCTTCTGGAATTTGTTGAAGTAAAGTGAGTTCTTCTTCGTATTGATTTGTTGCTTGATAGATTAAACACATATCGCGATAAATCCATGCTTCTGAATAACCATAATCTAATGCTATTTTGAATTCTTCTATGGCTTCTTCAGTTTTATCTAAATGATTAAGGCAGTAGGCAATTTGCGCGTGTGACCACGCATCAAATTGATCAAGCATAATCACTTCTTCAAATTTATCAAGCGCTTCTTCAAACATTTCTAGTTGTAGATATGTGCTTGCAAGTTCGCGATATATCCAATCATCATCGCGACCTAAATCTAGCGCGTTTTTAAAATCAATCAGAGCTTCTTCAAAACGCTCCAGTTTATAATGTACACGACCGATTTGATAATGTAGCCAAGCTGAATCTAATCCCATTGATTTTGCTTTTGCAAAACAAAAAAGGGCTTCTTGATTATTGTCAAGACAACTTAAAAGCCAACCTTTTTCACTATAGTACCAAGTATCATCCATAATTGAGAGTTGATTATCATCAAGTAAGTCAATAGCATCTTGAAATCTCTCTTGATCAATCAACAATTGTAGTTCTTTTTCTAATAACATGTTATCACCTAGAATTATTCTAACACAAATGAGTTTGCTTTCAATAAGAAAAAAGTGAGTAAACATCTTGTTTACTCACAATTGTTATCACTAAGGTGTAACAGCTCCCGATGTAACTGGTGCTACAGTTGACTCGGTTGCTGTCGTTGTTGATTCAGATGAAGAAGATGATGGTGCAGTTGTTGACTCAGATTCAGTGGTTGTAGTCACTTCTTCAATATAGAGTGTGACATCGATTACCTGCAATGGGAATTCACTTTGTTTAAGTGTAATTGTTTGTCCATTTGCAATAACACCATTAAACTGAATTTCATTTGCCCCATAACGAAGGTTATCTTCAATTTCAGTGAATGTGATGTTAATAAAGCCATACGCATTAGCCCATTCTTGAATTTCTTCTTTTGTTGCTGTTACAAGTGGAATCGTAATATCTACATCATTATCTGCTACCGGAATATCAGGTGTACATATTTGATTACTTGCGTTACCACTCATTTCATAAACATAGAATCCACACACTTTAATGGTGCTTCCTGGTGTTAACTGTATCACATCTAGGGCAGTTTCAAACTGTGAAGTAGTAGTATGAACAATTTGGTTATTGACATAAATATCAGCTCGATAGCGGATAGGACCATAAATCCATGTCCAATCAAATAATTTTGTTCCATAGGCTTCAATCCATGTTCCACCTAACTGGATTCCAAAGTCTTGTGTTTGTTCAGCTACATTTAATTTAGATGGATCTGGATATGGTGCCCAGTTCATCGCAACTTCTCCAGTACTTGATACTGTAGCATTAAAGCTTGCAATTTGCTCAATAACATTTGTTTCTGGGGCAACCAATGAATAGAAATCTTCATTAATTAATCCAGTTGTTTTATATGCTGGATCCATTCCCTCAGTAAATGAAGCGTATGGGAATGTTCCTAAGATATGAGTGATGCTTTTCACACCAGCTGGACGCTCTAAAGCTTCCGGTATGTTTTCTTCGGTATGTAGAGAGTCGAGTATTGCTGATGAAATTTCTCCAGGAAGGTTTAATTTTGACTTAGATGATGTCCAATAATTTTCACTGTCAGCTTTCTCATATCCAACCCACACAGCTGTAGAATATTGAGTTGTACTAAATATCATCCATTTGTCTTTAGCATTCCCAACTGGAATTCCAAATTGAGAAGCCTCAGTTCCCCAGTTTGTTGTCCCTGTTTTAGCATATACTGGATAATCACGTTCTAATACTTGCATGTAATTGTAGTATGGACCGTAAACATCTTCATAAAGTAGTTCACTTACTAAGTAAGAGGTTTCTTCACTGATGACATATTCTTCGCCATAATTTGCTGTATATGGTGGAGTTCCATCTTCAAATTCGATTTTTGTAACGGTATGTGGTGTAATGTAATAACCTTGATTTAAGAAGACACCTTGAGATGCTGCAAGTTCAACTGCATTTGCTTGGAATGTTGATCCTCCAATTGCATAACCGATATCGAAGTTCTCATCGGTAACTTTGCTGAAGCCTAGGGCTTGTAGATGATCGACAATTTTACTTCTACCGTCGTTGACACCATAATATATTTCTTCAAGCGTATAAAGTGCAGGGGTATTCATTGATGTTCCCACGGCATCGAATAATCGCATTTCGCCATTATATGTACCATTGAAGTTTTTAACTACTTTTGATGTTCCAGCATATACAAATGGTCTATCTAAGACAACATGGCTTGTAGACCAACCTAAATATTCAAATGCTAAAGCATAAGATAAGATTGGTTTTACTGCTGAACCAGGCTGGTTGTATTGGTCAGTTGCGTGGTTAAGTAACATACTACCACCATCGGCATAGTTACGTCCTCCAGCAATTGCGACTATTTGTCCATTTTGGTTATTGATAGAAACAGCCGCCATTTCCATTTCATCATCTGGGAATTGAACATCTTCAATTTCACCGGCTTGAAGTTGATCCATTGTATCTTGAACATCTGGGTCCATAGCTGTATAAATTTTCATTGGAACAATCGTAGGATCTTGACCTGTTAATTCAGTAACTTCTTGAATAACTACATCAATATAACTTTGGTAAGGGTTCCCCTCACCAGCTCCACGATTTAATGAAGCGGTATCTACTAATTGATCTTCTATGTTAATACTAGCTGCAAGTTGAGCTTCTTGTTCAGTGATGTATCCATGATAAGCCATTAAATCAAGCACTGTATTACGGCGTTCTGTTGCATAATCTAAGTTAGTTAATGGATTGTATCGTGATGGGGCATTGACAATACCAGCAAGTAGGGCACTTTCTGATAGTGTAAGTTGTGTTACATCTTTTCCAAAATAAAACTCACTAGCTTCTTGAACACCACGAATGTTTCCAGTTCCACCAAAGTTAATCATATTCAAATAATATTCTAAGATATGTTCTTTGCTCGTTAAACTTTCAAGTTCCATCGCCATGAAGATTTCTTGGAATTTTTGGGCAACATCATTTGCTCCAGCAACTTCTTCATTCATGAAGTATGTATTGTCAATTAATTGCATTGTGAGTGTTGATCCACCCTGAGGGAATCGAAGTGCGCCTGCAGCAAGTGAGGCTTGTACGTTTTCCATCATTGCTTTCACAAATCGACTAACATCAAATCCGTTATGCTCAAAATATCGACTATCTTCAATTGATACGAAGGCATCGACTAATGAAGCGGGTAAGTCCTCAAATTCGATGTTTGTACGAATTTGATATCCGATCTCAGCAATTAGATTTCCTTCACTATCGAAAATTTGAGAAGACTCAGGACTTTCAAAATTTTCAATGCTTACTTCTGGTCGATCTGCAATCATAGAGTTAATCATATATACTCCAACTGCGGATACAAGAATGCCAAGAATGGCAATCAAGGATACGATGACTAATGTGACACGTTTCCAATTAATTTTCTTTTTTTGTCTTTTTGGTTGTTTACTCATAAAAATTACTCTCCTTTGAAATATAGCTCGTCAATAACTCGAATATAATTTACTGGTGGTGTTAAAGAGAAAGGGATCAGTGTTGCATTTTCTTTAAACCAAATATATGGAATTGAGCGCCTTTTCTCATTGTGATAAAATTCAATCAAATCTTTTGCTTTTATAAAGAAAGTTTCATCATAAATCGTAAAACGGATGATGATAAAAGCAATTGCCCCATGTTCTAATACACGGGATAAGTGTGTGATTTGGTGAGCATGAATACTTGAAAAAGGAAATGATGTTCGACTATTTGTCTCTTTTGCTTCAAAATCGATATACTTCCCCCGATAGATACCATTGTAGTCAGTTGTACTTGGTATCTTATAATAGGCTTCATCAATCTTCGCGGCCGTTCTTCTTGGGTAATCAACATGCACCACTTGAATGGGTGTTGGTTTTTTATAGATGATTGCCCTGTTGGTATCAATGAAGTATTCATTACTTAAATTGATATCAGATTCTAAAGTCATTCCACGCTGAGTTTTCACTCTTTGTTCATTTGATTTTGTTATTTTCTTTCCGTTTGGATAATTTATCATTTGCTTCACCAATAGTATTATAACTAATTTAGTACTTTTTTTCTACCTTGACTTATTAAATTAAGAAAGTCTTAAGAAATAAAAAAACGTAATCAAGTGATTACGCTCATGTATCAAAATGGTCCCCAGAGCCGGACTCGAACCGGCATGGTATCACTACCGATCGATTTTGAGTCGATTGCGTCTACCAATTTCGCCATCTAGGGATACCTAATAAGTATATATGAGGATGATATGAAATTCAAGTGCAAAATATAAATTATTGTTTATAAGTGACAGTAGATGTATAATAAAATGGAAATTGGAGGATGGAAAATGAAAAACATAAAATTAGTACTATGTGATGTAGATGGCACACTTTTAAACTCAAAAAAAGAGATTAGTCCTGCTACAGTAGAGGCAATTAAAAAATTGAAACAAGCAGGGATGTTGTTTGGAATTGCAACAGGTCGTCCATACAATGGAATAAAAAAGAAAATTGTGGATTGGAACATTGAAGAATATGTTGATGTTATTGTAGGGATGAACGGTGCACAGTGTTACGATGCCATTCATCAAACGTTGAACTCTTATAATTTAATTTCAGTGCAAAATGTTCAAGAAATTGTGACAACATATATGAATGAAGGTTTTTATCCAAGTGTTTATGAGAATCAACAAATGTTAATGGTAAAAGAATTGGCTCCTGCAGTTCGCTCAGCACAGCTTAATTGCATGGAAACAATAATTGTGCAACCAGAAAGAATTTGGCAAGAGCCAAGAGAAAAAATCTTGTTTGGTATTGAAGAGGGCAAAATGCCGATTATTCAGTCCTTTTATCAAAACCATTTAAGTGAGAGCTATCATGCATTTAAAACCCAAAAGGATCTATTTGAATTCGTAGATAAAAGTGTATCTAAAAGCTATGGTATTTCTCAATTTTGTAAAATGAATGGTTTAGAAATGCAAGAAGTATGTGTTTTTGGAGACACAACAAACGATGTTGAGATGTTAAGAGACAGTGGTTTAGGAATATGTATGTCAAACGGAACACAAGATGCTAAAGATGTTAGTGATTTTATTACGAAAAGTAATGATGAAGACGGTATTTCTTGGTATGTGGAAAACTATTTAATTTAAATGGGACACATTTGAAACACTTCACTTTTTGAAATGTGCTATATTCAAAAAGAGGAGGTAGTGTATGGAACAAGTTATAGAGGAGTTAGAGCAATTATCTGCAATGTGTAGTATATGTGCGTGTGCTTTAGATGAATGCGAGTATAGTTCATTTTCGACACTTGATTATGCGAATTGTTTACATCACATAGAATCAAATCTAAAAATAATTACAACTCATTTACTTGATGCTTTTGCGGACATAAAAAAAACGTGACCTTAATCACGTAATTCTCTTTCGCTAAATTCGACGTCAATAATAGATTGATTCGTATTTGGACGATACTGATGTGTATATTGTCGATGGTTAGACTCTTCATAAGCCTGTTGCTTATGTTGGTCTAACTTTTTCATTTTCCAAGAAGAATATAACATAAACACTCCATATCCTAAAAAAATAAGTAATGGATTATGTAGTATAAACGAAGAGATTGAAAATAGTACAACTAACATAACAAGAAGTAATAAAAAATTCATAGGGTTAACTCCTTTTTTCGAATGTATGGGAACATTTCGGACAACGAATATCTACTTTTCCTCGTCCTTTAGGAACACGGACAATTTGATCGCAATGAGGACATACATAATAACAGTTTTTAGGGTCACTCTTACGTCGTTGAATACATTTGAAATGATGTCGTATTTTTCGTGTAAATAAGAGATAAAGATTATTCTCTTTTTGACGAGCGTGATAGTTGCTAGATAATGCACGAATTAAGTTCAAAATAATAAGAATTTGAATGACTAATGCAAAAAATGGTTCACCTAGCAATAAATTAAGTAGGAACAAGGTAACTGCTAGCCATAAAATGAAGTGGTTTAAAGCATCATTACCATAACGTTTTGATAGGAAAAACAACAACTTAGATTTTATATTTTTCATTTTTCTCACCTACATTTTCTATTGTAAACAACATTATCCATCTTGAAAATACATTTAAGATGTTTCACATCATTTCACAAAAATTTACTGTATAATACATATTATATCATATAAGGAGAGAGGTACACATGAATAGTGTAAAAGCACATCGAAGAACATTGCATCAAATTCCAGAAATAGCGAATCAAGAGTTTTTAAGTAAACAGTATATACTTGAAGTTCTAACGAAATGTAATTGTGAAATAATTGAAGTGTTAGAGACGGGAGTGATGGCCTATTTTCAAAAAGGGTGTAATCAAACTGTTGCCTTTCGTGCCGACATGGATGGCTTACCTGTACAAGAAGTAAGCGATCTTCCTTATCGCTCAAAACATGAGGGAAGAATGCATGCTTGTGGACATGATGCTCATATGGCAATTCTATTGGGATTTGCAGAAGAGTTAAGTCAAATGAACGAGGATGAATTTCAAAACAACATATTGTTGATTTTTCAACCTGCAGAAGAGACTATCGGTGGAGCGAAACGTATATGTGAAACAGGTGTTTTTAAAAAGACAAATACAATTGCCATATTTGGGATTCATATGCATCCGATATTAGCGAAAGGGTATGTAGGAAGTAAGTCTGGTCCTTTTATGGCTAGTGCTAGTGAGGTAGATGTGATTGTGAGTGGTAAAAGTTCGCATTGTGCAGAGGCTCATTTAGGTGTTGATCCAATTGAAATAGCAGCGCAATTACTTCTTCAGTTTTATGAGATTGAGCGTAAGCTTAATCAACAAGAGAAGATGTGTGTTTTTAAGTTTGGTTATTTCCAAGCTGGAACAGTACGCAATATTTTACCTCAACAAGCTATTTTAAAAGGTAGTGCACGAGCTTTTAATGAAAAACATTTTGCGGAATTAGTTGAGAATGCTCAACTAAGGTGCCAAGAAATGAGTGAAAATTATGGTTGTGAGATAGAGTTTAACTACAATGAGGGGTATCCACCACTAATTAATGATGACAATTTATTTCGTTATGTCTCAAATCAAATTAGCGATTTTGTGACGTTTGAACAACCGTTTAATATTGCAGAAGATTTCTCCTTTTATTGCAAAGAAATACCAGGATGTTTTCTCTATCTTGGAACGGGTAAGAATATTGCGTTACACAACTGTGCTTTTGATATTGATGAAGATGTACTACAGGTTGGGGTAGATACTTATTTGCGATTAATGAATTATCCTAAATAAACTATTGAATAGTCGACAAAGAGTGGGTATAATAAAAATGACTTTAATTTAGTGCGAGACGCTAAAAAGAGATTACAAAAAAAACATTGATTTAACTATTTTTTTAGTAACTACCTCTTTTGCGCGCAAAAGAGGTTTTTTTGAGGAGGAAACATGAAAAGTTGTTTAAAATTAAAAGATTTAACGTGTTCGGAAATTATCGAAATATTGAAGTTAGCTAAGGCTGCTCAAGAAAAAAAGTTTGAAGGTGCACTCAAAGGAAAAATAGTGGCAAATCTATTTTTTGAACCAAGTACTAGAACTCAATATAGTTTCAATGTTGCCCAAGAGCGCTTAGGATGTAAAGTCATCACGTTTAATCCATCAACATCAAGTCTTCAAAAGGGCGAAAGCTTCTATGATACTGTCAAAACTTTTGAAAGTTTTGGGGTTGATGCGCTTGTGATAAGAGATGGGATGAATGAGTACTATAAGCAATTGGAAGGTAAAATTAAATGTCCTATACTAAATGCAGGTGATGGTTCAAAAGATCATCCTTCGCAATCCTTATTGGATCTGTATACGATTTATGAAGAATTCCAAAGATTTGAGGGACTACGCATTGCGATTGTAGGAGATATTAAAAATAGTCGAGTAGCACATACGAATATCGAGGTAATGAAACGACTTGGAATGGAAGTATTTACAAGTGGTCCAAGTGAGTTTGCAGAGGAACAATATGAACATGTAAATTTTGAAGATGCAATAGAAGAAATGGATATAATTATGCTTTTGCGTGTTCAACATGAGCGACATGAAGATGAAATGACCATTACAAAACAACGATATCATGAACAATATGGATTAACTTATCAACGTATGCAAAAAATGAAATCACATGCAATCATTTTACATCCTGCACCATTTAATCGTAATGTTGAAATTGCAGATGAAGTAGTAGAGTGTGAAAAAAGTAGAATATTTAAACAAATGGAAAATGGCGTCGTAGTTAGAATGGCGTTGCTGTTAAGGGCACTAGGAGGAACAAAATGAGTCTTTTAATTAAAAATGGGTTAGTTTATACACAAGGGAAATTGGTTGAACAGGATGTATTTATAGATGATGTGGGGAGTGTTATTCTTGCAGATGAGGTTGATTTAGCGGAATATTCTCAACAGGTAATCGATGCCAGTGAAATGTTGGTGTGTGCTGGTTTTATCGATGCCCATGTCCATCTACGTGAACCAGGATTCGAATACAAGGAAACAATTAAGTCTGGGACAATGGCTGCAGCAAAAGGTGGTTATACTACGGTTTTTTCAATGCCAAATCTAAATCCGGTTCCTGATAGTGTGGATAATATACAGACCCAACTCGATTTAATTAAACAAAATGCATGTATTCATGTGCTTCCATATGCTTCGATTACAAAAGGTCAAAAAGGAAGGGGAGAACTCGTTGATTTTGAACAACTTGCTACACTTGCGGTTGGATTTTCTGATGATGGGCGTGGTGTACAAAGTGAAGAATTGATGCGTCAGGCAATGCTTGAGGCAAAAAAATACAATCAAGTAATTGTGGCACATTGCGAAGATGAATCATTGATTGAAGATGGTGCTTGTATCCACCAAGGAAAAAAAGCAGCTGAATTAGGTTTAGTTGGAATCAGCAGCGAATCTGAATATAAACAAATAGAGCGTGATATCAATCTTGTAAAAGAAACAGGGTGTCGTTATCATGTTTGCCATATCTCGACTAAAGAGGGAGTTGAACTTGTCCGACAAGCCAAAAAAGAAGGATTAAATATCAGTGCTGAAGTCACAGTGCATCATCTTCTTATGTGTGAGGATGACATTGTCGCAGATGATGGAAACTTCAAGATGAACCCACCACTGCGCTCAAAAGAAGACCAACTAGCGCTTATTGAAGGACTAAATGATGGCACAATAGAGCTAATTGCAACAGATCACGCACCACATTCCAAAGAAGAGAAATCACGAGGATTTCAAGGAAGTGCAATGGGTATTATTGGAAGTGAATTTAGTTTTGGTTTACTTTATCAACATTTAGTTATGCCACGTAAAGTAAAGTTAGAAACGATTTTAGATGCGATGAGTTACAATGCGACGACAATCTTTGAAATTGAAGGTGGAGATATTATGAATTTTGAGTCAGCAAATCTATGTATTATTGATTTAAAAGGGCGCGCTAAAATAAATGAGAAGCAAATTGTTTCTCAAGGAAAAAATACACCATTTATAAATTGGTATATGTCAGGTATTGTAAAAATGACAATTGTCGATGGCGAAATTGTCTATAGAGAGGGAATATAATGAAACGTAAATTAGTGCTTCAAAATGGAGAAGAATTTGTAGGAAATGGATTTGGTGCGATCAATGAAAGTATTTGTGAGTTAGTTTTTAATACTTCGATGAGTGGCTACCAGGAGATATTATCTGATCCATCTTATACAGATCAAATGGTTGTGATGACATATCCGCTAATTGGGAATTATGGAATTACAGATGAAGATTTTGAGTCACGTATTATTGCCCCGGGAGGATTAATTGTAAGAGAATACAACGACAAGCCAAGTAACTTTAGGTATACAAAAACTTGTGCAGACGTTTTAGAAGAAAATGGAATTCCAGGGATTTGTAATATTGATACAAGAAAACTTACAAGAATTTTACGTGACCAAGGTAGTCAGTTAGCGATAATTTGTGATGCCAGTTTAACTAAGGAAGAAGCACTTGCAAAAATTGCTTCATATGATGTTCCATGCAATCAAGTAAAGAAAGTCACAAGCAAAAAGATATGGTATTCACGTACACCAAACCCAAAATATAATGTTGTGGCGATTGATTGTGGTATAAAATACAATATCATTCGAAAATTAAATCAATATGGCTGTAATGTAACGATTGTTCCAATGGATACAACTGCGGAAGTGATTCTTGGAATGAAACCTGATGGTGTGTTTTTATCAAATGGTCCAGGGGATCCAGAAGATGTCAAAGAAGTCATTGAACTTGTACGCCAAATTCAAGGCAAAGTTGCGATGTTTGGAATTTGTCTAGGGCATCAAATGATTGCTTTAGCTAATGGTCTTCAAACATACAAAATGAAATTTGGGCATCGTGGGGCAAATCATCCAGTAAAATCATTAAAAAGTGGAAAAATTGAAATTACTTCTCAAAATCATAGTTACTCAGTTAAAAGTGAGAATATTCCTAGTCATGTAAGCGTGACACATGTGAATTTACTTGATCAAAGTGTAGAAGGAATTGAAATTAAAGAAGATTACTTATTCAGTGTGCAATACCATCCAGAGAGTGCTCCAGGACCACAGGATAGTGAGTATTTATTTGAAGAGTTTGTAGCGAATATGAATGCATTCAAGGAGGAGGTAAGAAATGCCAAAGCGTAATGATATAAAAAAGATTTTAGTTTTAGGCTCAGGGCCAATTGTGATTGGGCAAGCAGCAGAATTTGATTATGCAGGAACTCAGGCATGTCTTGCACTAAGAGAAGAAGGATATGAAGTTATTCTAATTAACTCAAATCCAGCAACGATTATGACTGACACGCAAATTGCCGATAAAGTATATATGGAGCCTCTTAATCTAGAATTTGTAGCACGAATCATCCGCCGTGAGCGACCAGATGCAATTTTACCAACACTTGGTGGACAAACTGGATTAAATCTAGCGATGCAACTTGCAAGGAAAGGTATATTAGAAGAATGTCAGTGTGAAATTCTTGGTACTTCATTTGATTCGATAGATCAAGCAGAAGATCGTCAACTGTTCAAAGACTTATGTCAGCGCTTAGGTGAACCAGTATTACAAAGTACTGTTGCGAATACACTTGAAGAAGTATTTGAAATTGCGCATGAAATTGGGTATCCAGTAGTACTTCGTCCGGCTTTTACACTAGGAGGGACAGGTGGTGGATTCGCCTATAATGATGAAGATTTAGATGAAATTGGAAAAAGTGCTTTAAAGCTAAGTCCTGTAAATCAAGTTCTTGTAGAGAAGTCTATTAAAGGATATAAAGAAATTGAATATGAAGTTATGCGTGATGCTAACGATACAGCAATTGTCATTTGTAATATGGAAAATATCGATCCCGTTGGAGTTCATACAGGAGATAGTATGGTGGTGGCTCCATCTCAAACGTTATCAAATAAAGAATATCAATTACTTCGTGATTCGGCACTTCGAATTATTCGTGAGTTAAAAATTGAGGGGGGATGTAACGTACAATACGCGCTTGATCCATTCTCTTTCCAATATTATGTAATCGAAGTAAATCCGCGCGTTTCTCGTAGTTCTGCACTTGCCTCTAAAGCAAGTGGATATCCAATCGCAAGGGTTAGTGCAAAAATTGCAGTAGGTTTAACGTTAGATGAAATCGCTATAGCAAATACACCAGCATCATTTGAACCAACTTTGGATTACATCGTTACAAAATTAGCAAGATTCCCATTTGATAAGTTTGCCAAAGCAGATCGCCGTCTATCTACACAAATGAAGGCGACTGGGGAAGTGATGAGTATTGGGCGTACGATGGAAGAAAGTTTACTTAAGGCGGTTCGTGGTATGGAGATTGGTGTAGATCATTTATTCATGAGTGAGTTGAGTCAAGTTGAGACGAGTCAATTATTAGATAGAATTCAAACAGCTACTGATTTGCGTTTGTATGAAATTGCAGAATTATTCCGTCGTCAAGTGGATTTGATTTTAATTCAAAATGCCACAAAAATTGACAGCTTCTTTTTAGACAAAATTAAACACATCATTGAATTTGAACAAAGCTTAAATAAAAATATGAGTATTGAATTATTTAAAAAGGCGAAACGTTTAGGTTTTAGTGATCGCTTTTTAGCTACAATATTAGGAAAAGATGAAACTGAGGTATACGCTTATCGTTTAGAGAATAAGATTTTACCAATTTATAAAATGATCGATACTTGCGCGAGTGAATTTGATAGTTATGTTCCTTATTTTTATTCAACTTATGAAGATGAAAACGAATCAATTGTATCAGATAAAGAATCAATTATTGTATTGGGATCAGGTCCAATTCGTATAGGACAGGGAGTTGAGTTTGATTACTCAACTGTTCATGCCATTTGGGCAATACAAGAAGCTGGCTATGAAGCGATTGTCATCAACAACAATCCAGAGACTGTATCCACAGATTATTCGGTAAGTGATAAATTATATTTTGAACCACTCACAGTTGAAGATGTCATGAATATTGTAGAACTTGAAAAGCCAAAAGGGGTAATTGTATCACTCGGTGGTCAAACTGCAATTAATTTAGCAGCACGTTTGAAGAAATGTGGCGTGAATATCATTGGGACTGATTTACAGGCGATTGATAATGCAGAAAATCGTGACTTATTTGAAAAAGTAGTTCGTAGTGCAAATGTCCCTCAGCCAACAGGACAAGCAGTGACAAAGATTGAAGATGGCTTGCAAGTGGCAAAACGTATTGGTTATCCAGTACTTGTCCGCCCATCTTATGTGCTTGGTGGACGTGCAATGGTCATTGTGAATTGCGATGAGGAATTAATTGAGTATTTAAATACGGCAGTTTCAATTGATGAAGATCAACCAGTACTCGTCGATAAGTATATTCGTGGTAAAGAAGTAGAAGTAGATGCAATATGTGATGGTAAGGATGTGTTTATTCCAGGAATCATGCAGCTCGTTGAGGAAACTGGGGTGCATTCTGGTGATTCGATGAGCGTTTATCCAGCTTACTCATTGAGTGAACAGGTAAAGTCAAAAATTGCTCAGTATACAATTGATTTAGGTCTAAAAATTGGAATATGTGGCTTGTTTAATGTTCAGTATATTGTAGATGACCAAGAAGAAGTGTATGTCATTGAAGTCAACCCAAGGTCTTCTCGATCTGTTCCGTTCTTGTCAAAGTCAACAGGAATTGCGATGGCAAATATCGCTACTAAAGTAATGCTTGGACGCTCTCTTGTAAGTCTTGGTTATAAAACTGAGGTAATGAGTGAAAAAGCGCGATTCTATGTTAAGGCACCAACGTTCTCATTTGCGAAAATTCATGGATTAGATGCTTATTTATCTCCTGAAATGAAATCAACTGGGGAGGCAATTGGGTATGCTGATACTCTTAATCATGCACTATACAAAGCACTAAAAGCCGCAAACTTACGTGTTGTAAACTATGGAACTGTATTTGTAACGATTAGTGATGAAGATAAAGACAAGGCAATTCCGTTGATTCAAAAATTTTATGATTTAGGATTTAATGTTGAGGCAACAAGTGGGACAGCTAAAACATTAATTGAGCATGGAATAAAAACACGTATTAAGCAGAAGATTTCTGAGGGTAGTGAAGAGATTTTAGATTCAATTCGAAAAGGACACGTAACTTATGTTGTAAATACACTTAGTGTTGGGGATAGCAATCCAGCACTAGATGGCTATAAAATTCGACGCTGTGCTGTAGAAAACAATGTGACAGTCTTTACCTCACTTGATACAGTAGAAGTACTACTCAATGTTTTAGAAGAAATTACGGTGAGTGTTTCACTCATTAATGAATAGGGGAAAACATGAAATCAATAAAAAAATATACAATTTTAGAAAATAAAATGATTGCTAAACAAGTATATCGACTTGTGTTAAGTGGTGAAATTGATTTTGTAAGTCAACCAGGGCAGTTTGTAAACTTTACAATAGAGGGCTTTTATTTAAAGCGACCTATTAGTATTTGTGATGTTAGTGAGACAACCTTTACCTGCATTTATAAAGTGCTAGGTGAAGGGACAAAACAAATGAGTACATGGAATGTGGGAAAAGAAGTTGAAGTACTCGTTGGACTTGGGAATGGTTTTGATTGCACTAAAGTTGCTCAGCAAGTGGTGTTGTTGGGTGGTGGTGTAGGTGTACCACCAATGTACAGTGTGGCAAAAAAATGCCTTGAGTTAAATAAACAGGTCAGTGTATGCCTTGGTTTCGCATCTCGAGATGATGCGTTTTATATCGATGAATTTAAAGCATTAGGTGTGGATGTTTATGTGAGTAGCAATGATGGAACTATTGGTGAAAAAGGATTTGTGAGTGATTTAATGATAAAACATAATTTATTAAATCATGATTATCTTGCATGTGGTCCTCATATGATGCTTCGCTCTATTGCCAAAACTAGTCATGTTCAGGGTCTATTGTCATTTGAAGAACGTATGGGATGTGGTTTTGGAGCATGCATGGGATGCAGTTGCAAAACATTAACTGGTTATAAGAGGATATGTGTAGAAGGTCCGGTAATGGAAAGTGGAGAAATCATATGGAAAGACTAAAAGTAAAATTAGGAGATTGGGAATTAGATAATCCAGTAATTCCTGCAAGTGGTACATTTGGCTTTGGTTATGAATTTACTCAGTTCTATGATATTAATATTTTAGGGTCAATTGCGACAAAAGGTACGACAAGGGATGCTCGATTTGGAAATCCTACACCACGTATTGCCGAGTGTGATCGCGGAATGATAAATGCAGTTGGTTTACAAAATCCTGGTGTTGATGTGGTGGTCTCATCAGAATTCAAAAAACTAGCAGAAGTATATAATAAAAAAGTAGTTGCAAATGTGAGTGGATTTTCTATTGAAGAGTATGTTGCTTGCGCAAAAAAAATGGATAAAAGCGAGATTGTGGGAATAATTGAGGTCAACATCTCTTGTCCAAATGTAAGTCATGGTGGAATGAGTTTTGGGACAGATCCTAAAATGGCAGCAGAAGTGACAGCGGCGATTAAGGCTGTTGTAAGTAAGCCTGTGTTTATCAAATTAACGCCAAATGTAACTGATATTGTTGCTGTTGCAAAAGCTTGTGAAGAAGCGGGAGCTGATGGTATTAGTATGATTAATACCCTTCTTGGTGCGCGTTTTGATTTAAAGACTGGAAAACCTATCATTGCCAATGTTATGGGAGGATTTAGTGGGCCTGCCATTAAGCCTGTCGCGTTGCGTATGGTGTATCAAGTTTATAAGGCAGTATCGATTCCAATCATTGGAATTGGAGGAATTACTTGCGCACAAGATGTTATTGAAATGATGAGTGCGGGTGCAACAGCGGTGCAAATTGGTGCAGAAAATTGTCGCAATCCGTACGTGTGTAAAGAAGTTATAGAAGCATTACCATCCTTAATGGATGAATTAGGAATACAACATTTAAGTGAAATTATAGGGAGGTCACACAAATGAAACAAAGAGATGTAATTATTGCCTGCGATTTTTCAACGAAACAAGAAACTTTAGATTTTTTAGCACAATTCAAAGATGAAAAGCCATTTGTAAAGATTGGAATGGAATTATTCTATGCAGAAGGTCCTAGCATTGTAAAAGAAATTAAAGAGCGCGGACATAAAATTTTCTTAGATTTAAAACTACATGATATTCCAAACACAGTGAAAAAGGCAATGAAGAATATTGCAAAACTTGATGTCGACATGACAAATGTACATGCTGCTGGAACAATTGAAATGATGAAAGCAGCGCAAGAAGCGATTGATGAAGTTGGTGCTAAAACAATGTTGATTGCGGTTACTCAGCTTACTAGTACATCGCAAGAGCGTATGAGTGAGGAATTACTAATTCCTCATACTATTGAAGAAACAGTAAAGCACTATGCACTTAATGCTCAACAAGCTGGATTAGCGGGGGTTGTATGTAGCCCGCTTGAAGCTGGATTAGTCCATGAAGTTTGCCAAGAAAATTTTGTAACAGTAACTCCAGGTGTTCGCTTTGATGATGCGTCAAAAGGCGATCAAGTACGTGTAACAACGCCATATCAAGCACGTGTAATTGGATCAAGTTACATTGTTGTAGGTCGTCCAATCACAAGTGCGGACAGTCCTGTAGAGGCTTATCGTCGTTGTGTAAGAGAATTCGTGGAGGGAATTGTGTAATGGAAAGAAATATTGCAAAAAACTTATTGGATATTCAAGCTGTATTTTTAAAACCAAATGATCCTTTTACTTGGGCTTCTGGTATCAAGAGTCCAATTTATTGTGATAATCGTTTAACACTAAGTAGTCCTAAAGTAAGAAAAGAAGTTGAACAAGCGCTTGCGCAAATTATTAAAACTCATTTTCCTGAGTGTGAAACAGTAATGGGGACGGCAACTGCGGGTATTGCACATGCTGCAATTGTCGCTGAAATTCTAGATTTACCAATGGGGTATGTGCGTGCAAGTGCAAAAGGTCACGGGCGCACAAATCAAATTGAAGGGAAATGTGAACCTGGAACTAAAGTTGTGGTTATTGAAGATTTAATCTCAACAGCTGGAAGTAGTCTTGAAGTTGTGGATGTATTAAAAAATGCAGGAGTTGAAGTGTTGGGAATTGCATCTATCTTTACATATGGCATGCAAAAGGCAACTGATCGCTTAGCTCAAGCTCAAGTAAAAAATGTTTCTGCGTCAAATTTTGATGTGCTTGTCGATGTTGCGGTAGAGACAGGGTATATTCAAGCAGAAGATCAAGCGCGCTTAATTCAATTCAGAAATAACCCTTCTGATGAGTCATGGATGAAATAAAAGAGTCATTATTATTAAATTGGAAAAAAATACAGTGATAATCTGTAATTTTTTAATCTTATTACTTTATTTATTTTTTTATAAATGATACAATCATAAATGTTTTTGGAGGTATGGGGAAGTAAAATGAAAAAGATTATACAATTAGCACTTATATGCTTATGTTATTTTGGTGGAGTAATGAATACAGTAGCAGCGCAAGGTGATGAGACAACTCAATCTGAAGAAATAATTATAGAAGATGAGCAAACACCAGAGGTTGCGAGTAGGTCGTCAGTGTATTTAATGACGTTTGCAAGTTTTACAATAGTTGTTGTGGGATTAGTTTATTATTCGCAACAAGGGAAATTACGTTTGTTTATTGATAGAGTTGAAGAAAATACTGATGGTAGCTATACAGTTTCTATGGGATATAAGAAATCATGGGTATCTATGAAAAGAAAAGTAGCAAAAAATAGTTCGATTCAGGTAAACACTGGATCAGCAGTAGTGTTAAAAAAACCTAAAGATGAAACAATATTAAAAGATGGAATTAATAAAAATCAGTATGTTACGGTTATTAATGATAACAGTGAGCTTGAATGGCATGTTGATGGACAAAAACTTGTTGTAAATAAAAAAGTTGTAGAAGGTATGAAAAAAAGCACGCATTAGTGCTTTTTTTGTCTAATTTACTATGAAATACATGTGTTGAAATTTCTAAAACATGATAATAGAATGTGAATGATACAGTTATTTTGGAATCTTTGAACTTTCAAATGTTAAATGGAGTATCATATTTTTCGACTTATTAATTAAATGGTATACTTCTACAAGATTAATTTAGATACAAAGAAAGAAGGTAGAATGTTATATGTTTTTGAAAAATATCAAGAAAAGTGACAGTTCAAATTTGATTTAGTTGAAGTGAATGAAGATGGAAGTTACTTGGTTTCATTGGATTATCGTAGGTGGTTCTTTAAGAAAAGAGGTCAGAAGACAAACCTTAGTGATATTCGTGTAATAGCAGGTGGTGCGATTGTATTATGGCAAGAAAGAAAAGAGTTGAAGCTAATCAACAGCTTATTATTATCAATGATGATTCTCATGTAGAATGGCACGTTGATGGAAAGTGTTCACTTATAAACAAAGAGATAATTCACCAATTACAATAAAAGTAATTGGTTGAATGCTTTTTTTAATGCTTTTTTTTATTTACTTTGGTATAATAGTTTTGTTTGAAAGGTGGTAATACTGATGGGACGTGCACATGAAGTCCGTGCTGCTTCGATGGCGAAGACAGCTGCAATAAAATCAAAGTTATATTCTCGCTATGGTAAGGAATTATACATGGCTGCAAGAGCAGGGGTTCCTGATCCTGAAATGAATCTAGGATTAAGACGTAAAATAGCGGAGGCAAAGGCAAATCAAGTGCCTGCTGATGTTATAAAGCGCGCAATTGAGAAAGCAAAAGGTGGAACTGGAGAGAACTATAGTGAAGTACGCTATGAAGGTTTTGGTCCAGGGGAAGCAACTGTCATTATTGATTGTCTAACAGATAACACAAATCGTTCATTGAGTGCTGTAAAAACAGCGTTTAATAAGTCGCATTGTAAATTTGGTGTGGGAGGTAGTGTATCTCATAGCTATGAAAATGTAGGAATTTTATCTTTTACTCATGATGATGAGGAAGGAATGTTAGATGCATTGCTTATGGCAGATATCGATGTAAAAGATGTAGAATGTGAAGAGGGAATTATGACTGTTTATACAGAGATTTCAGATTTTCATAAAGCCCAAGGAGCGATTACAGAGTTGTTAGGAGATGATTTAACATTTGATGTATGCGAAATCACGATGCTTCCTAATGAGTATGTAAAAGTGGAAGGTGACCAAGAAAAAGAGCACTGGGATAGATTAATCACAATGTTAAATGATTGTGAAGATGTACAAAAAATTTATCATAATGTAGAGGACTAAAATTAGTCTTCTCTTTTTTAAAAAAAGGAGTGGGGAAAGTGAGACGTGTTTTAACTTATGGAACATTTGATTTACTGCACTGGGGGCATATTCGTTTGCTTAAGCGTGCAAAGGAGCAAGGAGACTATCTTATTGTTGCGCTAAGTTGTGATGAGTTCAATGCAATCAAAGGAAAAAAAGCATATCACTCTTATGAGGAGCGACGTTTGATGCTAGAGGCGATTCGTTATGTCGATTTAGTAATACCTGAAATGGTATGGGAACAAAAAATCAAAGATATTCAAGATTATCATGTTGATGTCTTTGTTATGGGTGATGATTGGGAAGGGAAATTTGATGAACTCAAAGAGTACTGTGAAGTTGTTTATCTGCCTCGTACCGAAGGAATTTCAACCTCAAAAATTAAAGAAGATTTAGAAAAATAAAACATCCGAAGGGTGTGTAAAATATTTTGTGTAAACTATGACTAAGGTTCTAGGATGTTTAATTAAATTTAATAAAAATGTAATATCTAAAATCCTCTAATGGTAGAATGAAAGAAAACTACTAAAGGAGGATTTTTATTATGAGTAAAAAAGAAATCGTAAAATATATTATTGAAGAATATGGAGTTACTTCACCAACAGACATTACTAATGCACTAAAAGACTTATTAGGAGAAACACTCCAAGAGATGATGGACACTGAATTTGATATGCATATGGGTTACCAAAAACATGATCAAATTACTGAAAAAGACAACTACAGAAATGGCATATCTAAAAAAATGTGAAAACTTCGCAAGGAGTCATTGATATTAAAGTTCCTCGTGATAGAAATGGAATATTCGAACCTGTAGTTATTGAAAAACATGCCCGAGATATATCAGATGTAGACCAAAAGGTAATTAATTTATCTGCACGTGGTATGTCTACCAGAGACGTCAGTGAGTCGATTAGAGATATTTATGGCATAGAAGTAAGCGCAGCGATGATAAGTGCAATTACAGATAAAATCATACCTAAGGCTTTGGAATGGCAAAGTAGACCATTAAATACAACCTATCCTATACTGTTTATTGATTGTGTTCACTTTAATGTGAAAAAGGACCATATAGTAGTAAAGAAACCTGTTTATATTGCGTTAGGAGTCAATGAATCGGGATATAAAGAGGTTTTAGGGATTTATATTGGTGAAAATGAAAGTGCGAAATTTTGGTTATCAGTATTAAAAGATATAAAAAATAGAGGAGTGCAGGACATCTTAATTATATGCTCCGATGGTCTTAGTGGGTTAAAGGATGCCATTGCATCCGTATATCCAAATGCAGTGCAACAGCGTTGTATTGTACATTTAATAAGAAACTCATGCAAATTCTTAGGATACAAAGATAGAATAGAATTTTGCCAGGACTTAAAGAAAGTATACAGTGCTACAACACAAGAAAATGCATTAAACGCTCTAGAAGGATGTAAAGATAAATGGGGTGAGAAATATCCATATGCATTCAAACCGTGGGAAAACAATCGGAATGAAGTATGTGCAATGTTCAACTATATTCCAGAGTTACGAAAAATTATGTATACAACTAATGCAATCGAAAGTTTAAATAGTGGCTTTCGCAAGTTCACTAAAATACGTACTGTATTTCCTACAGATGAAAGTTTACTTAAATCTTTATATTTAGTCCAGGAGAAAATTGTTGAGAAGTCGAACATTCCGTATGCAAATTGGGGAATGGTTTATTCAAGCTTACAGATCTTATTTGAAGATAGATTAAATTAGTTTTTTTAAAGTTAAATATTTGTGTTATTATGAAAAAAAAGTAACATTATTTAACTTACTCGCTAATGTTACTTTATTCATTCTACTATTGTTTCAGGATTTAGACTTTACACAAAATTTTGTACAGGCTCCATCCGAAAGAAAAACTTCGGATGTTTTTACGTTATACAATTCTAATCGCGCCTGCAATTTCAGCTTCAATTATTTTTTTTGCGTCAGATTGACTCATAAGTGTGCTATATAGTTTTGTGGTTTTGAGTTCCATTTCTCGATAAGGAAGGGGGACTTGAGCAAATTTGGAAGCGATCTTCACTTCTTGTTTCTTTAAATGTTTTAGATATTGTTGCCCCTTCTCATTAAAGGCGAGGATACGTAGTGTATCTAATGGACCAAGATTTGTGACATCTTTTTTTGTGATGTGATTAATCAGTTGTAGGCAGCATCTTTGAATACGTGCTTTTGTATAACGCTTTGTAGCTGACATGTCTATAAATTCTTGCCATGATTGGCTTTTTAGAATCATATTTCGCAAGTGGTTTTCGATTCCCTCATTAAATAAGAAGATTTCTTTCATGTAATTTACATCAAGCGTTGTGAATAAAATTTTTAAATATGGAAAAAAATGTTGCCAATGAACAGTTGGCTCATTGATAAGCATTGCACAATCATTGGAAATATCTTCTTGATTAAAATAGGCTTTTCTAATCGCAGTTGCACTTGAAATTCCTTGTTGTAAGTGAGGATCATGGTAATGAGTTGTGCGTTGTATTGTGTAAGGTTGTATATTCTTGTCTTGAAGTGCTTTTAAATAAGCGACGGCTAAAATATCATTGGACTGAAGAACGCTTGAACCAAGTGAGAAAGCTTTTGCATATCCTTCTCCTGCACTTAATGCTTCTTTTAAGTAATCAACTTTAAAACTCATTTCAGCTATCTCCTGGAGTGTTTCTAAATCATTGGACTCACTACCAAAAACAATTGAGTTTACTTGCGCTAAATGCAATAAATCAACGCTAGCACAGGCAAATTGTTGTGCGCTTTGTGTTGCATAGATATAGGGGAGTTCAATGACGATATCAACACCGTGTTCAATTGCGGAACGAGCGCGTTGAAACTTGTCCACAATGGCAAATTCTCCACGTTGCACATAGTTACCGCTCATTACAGCAATGAGGACATCAGGCTTTGTTATTTTAAGTGTTTCTTTTATGTGGTGTAGATGTCCATTGTGTAATGGATTATATTCTACGATAATTCCTGTTGCTTTCATTTTTATCACCGTTATTAGTTTACCATAATTCGTTCACTATTGTATAATGGAATCAACAAGTAATAAAAGAAAGGAGAATAGATATGGAGGCGATAACATTAGCAACAAGTGTTTTTGAGCCAAAGGGTGAATGTATTGCAAGTTTAGTAGTTGTGCATGGGATGATGGACCATCGACGACGCTATACATACTTTGCACAAAGTATGGCGATGCGTGGGTACTATGTCATTTTATATGACCAAAGAGGACACGGAGAAACGGCAAGAGATAATGACGAACTAGGTTTCATCGCAGAAGAGCATGGATGGCAATTACTTATTAAAGATTGCCTAAGTCAAATCAAAGCAGCTAAACATGTTTATCCAAACGTGCCATGCCTGCTTTTTGGTCACAGTATGGGCTCACTAGTTACACGAAGTTTACTTAAACAACATGATGGACAAATTGATGGAGTGATGTTGAGTGGTGTAGTCAATGTAAGTAATGTTGGAAAAATTGGGAAAGCTGTTTGCAGGGTGTTAAGTAAAATAAAAGGGAAGAGGGGGCGCTCTGCGCTTTTATACAAGATGGTATTAGGTGGTTTTAATAAATCAGTGAGCCATCCTCGCACAACATGTGATTGGCTTAGCAAGAATGAAGACAATGTCGATGCTTATTTAAATGATCCATATTGCCAATTTAATTTCACAACTCAAGCTTATTTTGATTTGATGTATGGTATGGTGGATGTGAATTCATCTAAAGCATGGCTAGTTCAAAATGAAAACTTACCTATTTTGTTTATAAATGGGGAATGTGATCCGTGTACTGGCTATCAAAAAGGAATAGATCACTCCATTATGAAATTGAGGCAAAGAGGATATACTCAAATAGAAAGCATTGTATATCCTAGTTTAAGACATGAAATACTCAATGAAAAAGAACGGGATAAAGTGATTTGCGATGTCGTAGGATGGGCACAAAAAAATGTTTTGTAATTTTAAATTGTATTTGTACGCTTTTTGTTGACTTTCGCTATTTATTTCAATATAATTAATTCGGTAACGAAATAGGGTGAATAATCGTGAATTGGACGAAAAAAGAACTTACCAATCTAATTGACGTAGAAATTGATGAAGAGATTGAATTTGATCTTCAAGCTTTTTCAACACATGGACGTCTTAATGCATTGCGCAATGTAAATGTACACGGTAGTGGACACTATGATTGTGCAACACAACAGTTTGAGGTTGCTATGGACGTTGCGGGCGATATGATTGTTCCCTGCGCTGTTACACTGGAAGATGTAACTGTTCCGTTTGAATTTACGGCAAATGAAATTTTTAGTTTCATTAACGTAGAGGAAGATGATGTTCATGTTTGCCACAAAAGTCATATTGAAATTTATCCAGTGCTATTTCAACTAATTTTAGCTGAAGTACCACTTAAGGTTGTAAAGGACGATGCTAGCTATCCTAAAGGGGATGGTTGGGAAGTGATGAGTGAGCGTGAATATCGTGAAAAGATGGAAAATGAAATTGACCCGCGTTTAGCAAAATTAAAAGACTTTAAAATTGAAGAAAGCTAGGAGGTGCGAATATGGCTGTACAACAAAGAAGAAACTCAAAAACAAGAAAAGCAAAACGTAGAACACATTTTAAACTAAATGCTCCAACTATAGTTAAATGTCCTACATGTGGGGAATATAAACGTCCTCACCACGCTTGTGGCACTTGTATCGGAAAATAAGGCGATGTAATCATCGCTTTTTTTTTACTTTATTGCATACTTTAGCGAAATATCGTAGAACTTAGTGATCTCTGTCGAATATAGAAATATAAAAAGGTTGTAACTAATTTTTTTTGGAAAAATTAACCAGCACTTATTTTTAATGAGATGAATAACCATACATTTAACCAAGGCTTAATGAAGAAATGTAGAATTAAGTAATAATTTATTTAAAAAGGTGCTTTATTTACTAAAAAGTGCTTTAAAATCATACCGTAACCAACTTATAACCCAAAAAGGACTGAAATTGAAAATAGTCCTTTTTTTAGGCTTTTTTTTGCAAAAAAACTCTTTCTTTTTTCTATAAAAATAGTATAATGGTGGTATGTAGTGGTAAAAAGTGGGGGAAAGTGGGTGATTCGATGCTCGTTGGACAATTTAGACATTCAATTGACGCGAAAGGTCGAATTATTATTCCTGCGCAATTTAGAAAAGCGCTTAGTGAAGAATTTATGCTCTGTCGAGGATTTGATGGCTGCTTAAGTCTATTTACTCTAGAACAGTTTGAGGAGCATTTAGCATTACTAAGAAAGCTACCACCATTTAAACGTGATGTGCGCAACTTTGTGCGTAGCACAACATCATCAGCTGTAAAGTGTAATCCAGATACACAGGGACGTATTTTAATTCCTAGTCACTTGATTGAACTTGCAGAAATTCTTAAAGAATGTGTATTTGTAGGTGTAGATAATCATGTTGAATTGTGGTCAAAAGAAAGATGGGAACCAATTAATGAAGAGGCAAATAGTAAAATGGAAGAATATGCAGAAAGTATTGAGTTTGAATTTTAATGATTGTACATTATAGTGTGTTATTAAATGAAACTATCGAAGGCCTCGATATTAAACCCGAAGGAATATATGTAGATGGAACACTTGGAAGGGGAGGACATAGTTTAGAAGTAGTTAAACGTCTAAACCAAGGTGGAAGACTTATATGTTTTGACAAAGATATTCAAGCAATTGAATATTCAAAAGAAAGATTGAAAGATTATTTGGATCAAGTCACATTTATACATGCTGACTACAGTAGTATAAAATTAGAGCTAGCACAGTTAGGCATTGAAAAAGTAGATGGAGTTATCTTGGATATTGGGGTATCTTCACCACAGTTTGATGATCAAATGCGAGGATTTAGTTATCGATTTGATGCTCGCTTAGATATGAGAATGGATCAGTCTCAAGTATTAAGCGCTTATGAAGTAGTAAATACATATAGTTATCATGAACTTGTATCAATTTTATATCGTTATGGAGAAGAGAGTTTTGCGAAGCAAATTGCTCGTAAAATTGAAAGTGCAAGGGAAATAAAACCGATTGAAACAACCTTTGATCTAGTAGAAGTAATTAAATCAGCATTGCCTGCGAAGGTACTAAGTAAAAAGGGACATCCAGCTAAACAAACATTTCAAGCATTAAGGATTGAAGTTAATAAAGAGTTAGATGCACTTGAAACAGGTTTAAAGGATTCAATTGAACTCTTGAAGCAGCATGGTCGAGTATGTGTGATTAGCTTTCATTCACTTGAAGACCGTATCGTAAAAGAAATGTTCAATCAATATGGTAAGGCGCCTAAAGTGGATAAGTTTATACCACTAAGAGCGGATGAATTACCTCAAGCAGATTATGTAGTAATTACAAAAAAACCAATTGTTGCCTCTAAGGAAGAGTTGGAAGAAAATAAACGATCTCATTCAGCCAAGCTGAGAGTTATAATGAAGAAGTGATCTTCTTCTAGAAAGTAGAAAAATATTATGAGAAAGATGAAATTATTTAGAGTAGCACTGACACTTTTCACATTTTCAATGTGTGCATCAATAGGGAGTTCAATATTTTTAAGAGCCCACAACAATTCATTAGCAACACAAATTAAACAAACAGAAGATGAGATTGCTGCAATTGAGCTTGAAATTGAAACTTATTCTGTAGCAGTACAAGATTTAACGAGTAAGGATCGTGTCTATGAAGTTGCGGAGATGGAAGGAATGGCTTATAATCAAAGCAGTGTAATTACTGTAAAAGACGGTGAATAATATGCGTAGTAAAAGAAGCACAAAACTTGTTATTTTATTGTCCCTTGTGATGGGGGCTTCTTTTATGTTATTGATTAATGTTTTTGCAGTAATGGTATTTAAAGTTCACTTAGCAAGTGGTACCGATTTAACTGCATATGCAGAAAATTACAGCGTAAAAGAAACAGTACTAGAAGCAAGACGTGGGTACATTTATGATTCGAACGGTATGATTATTGCACAAGAAGTTACTGCTTATAATATAATATGTTACTTAAGAGAAGATCGCTATACTGGAGCAGGCGAAGTTGCCTTTGTCGATGACCCATATTACACAGCTAAGATGTTATCAGATATTTTGGGGGCAGATGAAGATTATCTCATTGGCCGCTTGACTGCAGATGCAGGTGAGGTTGAATTAGGATCACTTGGTCGTAATTTGACAATCGAGCAAAAAAATGAAATTGAAGCTTTAGATTTACCTGGTGTTGAATTTCGAGAGACAACGACAAGGTCATATCCGCTTGGAGATTTTGCGTCATATTTGATTGGTTTTGCGCAAAGTGATGAAGTTGGGACAATCGTTGGTAAAATGGGAATTGAGTCTTTCCTTAATGAAGAAATGAGTGGAGTAGATGGTTCACAAGTCTATCAAGCTGGTAAAAACAATGTCATTCTTCCAGGAATGCACAATGAAGTCATTGAGCCAGTTCATGGATATGATGTTCATTTAACAATTGATCAGGGAATCCAAGAAGCACTTGTGACATCATTTGATATGACAATTGAACGATTTGATGCAGATAAAGTATGGGGTTCAGTAATGGAAGTTGATACTGGACGTATCCTTGCGTGGGGGCAAGCACCAAGTTTTGACCCAAACAATATTAACTTTGAAACTCACACAAACTATGGATCTCAAATGCCTTACGAACCTGGTTCAACAATGAAGGCATTTACATACGCAGCTGCAATTGATATGGGAGTATATCCAAGTAGCGAGGAATATGTAGATTCAACTTCATTTTGTTATGGAGTAAATGGGACTAGTCCTTATCGTGTTCCATGTGGGGATTCTCGTCAAGTAGGACGTGTAAACAATGCCAACAACAATGACTGGGGTATGATTACTTACGATATGGGATTCGTATATTCAAGTAACGTAGCAACTTCAAGTTTACTTGCGAATTACATGGATGACTCACTCTTCTATGATTACTTAAAAGATTTTGGATTTTACGAGTTAGTAGAAACACCATATATTAGTGAGTTAAATGGTGTGAGTAACTATTATTATGCAGCTGATAAGCTTGCCCAAACCTATGGACAAGGTTCGACTGTGACAATGCTACAAATGATTCAGGCATTCTCAGCGATTCTAAGTGATGGATCAATGGTGCAACCATATTTTGTTGAGGAAATAAAAAGTCCATACGATAGTGACGATGTTTTATTTCAAGCTCAAACTGAAGTTGTGGGCCAACCAATCACAGAAACAACAGCCGAACATGTACAAAGATTAATGTATGATACAGCAAATTTAGATGATGGAACCGCGCGTTTTTATCGAATTGAAGAAACTGATATTATTGCTAAAACAGGGACAGCACAGGTTGCAGTAAATGGCAGTTATGCAAGTGGACAAACAATCACATCTGTAGCAATTGGTTTACCTGCAGATGACCCTAAATATCTTGTGTATTATGCATTTGAGGCTCCATATGATCGCTTGTCTCATGTAGATACAGAAGCGGTGCAACAATTGCTTCAAAAAATTGCTCAAATCAATAATCTTACGAATGGAAATGAAACATTTGATGAAGGACTTGAGGCAAGAGAAATCATTGAAAGTGAAATGCCTTCTCTTGTGAATCACAGTATTGAGTATTCTCTGGCAAAGTCGCAAGATGCAGGTCTTGAGGCGATTGTACTAGGAAAGGGAGATACAGTGATTGAACAGTTTCCTCAACCAGGAGCTAGTGTATTGAGCGAGCAAAAAATATTCTTGTTGACGGATAGTAATTCATTGATTATGCCTGATATGATGGGATGGTCAAGAGCCGAAATATTAGATTTATGGGAAATAACAGGAATCGAAATGGTCATTACCGGTGTGGGAAGTGTTGCTTCACAATCCATTGCCTCGGGGACGGCAGTTGATTTCAATGCAAAAGTAGAGTTAATTTTAAAGTAGTCAAGTCTAATCTTGGCTACTTTTTCATATATTATGGGGAGGTGATTTGATGCTTCCGGCAATAGTAAAAAAACGAATACAGAGAGTTAGTCTTGTTGCGGTACTTCTTTTTTCTTGTGTTATTGCAAAACTAGCCCACATCCAACTTATCGAAAGAGATGATTTATACCTAAAGGCACTTGATTTATGGGAACGTGATTTTCCTATATCGGGATTAAGAGGAAGTATTTTAGATGCAAATGGGAATGTTTTAGCGATGGATATTGCAAGTACATCAGTAATGGTTGTCCCTGCACAAATAGATGATAAAGAGTCGACTGCTGCGTTTCTAGCGGATGTCCTACAGGCAGATTTACAACAAATGATTCAAGATGTTTCGCAACAAGTATCTACCCAGAGAATTAATCCCGAAGGAAAACTAATCTCTAATGAGCAAGCCATTGAAATTGCCACTGCTAATCTTGCGGGAGTATATTTAGTTCAAGATTCACTTCGCTATTATCCATATGGTAATTATTTAGCTCAAGTACTAGGATTTACAGGTGCAGATAATCAAGGGTTAGCAGGTCTGGAATATCAGTATAATGAAATTCTACAAGCCAATAGTGGAAGCATGAAGATTCCTTTTGATGCTAAAGGTCATCCTGTTACAACATACAGTGAACGTTATGTTGCCCCTGGCATCGGCATGGATGTGATGTTGACAATTGATAGTGAAATTCAAATGATTCTTGAGCGTGAGGCAAACAATGCCATGCTAAAGTACACGCCTGATGCACTTTGGGCAATTGCAATGAATCCCAATACTGGGGAAATCTTGGCGATGGTATCTAAACCTGATTTCGATCCTAATCATTATCAAGATTATGATGCGACAACTTATAATTATAATTTACCGATATGGATGAGTTATGAGCCGGGTTCGACATTTAAAACAATTACTTTTGCAGCAGCATTAGAAGAGGATTTGTTTGATATGCATGAGGATACTTTCTTGGATACGGGTTCAATTGAAGTTGAAGGAGCACGATTAAGTTCATGGAAGGCAGGGGGCCATGGTTTACAAACTTATTTACAGTGTCTAGAAAATTCAAGTAATCCATGTTTTGTCGATATTGCACAAAAATTAGGAGAAGAAAATTTAGAAAAGTATTTAGAATTATTCAATTTAGGACAAAAAACAAATGTAGATTTACCAGGTGAATCTTCAGGGATTCTTTTTAGTGAAGAAAATTTTGGTCCACTTGAACAAGCAACGACAGGTTTTGGGCAAGGGATTTCAATTACATCCTTGCAACTCGTAAGTGCTTTTAGTGCAATAGTAAATGGAGGCTATTATTATCAACCTTATATTACAAAAGCTGTTTTACATCCGACTAGTAAAGATGTGCTTTTTGAGGTTGAACCAAATATGCTTCGTCAGGTGATTTCAAATGAAACTTCATTTGAGATGCGGTATGCGCTTGAGAGTGTGGTAGCAAATGGTGGCTCTCGATCTAGCTACATTGAAGGGTACCAAATTGGGGGGAAAACAGGAACAGCACAAAAAGCCCAAGATGGTCAATATGTTGTCGGTGAATATATATTGTCGTATATTGGTGCAGCACCGATTGATGATCCTGAAATCGTTGTATATTTAGCACTAGATTCACCAAACTCACCTACTCAGTATGGAGGGACGGTAGCCGCTCCGATTGTAAAGGCAGCATTAGAGGATATTTTAGTGTACATGGATGTAGAACAAGTTGATACACAACTCCCAAAGCTTACGACATGGCTTGATCCAGTGTATATCAGTATCCAAGACTATGTAGGGAAGAATAAAAATGAGTTATCATCTAGCCAAGTTGAATTTGTGTTTGTTGGGGAGGGAGAAACAGTTATAGCTCAGCTTCCTGAACCAGGAGTTGAAATTGAGGAAAATGGGAAGGTGTGGTTATATCTTGCGGACAATTAAGTTAAACGAATTATTGCGTGTACTTGGAGTAAAAGAGAAAGAAGATCGATTTATTAGTTTAGTGACATGTCACTCTCATCTGGCGCACACCCAAAGTGTTTTTGTGGCTATCGAAGGGAGTCGTGAAAGTGGTTATGATTATGTAGAGGAAGTATTAAAGAAGGGGGCGATAGTAATAAGTGAGCGTGAGGATGAGCGATGTATTCAAGTAAAGGATGCACGAAGTGCTTATGCCTTGTTGCAACATGCCATGTCATATCAGCCTTCCTTGCAACTAAAAATGATTGGCGTTTGTGGTACTAATGGTAAGAGTACGACATCAATGCTTATACAAGATATGTTGCATCATCAAGGAATCAAGAGCGCTTTAATTGGAAGTGATAAAGCAGTATGTGACGATGTGGAGTGGGTAATGAATAATACTACACCAGAGAGTGAGTTGTTAGTGGAGATACTATTGACATGCTTACAAAAAGGGGTATATACCGTTGTGATGGAAATGAGTTCAATGGCTTTAAAGATGAAACGACTTCATGGGGTGATGTTTGATGTGGTGGTATTTACTCAAATTAGTGAGGACCATGTGAGTGAGCATGGTTCACTTGAAGATTATATTGACTCAAAACAACTTGCACTAAGTTATATCAAACCGCATGGTGTATTTGTGTTTAATCGTGATGATGCAATACTTCAACGTTTCGCCAATAAATTCTCAGGATTATGTATTAGTTATGGTAAGCAAAGTTATCAATTTCATATTTCTCGTATTATTGAGGGGACACATTGCACCTCTTTTAAACTAAATCAAAAAACATATACAACGACGCTTCGCTCTCAAGTCAATGTGTATAATTTAGTTGCGGCAATGGTTTGTGGTTTTTGCATGGATTTAAAGTGGGATCAAATAGAAGAGTGGAGTCGACGGGTAAAAGAAATTCCTGGACGATTCGAATTAATTAGTGAAAATCCAATGATTTTTGTCGATTATGCACACACAATTAATGCCATGGAGAGTAGTTTGCGGTATTTTAGATCAATTAAGCAGGGGGAATTAATTGTTGTGTTTGGATGTGGTGGCCGACGAGATCGTACAAAGCGTCCGGCAATGGGAAGGATTGCAGAGCGTTATGCGGATGTTTTGATTTTGACAAACGACAATCCTCGCGACGAAGATCCATGTCGCATCATAGCGGATATTGTAGCTGGTTGTAAAAAACAACACGAAGTCACTTTGAATCGTTCTAATGCAATTAAAAATGCTATGAAGTATGCCTCAAACAATGATATAATAATAGTTGTCGGAAAAGGGAATGAGCAGAATCAACTGCTCAATGACCAATTTATAAATCAAAGTGATAAACAAATTATTTTATCATTATTGCAAGGGGAGGATTAATATGTACGAAATTATGATTGGCGGATTTTTGGTGAGTTGTATTTTTGTTGTGCTACTTATGCCACAACTCATCAAATTTTTACATAAGTTAAATCAGCATCAAGTTGCTAGTGAGTATTCACTACAAGAATTTAAAGAAAAGGCAAAGACACCAACAATGGGAGGCATCATGTTTGTGTTGATTCCTATCGTTGTGAGTTTTTTGTTTTTTCCACAAGCACTCAATGACTTATCATCACTCACAGTTGTATTAGCGTATTTAGGTTATGCATTGATTGGATTCATTGATGACTACATCATCGTAGTACAAAAAAACAATAAAGGCTTGCCTGCTTCAGTTAAATTCTTAATGCAACTAGCACTTGCTGTTGCGTTTTACATGATGTATCAGTCAAATGCTTCACTTGAGGTAGCGATTCCGTTTACACAAATGACAATTCATCTTGGAAATTGGTATGTATTACTTGTTTTCTTTATGTTTACAGGAACAAGCAATGCGGTTAATTTGACTGATGGAATGGATGGATTAGCTGCTGGAACTAGTTTTTTAGCACTTTCACCATTTGTTTTCTTTGCGCTGCGATCGCATCAATATTTTATTGCATGTTTTGTGTTGTGTATAATGGGTGCATTATTCGGGTATCTGAAGTTTAATCGCCATCCGGCTCAAATATTTATGGGGGATACAGGATCACTTGCGTTAGGTGGAGTACTTGCAGCCTTGGCGATGGTATTAAAACAAGAGTTTGCCTTAATCATTATTGGTGGTGTTTTTGTATGGGAAACATTAACTGTTATTATTCAAATTACATCAGTGAAACTGTTCAAAAAGCGTGTCTTCAAATATACACCAATTCACTATAGTTTCCGTATATCAGGAATGCGTGAGCCAAACATTGTGTTGATGTTTTGGTTGATTGGTTTTGTATGCGCGATTCTTGGTTTCATTATAGGGGTAATGTAGTATGAAAGCACTAGTTATTGGTGGTGCGCGCAGTGGTAGCGAAGTTGCCTATTTATTAAAGAAAAAAGCTTACGATGTTTTTCTAACTGATGCTAAACCTTTAGCAAATGCAAGTCAACTAAGAGCTGCTGGGATTCATGTTTATGATGGAGAGCATCCAGATATGCTTAAGCATTATGAGTATGATTTAATTGTCAAAAATCCAGGAATTCCTAATCGAGTATCCTTTGTTCAACACTTTATTCAAGAAGGGTATCGCATCTATAACGAAACTGAAGTAGCATATCGTTTTGCCAAAGAATTTCATTATGCTGCGATTACGGGCACGAATGGAAAAACAACGACGACGACATTACTTCATCATATCCTAAAAGTGAAGTATGAACATGCTTATGTTGCAGGTAATATTGGTGTTCCACTTAGTAGTATCGTGAATGAGTATGAAGGTAATGACTGCTATGTTGCATTAGAGATTGCTGCATTTCAATTACTTGGCTGCGATGAGTTTAAACCACATATTGCAGCTTGTACAAATCTAACGCCAGATCATTTAGATGAGTTTGTGACAGTAGATGATTATTACAATGCGAAGATGTTACTAATGAAAAATATGAGTGAAACAGATTTGTTTTTAAAAAATATAGATGATGAAGAAATTGTTAAGCGTACCCAAAATCTACAATGCCGTGTGATTAACTATTCGATCAAAGAAAAGGCAGATTGCTATATCGATAATGAAGTGGTCCGCTTGTATGATGAAGTTTTGTTTAAACTAGAAGATGTAAAAATTGTCGGACGACATAATGTTCAAAATGCGATGGTTGCAGCAATGATGGCATATTATCAAGGTGTTGAAATCGAACTTATTCGCCATGCCCTTCGAACTTTTAGAGGTGTTGAGCATCGTATTGAATACGTAGGAGAGTGGCAAGGAGTGAAGTACTACAATGATTCTAAGGGCACAAACTTAGAAGCAACAGTTGCTGCTTTACATGCTTTTGAGCAACGAGTAATCTTAATTGCTGGTGGATCAGATAAGGGCACAGGATTTGCTGCGCTCAAATCTGAGGTTGATTGTATACAACATATGATTGTATATGGGCAAACAAAACATCAGCTAAAAGAAGTCTATCCAGATGCAATCGTATGTGAAATCTTAGAGGAAGCTGTTCTTGAAGCAAAAAAGCTTGCAAGAAATAAAGATGTGATTTTATTTTCACCAATGTGTGCAAGTTATGATCAGTTTAAAAATTATGAGCACCGTGGAGATGTGTTTAAGCAACTTGTAATTCAAATTAATGATAAATAGGCGTGCCGAACCTGTCTTTCTTTATATACGGTGAAATGATATAATTGACGAAAGAAAGGAGAAAAAGATGTATATTATTGCGACAAAAGAAGAAATACTCTTTCATTTAGATGCAATGTATGATTTAGCATGTGACAAGAAAAAGTCAGCATTTCCTTCATATTTAAATCCTAGTTGGACAAAAGATGATTTTAAAAATCAGCTGCTCAAGTCATTTGAGCGTGAAGACGAAGTTGTTTTACTTGATGTAAAAGACGATTTCGTTTGTGGTTTAGCGATAGTTGGAAGTGAAGAAGGTTATGTCTATACACAAGGAATTTATTCGAACTTGAATGATGGAAGTTATATGCAGGATTTGATGACGTATTGTGAATTAAATTATGAAATGAGTACGTTTCATGTAAATATGAATGAAGAGAATCTTAATGCTTGTGAAAAGCTTAGAGAATTGAAGTTTGATGTTGTCGAGTGTGCTTGTGCAACCTCATTAAATATGAGTAAAGTGAAAGAAGATCACTATGATCAACAAGTCATTTCAATTAATAGTCAAAACTACCATTTGTTTAAGCAACTTCAACAAAAATATGATGATAAGATGTATTGGAATACAGAAAGAGTATTTGCTCATCTTGATGATTGGCTACTTTATGCTTATATTAAAGGACAAGAGACATTAGCAGTGTTGATGACGCGATGTGTGGACAACTCTGCAGAAGTGTTTGCCTATACGAGTGTGAATGATGATGTAGATATGCACCGTTCTTGTATCCTAACTTGCTTATCTGATTTAAAACAAAGAAATATTCAGGAATTGACTTATTTTACTTCTAAAAATAATGTGGATATCTTAAAGTCGATAGGTTTTATCCACTTCGCAAATTACATTCTTTTTAATAAAACATATGCCAGTGATATCTGATTTAGCATTACTCGTTTTATTTGTAGTCTTCGTACTTGTTGCATATCTTATTGTTTATAATTATTTTGGTTCAAAATTTAAGTACCAATTTAAAAAGAAATTGATTGTGGTAATGGGAATAATTTTAGCGATTAACTTGACTGTTGCAATCGCTGTATATGTAGTGTTGACGTTTTTCCCTCCACTTACAATGAACAACGTTTACTCTCAACCAAGCTTTGAGGCAAAGGTAGTTGAGATAGCTAACCAATCTATGACTCTTGAATTGACTGATAATACTCTGTATAGTAAGGGAGAATTAGTCATTGCACCATTGGACACAACGTTAGTCGATAGTTTAAATGATTTCAGTATTGGAGAAAATATCATCGTCTATTATAGTGGGGATGTAATGGAATCTTATCCTGCAAGAATTGCTGAAGTCTATGCTTATTTTAGACGAGATTAAAATGTGTGATATACGAAATTCTTGTTCTAATGATATTTCACAATTGAACAAGAGTAAATTTTGATGATGCTTAAATGAGAGAAACTAAGTTAAAAAAGAGACACGAGTTATTATTCTCGTGTCTTTATTTTGGTAGTTTTTTTGTGCTTATGTAACTGTAATAACGATATATTTTATAGGGGTTTCTCGAATCCAATTTCGCAAAAACTGACATCCTCATGCTCAAAACTCTCGATGTATTGACCATCAACTTGGTTGAAACCTAGACGATGATAAAGTTTAATGGCAGGGATGTTGTAGTCGACAACAAATAGGCGTAAATAGTTTGCTGCACGCTCTTTTGCTACTTGGCAGGCATATTCAACCATCTGCATGGCAATTCCTTTTCGTGCGTATGCGGGATGAACTCCTAGTCTTGATAAGTAACAAGCTTTTGCTAGAGGATCTTTCCAATTCATAAATGTCATTGCATGATTTTCATTTGTAAGTGCAAATGCAGCTACAATGATATGGTGATCCTCTAAGACATACAAGTTATTTTGAATGATGTCCTCATGGAAAAAGTCACGAGGATAAACATCATCCCAAATGATGATTTCTTGGGCAAGCATTTCTTGTACGACGAGTTGAAAAGTGTCTTGAATCGCTTTTAAATCTTCAATTTGTGCAATACGAAATAACATGGAAAATCCTCCTTATTTAATTATCATAATAGTTAGTTTGGGAATTGACAAGAAGATTGTGTCATGTTAAATTAACAAAAATAATGAAAAGGGAGAAAATGAATGAAGACAATCATATTTAATGGAAGAATTTATGTAGAATGTCATCAATTTGTGAGCGCCATTTTAATGGAAGATGGATTTGTACAAGCAATTGGAAGTGATGAAGAAATTTTAGCGATGCAAGATAGTGATACACGATTAATTGACGCGAAACAAAAGAGTGTTTTACCAGGGTTTAATGATTCTCATCTCCATCTGCATGGTTTGGGTTTAACGCTACAAAGTATAAGATTAAGTGGTGCTACATCGATTGAAGAAGTGATTCAAATCTCAAAAGAATTCATTCAAACACATCAAATCCCAGTAGGTAAGTTTGTGTATGGAAGAGGGTGGAATCAAGACTACTTTAATGATGAATCACGGATGCTTACAAAGGAAGATTTGGACTTGATTTCAACAGAACATCCAATCTTACTGAATCGTGCTTGTGGGCACTTAGCGGTATGTAATTCGAAGGCTTTAGAAGTTTGTGGGATAGATAAGAATACTGCACAAATTGAAGGAGCAGAGTTTTATTATGGTGATGATGGAGAACCTAATGGTATCTTTACAGAAAATGCTATTGACCTAATTCGTGATCACATTCCACCTCAAACAGTGGAGGAAATGGCACAAACTATTAATATTGCTATGGATTATGCATTAAGGCATGGTATTACGAGTATCCAAACAAATGATATTCATGCGCAAAATTATAATGAAATGCATCGAGCCTATGAAATGGTATATGAAATGAGTTGTTTAAGACCTAGGACATATCATCAATCGACATTTTTTGACACTGAATTGTATCGTGAATTTTTAGATAAAGGATTTGTGAGTGGAAGTGGAACGATGTTTAATAAAATGGGACCGCTTAAAATCTTTGTGGATGGATCTCTTGGTGCACGGACTGCATTACTTAACGAGCCTTATCGTGATGATAAAACAACATCAGGAATTGCCTGTTTATCACAAGAACAACTTAATCAATTAGTGGAAATGGCAAATCAAAATGATTGCCAAGTCATTGTTCATGGTATAGGTGATAAGGCAATTGAAATGATTTTGGATGCGTATCAGCTTAAAGGGAATGCTCGTTTACGGAATGGTGTTGTCCATGCGCAAATCACAAGTCCTGCAATGATTGAGCGTTTTGTAGCAGAAAACGTGGTTGCTTTAGTACAACCTATTTTTATTCATTATGATATGCATATTGTTGCAGAGCGTGTGGGTAAACTTTTAGCACAAACGAGTTATGCCTTTGGTGATATGTATCGCAAGGGAGTTAAATTAAATTATGGGACGGATAGTCCAGTTGAAGATTTAAAACCTTTTGACAATCTTTATTGTGCGGTCGCTAGAAAGGATTTATGTGCCCAACCAGCTGATGGGTATGGAATTGAACAAGCTGTTTCGCTTCATGATGCAATAATGTTGTATACTCATGCGTCTGCATATAACTCTTTTGAAGAGGATATCAAAGGACGAATAGTAGTAGGGAATGTTGCCGATTGTATCATTTTGGATCAAGATATATTTAATCAGGATATTGAATTATTACGCCATACAAATGTACTGATGACAATTGTGAATGGAGAAATTTGTTTCCAAAAAAGCGATGATTCGATTGTTTGGGCATCATAGAAGACTATCAAAAATCATTGTGATATAATACGCTCGAAACAAAGATAGAGGGTGAAATTTAATGGAAAGAAATTATTTATGTGAACTTTATAAAGCAGGTAAGTATGAAGAAGTAGTTGCCCATTGTGATATGATGATTTCTAAGGGAGATGTGTGTTCAACTATTTTCTCGGTAAAAGGAAGAGCATTGATTGAGTTAGGTCAGATTCCTCAAGCTTTAGCGTGTTTTGAACATGTGAGCGACCAATTAGAAGCAGAATTTGTGGATGAAGATCCAGCAAATATTTCGATTGATCGACTACTATGTTGTGATTGTTACGAAGAAGTATAAAATAAGTTTACGGCCACTTCTATTGGATAATTTAGAAGTGGCCATTTTTTATGGTTTGTTTCTTTTGAAGTTGAAGCCAATAAAGAGAAATACAAGGAGCTTTGCAATGAAGCAAATACTTTCAAACATTTGATAACTTGATTGGCTCAAGAATATAAGTAGATAAATAGTGACAATAATAAATTGAATAATAAATGCATGCTTAATACATAGTTTATTGATACAAAATGCAAGCATCATGAAAAAGAAGATTCCAAGTGTTTGAGTCAAAACATCAAATAGAGAAGTGTGGATAAAATCAAAGTGGTATAATAATGCGAAACAAGCAGAGAATAAAAGTAGTGGTATAAATGTATTAAGTAATAGTTTATGATGAAGCATAAGTGTTTTTTTCATAAGTTCACCTCGATACATTATATGTCATGGGTTGTTGTTTAGACCAAAGGAGGCAAATAATGAGTGAGTACATTGAATTAATTTTTCGCTGTCTTTTATTTTATGTGCTAATAGTCGTTGCCCTGCGAATAATGGGCAAGCGTGAGGTAGGAGAATTAAGTGTGCTTGATATGGTGATATATTTTGTCATGTCCGAGATATTAGCTATGGGAATTGCTGATACACAAGAAGCGCTATTCAAGCCAATCATTACTATCTTAACTTTAGCAGCCCTACAAATATTGATAGCCTGGTCATGTTTAAAGAAAAAGAAATGGCGAGATTTTTTTGAAGGTAAGCCAGTATTGTTAATTGAAAGAGGAGTTATTAATCAAAAGGAGATGGGAAAGCAAAGGTACACGATAGATGATTTGCTTTTTCAACTTAGAGATAAAGACATTAGTTCGCCTGAGGAAGTTGATTTTGCAGTTTTGGAAAACAATGGTGTACTCACTGTACTAAAGAAAAAATCAAATAAATTAGTTTGGCCAGAACCACTTATCGCAGATGGAATTATTCAATCTGCTAATCTCATAAAAATAAATAAAAATGAAGAGTGGCTCATTGAAGAATTAAAAATACAAGATGTAAAAGAAGTACAACAAGTTTTTTTATGTTTGTATCAAAAAAATAGTTTATATGTGATTTTGAAACAAAATTTTCAAAGTATGTGAGAGATGTAGCAAAGTGGTGCATAGCATTGATACACAAAGCGCTATTGCTAGTGAGTTGTAGTTTCCAAATAGTGGTAAGAATGCAACGAGGACAAGACGAAGAATACATCCAACTGTTGTCCCTAATAAAGCCTGAGGGCTTTTGTTGCAAGCATGTAGGAAAACCGAAAGAATTGGTTGAATACTAAAAACGGAAAAAGGAATCGCGATAGATTTAAGTAGTGGTGCCATAGACGTTTGGTTATAGATGAGCTGACATATTTGATATGGGAATAAATAAAGTAAAATTGACCAGCAAAGTCCAATCAAAAGAGAAGTGATACTGCAAAAGAAAAAATGAGATTGAAGTCTTATTTTTTTATTTTTACTATAGGCTTCACTAAAAGACGGTAGGGCCCAATTAGAAATCATGATTGTTGCGAAAGAAGGTAATGTAATCAAAGGGAGGATGTATGCATTGATTTGAGTAAAAGAACTTATGATGGACTCGCTTTGTGATGGTGGGACGTTCATTACCATCAGAATAGGTTCAAAGAAATAACTAATTGAACCTATTAAGCGAGCCAATGTCATTGGTATAGCAATACTTAATAGAGATTTCACAACAACTGGGTGGGTTTTTTCAGATAAAATTCTGGATTTAAATAGTTTTTTTAATCCTATTGAAAAAAACATGTATATTGCACTTGCAATTTCTCCGACACTCATACTGAGAATAGCAAGCTTCGCTAAAATAATTGGATTATCACACAAAGGAAGGGCAATAATTAAAAATAGAAAGCGAGCAACTTCTTCCCAAATTTGTGCAATTGAATAAGGAATCAATGACTTCTTTCCCATGAGATATCCTTTTAATAAGCCAGTAAGGGTGACGAGTGGAATCATTGGAAGGCAACTATAGAATACTGCAATCATATCAATATCTTTAAAAATGAAGTGAGACATGAGTGGAGTAAGCAGTACTAAAACAATAAATATAAGAATATTGTTGATAAGTGAAAGTGTCATACTTGCTTTAATTGGTGGGTGAGAATCACTTTGGGATGCAATAATTTTAGCCATTGCACTAGGGATTCCTAGTTGAGCAAGACTAATCAGCATTACCATAGTAGGCATCGTAAGTGAGAAGTAATTCATAGCTACTTCTGGTAATTCACGGGCTAGATAAATACGGACTACAAATGAGAGTACTTTGGCTAGCGCAGAATATAAAAGTAAAAAAAATGTTGTCTTTATTAATTTTTTTTCCATATTTTCCTCCACTTTTTACAAAGTATGTTTTATAATTAGAAAGTATGTATGTAAGGGGTGAATTAAGTGGAATTTTTAGTAAGCTATCAAAGTACGCAAATTAAGCTTGCAATAGCGTTGCAACTTCAAAGGTTGCAAAGAGAGTCAATACCTACTTTGACATATGAAAATATTGAAGATACATTAAAATATTTAAAATGGAAGCGAGAATTTCCGAATACGCTTCATCAAGCAATCAACGACATTTTATCGTTGAGTGCTGATGAAATCGTTCAATTATTATCGAGTAGAGCCATTATCGATGGCTATCGTGCTGATATTAATGATTTTGGGGATTTATTAGGAGGAAAAATAAATGAACAAGAGTAATAAAACTCATTTAGGGGTGTTCATTGCAACTGTGTTAGCATTAGTATTGATGCTAGGTGTTTATGCGCAAGATGTTGCTAATAACATTACACTAGGTCTTGATTTACAAGGTGGATTTGAAATTGTTTACGAGGTAAGTCCACTTCAAGAGGGTGGAGAATTACCCGATATGTCAGTTGTAGCGAGTAGTGTATCAAAAAGAGTAGATGTTCTTGGGGTTTCTGAGCCTCAAATACTCATTGAAGGTGAGGATCGTATTCGTGTTCAATTAGCAGGTGTTGAAGATATTGAACAGGCAAGACGGTTAATCTCATCTACGGCGAATTTGACTTTTAGAGATGTTAATGATGAATTATTAGCAGATAGTTCAATTATTGCTGATGGTGGAGCTTCACTTAACTATGAGAGTGGCTTACCTGTAGTTAGTTTAAAGATTGCTGATACAGAAGCGTTCTCTGAGTTAACCGCGAAACTTGCGGCACGTCCTTCTGGACAAAATTTGATTGTGACATGGTTGGACTTTGAAGATGGTGATTCTTATGCTGAACAAAGTGCGATTGTTGCAACAGGAGGAGAACCAAAGTACATATCTGCAGCGGGGGTAAGTTCACAAATTACTGGAGATGCAGTTATTTCTGGTGGGTTTAGTGAAGAAGAAGCACGTGAACTCGCATCACTAATCAATTCTGGTAGCTTGCCAGTTAAAATGAATGAAGTATATTCGAATACAGTAAGTGCAGAATTTGGTGTTGAAGCATTTAATTTAACTGCCTTTGCTGGTATGGTAGGGGTAGGACTTGTATCATTATTTATGATTTTGATTTATCGTATGTTAGGTATTCTTACAACATTTATTCTTGCGGTATATGTATTTGCTGTGTTTGGTATTTATGGCATGATGGGTGGAGTCTTCACGCTGCCGGGTATTGCGGCATTAGTACTTGGTGTTGGGATGACTGTAGATGCTAATATCATAACTTATGAGCGTATTAAAGATGAAATTTATGCTGGACAACCTGTTCATAAAGCTGTGAAATCCGGACAATCTACTGCATTTGTAACAATATTTGATGCGCAATTTACAACATTTGTTGCGGCGCTTATTATGTATATTTTTGGGATTGGTTCAGTTAAAGGTTTTGCAACAATGTTGATGGTAACACTTGTATGTACAATGATATTTAATGTTGTCGTATCACGTTTCTTATTAACTCAACTTGTGAAGTCAGGATCCTTGGATGAGCGTAAATCATGGTTGGGAGTAGATGAGAAAAAAATTCCTAATTTAAAATTAGGGGAAAAACAATTCTATTTCAGTCCGTTTAAAAATGTGGATTTCTTAAAACACTCGACAAAAGCATTTGTAGTGAGTGGTTTGATTCTTGTGTTATCTTTAGCTATGTGTGGTTTTCATGCAATTAGTGGCAATGATGCTTTAAATTTAGGGATTGATTTTGCGAGTGGGACGAAGATTACGGTAAGCTCAACAACGCCAATCAATGCTAGTGAGGTCGAAGCTCAATTTATTGAACTTGGGGTGGAGCCCTCATCAATTCAGCAGTCAGGTGACAATAATGTCAATGTGACAATAAAAGAAGCTCTTGATAGTGAAACGTTATCGACAATTAAAGAAACATTCAAAGATTTATACGGAATTGATCCTAACGATAACATCGTAACTCCAGTAATTGGGCAAGAGTTAGTTGTTAATGCAGTCATGTTAAGTTTGCTTGCTTGGGTTGCGATGTTAATTTATGTTACTCTTCGATTCAAGTGGGATTATGCAATCAGTTGTATTGTAGCGTTAGTTCATGATGTGGCGGTTGTATTAGCTGTGTTTGCATTATTACGCTTTGAAATCAATATTGAGCTAATTTCTGTATGTCTTGCAATCATCGGTTATTCAATCAATAACTCAATTGTAGTGTTTGATCGTGTTCGCGAAGTTGTGGATGAGAGAAAAGATGAAATATTTACAGATCAAACATATAAAGATATTGTAAATGAAGCATTAGATAAAACATTAGTACGTTCAGTTTTCTCATCAATTACGACAATCTTACCTGTATTAGCACTGCTTGTGCTTGGTTCGACTGCAATCTTTACGTTCAACACTGCGATGTTAATTGGGTTGATTGCTGGTACGATTTCGAGTGTATTTATTGCACCACGTGTTTGGGTTGAACTTAGAAAGAACTATAAACCTTCTGATAAGAAACGTAAAAAATTTAAAGATGAAGATTTAGATGAATTAATGATTGAAGGTATTAACGACTAATTATCGAGGTTCTATACAAGGGTATAGGACCTTTATAATTAGATGGAGGAATTTATGGAAAGTATGAAACGAATACAAGATATTCAACAGAATTATCAAGTATCAAGTTTAATTGCACAAGTATTTGAACAAAATCAATGTAGTAATGAACAGATAGAAGATGTATTAAAAAATCAACGAAATTTTAGTAAGAACAACAATGTTGCTTTACATCAAGCTACGCAAAGAATATTACAGGCAAAACAAGATAAAGAAAAAATATTGATTGTGGGAGACTACGATTGTGATGGTATTTGTGCAACGAGCATCATGAAAGATGTTCTTGTGCGTTTGGAGGTCGAACATGGATATTATATTCCTAACCGATTCAGTGAGGGGTATGGAATCAACAATAAGATTGTTGATTTAGCACATCAAAAGGGATATCAATTAATTATCACAGTAGATAATGGTGTGAGTGCATTTGATACGATTGAATATGCAAAACAACTTGAGTTAAGTGTTATTGTGACTGACCATCATACAATACAAGGTGAGGGAGCATGGGATATTTTAGTTCACCCTCAACATATGGATGAACCATTTCAAGCACTTTGTGGAGCCGGAGTTGCTTTGATGATCTCACAAGTTTTGTTAGGAGAAGTTCCTTATCACACAGTGCTTGCAGGTATTGCGACAATTGCAGATATGATGCCTGTATTTAAAGAAAATCGTGTAATTATCAAACGATGTATTGAGGAACTACAACGGCAATCATATATGCCGATCGCCATGTTGTGTGATCGAAAAGTAAGTCAGTGGGATGAAAAAGAATTGTCATTTCAAGTAATCCCAAAAATCAACGCAGTGGGTCGCATGGCGGATCTTGTGAATCCAAATAATGTAGTGACTTATTTGCTGGCTACTCATATAGATACAATTGAATCAGGTGCGTCACAGATTAAACAAATCAATAACCAACGAAGAAAACTGAGTGTTAATTATGCAAAACAGGCAAAAGAGTTATTGAGTGATGATTTGTTTCATCTTGTTACTCATGAAGATTTTCATGAGGGATTAGTAGGTCTTGTAGCAAATCAAATATGCAATGAAACAAAGCGTCCAGTTGGTGTATTTGCCCAAAAAGGAGATATTTATAAAGGAAGTGTTCGAGGAGTAGAAGGATTCAATCTATTTACATTTTTTGATGAGTTAAGAGAGTATCTACATGAATTTGGAGGGCATTCCCAAGCCGCTGGAATACAAGTTAAACAAGAAAATTTTGAAAGCTTTAAACAGGCCGTACAGAAAAAAATGATGCACGTTCAGTTTGAAGACGTTGTAAAGAGAACAATAGTAGCAAGTATTGAAGATTGCAGTGTTGAAAATATTTCCCTTTTAGAACAACTTCGTCCCTTTGGACAAGGCTTTAAATCACCAGAGTTTGAAGTGAATCATTTTAAAGTTATCGATAGTACTTTAATGAAGCAACAGTATCCAAAATGGAATCTAACAAATGGACAACAACGATTAGAGGTAATTTCGTTTATATGTAAAAAGGAAAGTGTCAATCAATCAATTTCAAGTTTTATTGGTACTTTAGGTATATCTGAGTTTAGAGGACATCGTCGTGTAGTTATGAGCGCAACTGCCGTAAAAAGTTAAGATGAACAGAAAAATATGTGTTATGATATAGAGTATAGTAATTATTAGGAGGAAGTAACATGGATTTAAAGAATTATATTGCACAAATACAAGATTTTCCAAAAGAAGGGATTTTGTTTCGTGATATTACGCCATTGATGGCCGATGGAGCTGCATTTAAACAAGCTACTTCAGAAATTGAGGTGTTCGCAAGAGAAATGAACGCTGAAGTTATCGTAGGACCAGAATCTCGTGGTTTTATTTTTGGATGCCCAGTGGCAACAAATATGGGAATTGGCTTTGTACCAGTTAGAAAACCTGGTAAACTTCCACGCGAAACTGTGAGCTTTAATTATGATTTAGAATACGGGACAAACGAACTACATATGCATAAAGATGCAATTAAACCAGGTCAAAGAGTATTGATTGTAGATGATTTACTTGCGACGGGTGGTACTGTCGAAGCGACAGTGCGTTTAATTGAAAAAATTGGTGGTGTTGTCGTTGGAGCAGCATTCTTGATTGAACTAGAAGACTTACATGGGAGAGATTTATTAAAAGATGTACCAGTTCATACATTATTAAAATATTAGTTAGACATTAAGGGGGGATTTGATGTATAACAAGGTAATTAGCACAAAAGAAGAATTGATGCTTGAAGTACGTCAGTATATTTCAAATAAAGATAGTCTGAATTTGATTGATCGCGCATATGATTTTGCATATGCAATGCATGATGGACAGACAAGAAAAAGTGGTGAACCTTATTTCGTCCATGTTTTAAATGTGACCTACATCTTATCGCAACTACGAGCAGGTCCCTCTACATTAGCGGCAGGTTTGTTGCACGATGTGGTGGAAGACTGCCAAGTTACTCCTGAAGAACTAACAAAAAAATTCAGTGCTGAAATCACAGCATTAGTTGAAGCCGTGACTAAAATTGGAAACCTTCAATTTATTGATGAAAAAGAATATTTAGCAGCAAACCATCGTAAAATATTCATTGCTATGGCAAAAGACATTCGAGTTATTTTAGTTAAATTGGTAGATCGTTTGCACAATATGCGTACTTTACAGTTTATGCGTCCTGATAAACAGGCGAAGATAGCAGCTGAAACATTGGAGGTTTATGCACCCATAGCACATCGTTTAGGGATTAGTGAAATTAAAAATGAGCTAGAAGATTTAAGTTTTTATTATCTTCACCGTGAAGAATATTATAATATTGCTAAATTAGTAGAAAATAAAAAAACAGAGCGTGATGACCAAGTAAATAAGATGATTAATGACATTGGAGATATATTATCACGCAATCATATTGAATATCGTATTTTTGGGCGTAGTAAACATTTGTATAGTATATATAAAAAAATGCATGTGAAACACAAGCGTTTTGATGAAATTTTAGATTTACTAGCCATGAGAATTGTTACAAAAACAGAAACCAATTGTTATGAAGTATTGGGACATATTCATGCTACTTATCGACCAATTCCTGGCCGATTAAAAGATTATATTGCAATGCCGAAAATGAATATGTATCAATCACTTCATACTACGATTGTAGGGCCTGAAGGTCGCATTTTCGAGGTTCAAATTCGTACTGAGCAAATGGATTCAGTGGCTGAAAAAGGTATTGCAGCGCATTGGGCTTATAAAGAGGGGAAATCTTATGATCCAACGCGTGAGCAAAAAGAGATTGAAGAGAAGTTAACTTGGTTTAAAGATTTAGATGCAGTTACTCAAGATGTGAGTGAGAATGCTCGCGAATATATGGATGCACTGACAAAAGATTTATTTGAAGCCAATGTGTATGTAATGACTCCAAAAGGTCGTGTGATTGACTTACCAAATGGTTCAACACCAATTGACTTTGCCTATCGTGTTCATACGGAAGTAGGGCATTCCACAGTGGGTGCTGTAGTAAATGAAACACTTGTACCTTTAAATACAGTTTTAAAAACTGGTGACGTTGTTCAAATTCGTACTTCTAAGCAATCCAATGGTCCAAGTGAAGACTGGTTGAAAATTGTCAAAACAAATCAAGCTAAAAATAAAATTAGAGGATTTGTGATGCGGCGTGAAAGTGAACGAAAAGCTGAATACGTTGATAAAGGTGAACAAATACTACGTGATGAATTAAGAAAGCGTGGATTTAATGAAAAAGATTACATGGATGCTAAAAAATTAGAGCCATTTTATAGTCAATTTCAGATAGCTACTTACATTGACTTGATGTATGCAATTGCAGTAAAATCAATTAGCTCTGCACATGTGGTAGAAAAAATTACAAATGGTAAACAAAATCGAGTAATGGATTCGGAAGGGTTATCTAAGATCTACAGCTCGCAAACAACAGAACGTAAAAAGAATCATCAAGTTTCGAAAAGCGGAGTTTATGTAAATGGTGTAGATTCAATGAAAATTGAATTAGCAGCCTGTTGTGCTCCAATTCCTGGGGATGATATTGTTGGATATATTACCAAAGGAAGTGGTGTTAAAGTCCATCGTAGTGACTGTGTGAATATTAAAAATGAGAAACATCGTTTAATTGAAGTTATGTGGGATGATGTAATTCAAGGGAAATATGAAGCGAATATCTCGATTTTATCTCATGATAGAAACTTTCTTTTAACAGATTTAGTTACATGTGTTTCTCAATATAAAGCGACGATGACAGCAGTCAATTCGATTGTGAATAGTTCCGATTTAACTTGTACAACGAAGATGACTATTCTTGTAGAGAATGCTGAACATCTTCGTATGATCTGTGCCAATTTAATGAAGGTTAATAATGTCATTGAAGTGATGCGTGTGTGCAAATAAACTCATTATTGACGAACATAGTGGTATAGGTTATAATTTAAAAAAATCAATGAGAAAGAATTTAAATAGACGATGATTATAGAGAGGGAATGGATGCTGCAAGTTCCTATCAAAAGCTACTTAATTGACACTTTTAAGATGCTATCCTGAATGGAGTAGGGATAGACGTGAAACTGCGTTAATGTTTGAGTGCATGTCTTTGACATGAATTAAGGTGGTACCGCGATGATAAGTCGTCCTTAAATATGAGGATGGCTTTTTTTATTGCATAGAAAGAGGAAGCAAAATGAAAAATTATCAAAATCCAAGAGGAACACAAGACATATTAGTAGATAGTATATATGAATGGCAACATGTAGAAGATTTAATTCGTCAAATTTGTACGGTATACAATTATGATGAAATTCGTACACCTGTGTTTGAGGATACAGCTGTATTTAAAAGAGAGAATGATAGCTCAGATATGGTGAATAAAGAGATGTATACCTTCTCAATTAATGGGACTGATTCACTTACACTTCGTCCCGAAGCAACAGCTGGTGTAGTTCGAAGTTTTGTCCAAAATAAAATGTATGGAAATGTAGAATTACCTGCAAAGTTTTATTACATGGGTGAGATGTTTAGATATGAGCGTCCACAAAAAGGACGTTATCGTCAATTTAATCAATTTGGAATTGAGAATATTGGCATGAAATCACCAATGATTGATGCTGAAACAATTGCGTTAGGTGTGAGTATTGTAAGTGCAATGGGATTATCATCATTAAAAGTATTGATTAACACCTTAGGTGATGATGTTTCAAGAAAAGCTTATCGTGAAGTATTAAAATCACATTTTGAGCCAGCCCTTGACACACTTTGTGCAGATTGTAAACGACGTTTTGAACAAAATCCATTGCGTCTTTTGGATTGTAAAGTAGATAAAAATCATGAAATTATGAAGGATGTACCACAAATTCAAGATTCACTTAGTGACGATTCAAAAGCATATTTTGATCAAGTGTTAAATTGCTTAGAAATGCTTGGAATTGAAGTTGAAGTAGATCAAAAACTTGTAAGAGGATTAGATTATTACACTGAAACAGTATTTGAGGTTGTATCAACACATCCAAACACTGGTAGTCAAGCAACAGTGTTTGCCGGTGGTAGGTATGATGGTTTAGTTGAATACTTTGGTGGTCCACAAATGTCAGGTGTTGGTTTTGCCATGGGACTTGAACGCTTATTGTTGCTTGCTCATGATGAAGGGCTTGAATTACCTTCAAAACCTGATTTGGATGTTTATGTCATGGGACTAGGGGAAGTGAATCAAATGCCACTTGTGCTTGCAACTATGTGTCGTGCAGCAGGGTATATAAGTGAATATAATGTGCAACCACGTTCACTGAAGGCTCAGTTTAAGAGTGTAGACCGTAAAAAAGCACAAGTTGTAATCATCATTGGTGAGAGTGAGTTAGCACAAGGAATTGTGAATGTAAAACATGTAGCAACACAAAAACAAGTTGCAGTAAAAATTGAAGAAGTTGTTGCAACAATTGATGAAATGCTAAGTGAAGAAAGTTGCGGTTGTGGTGACAACTGCTCTTGTAAAGGGGAATAAAATATATGAGAAGAACACATGCTTGTGGAAGTTTAAGTTTAGAAAATGTAAATCAAGAAGTAACACTGATTGGTTGGGTTGCCAAAAGACGTAACCTTGGTAGTCTTGTCTTTATTGATTTAAGAGACCGCGAAGGGATTGTACAAGTTACATTTGATGAACATCATGCAGAATTAGTAAAAGAAGTAAGAAATGAATTTATTATTCAAGTTACAGGGACTGTAAACGCGAAAAAAGATCCTAATCCTAAATTAAAAACTGGAACAATAGAAGTTGTAGCTCAAAGTGTAAATATCATTAATACAGCACTCACAACACCAATGATTATTGCTGAAGAAACAGATGCCTTAGAGGATACAAGATTAAAATATCGCTATTTAGATTTACGACGTGAAAACATTAAAAATAATTTAGTGTTACGTCACCAAGTGAGTATGATTACACGTAATTATCTTTCAGATATGGGATTCTTAGAAATTGAGACGCCTATTTTATGTAAGTCTACGCCTGAGGGTGCACGCGACTATCTAGTTCCGAGTCGTATATTCAATGGTCGCTTTTATGCTTTACCACAATCACCACAAATCTATAAGCAATTATGTATGGTTGGTGGGCTTGAGAAGTACTTCCAAATTGCGCGATGCTTCCGTGATGAAGATTTAAGAGCAGATCGCCAACCTGAGTTTACGCAAATAGACTTAGAAATGAGTTTTGTAGCTGAGGAAGATGTTTGGCAAGTAGTAGAGGGGCTAATGCAAGAAATCTTCATGAAAACAAAAGGGATTGAATTAAAACCATTTGAGCGTCTTACTTATGTAGAGTGCATGGCACGTTATGGAAGCGATAAGCCAGATACACGTTTTGGATTAGAATTAAATAATGTGAGTGATGTATTTGAGAATACTGAATTTGAAATATTTAAAAACATCTTAAGTGCACAGGGACAAATCAATGCTATTGTTGTGCCAAATGCCGCGGATAAATTCTCTCGTAAAGATATTGATAAGTTAACTGAATTTGTGAAGGTCTATGGAGCAAAAGCTTTATCATTTATTAAAGTTGCCGATGGAACAATGAGTGGTTCAATTGTAAAAGTAATTAGTGAAGATGAAAAAGGAGCACTTACTTCAAAACTATCACTTAATAATAACGATATTGTCTTTTTTGTGGCAGATAAAGTAAAAGTATCACAAACTGCACTTGGAGCACTTCGTGGTAAGCTTGCGAAAGATTTAAATTTAATTGATGATAGCGTATTTAAATTCTTATGGGTGACGAACTTCCCAATGTTTGAATATGTAGAAGATGAAGGACGCTTTGTAGCTGCTCATCATCCATTCACTTCACCGAATTTAGAAGATTTGGACAAACTGTTTGAAAATCAAGAACAATGTTTCTCACGTGCTTATGACTTAGTACTGAATGGGTATGAATTATTAAGTGGATCAATTCGTATTCATCAACAAGATATCCAAGAAAAAGTATTCAAGGCAATTGGAATGAGTATGGAAGAAGCAAATGAAAAATTTGGTTTCTTTATTGAAGCATTTAAATATGGAACTCCTCCACATGGTGGTGTAGGTATAGGAATGGATCGCTTAATTATGATTTTGGCAAATACTGAAAATATCCGTGATGTTGTGGCATTCCCTAAAACATTAAGTGCTTATGACTTAATGAGTGAGGCACCAAATCGTGTCGATGAAAGTCAACTTTCAGTGCTTGGAATTGAGCTTGCGAAAGAAAATGATGAAAAATAAATGTCAAGTATGAATTTTATTTTTCTACTGTGATATACTATGAATACCCTAGAGGACACATATGTTTCCTACACTTTGATATAAGGGAGTTCGGATGTTTTAATTTCGTGTGAATGCTGGTTACGTATCAGAATCCTAAGACTTTGAACAGAACACCCACCTGATTAATTCGGGAATAATATCAACCTCTAGGGCTTTCTTGTTTCATGTTCTTACGTTATGAATGTTATAGGGTAAGTAAGTTTTTAAGTATAATTGATTATAAAAAAGATAAGAACCACTATAAATAAAGTGAAATTGTGTTATTTACTTGTTTTTAGTGTTTAAACTTGAAAAAAATATGAATTAAATGTAATATATAGATAGTCAAAGATAGGTGGTGCAAGAATGGACTTTTGGGCAACAGTAGGGAGTTTGATTGTTGGATTAATAATCGGTGGTGGATTAGGTTATTATTTTACACGTAAGCAATTTGAAAAACAATTGAAGGAAAATCCGCCAGTTAGTGAAAAAATGATTCGTGCGATGTTTTTACAGATGGGAAGAAAACCATCTGAAGCGCAAATTCGCCAAATCATGAAATCAATGGGGCAATAAAGCACAGGAAACTGTGTTTTTATTATATATGAAAAAATTAATATTAAGATTGTTTCTCTTGGTTATTATATTAGGTGTCATTAGTGTTGCCGTACTGTGGTGGTTTGGATATCAACGCTATCGTGAATCTATTGAAGAAGTCCCTTTAGCGCAAAAGGTAGACGAGATAATTACACAGGAGAATTATGTAAATTACGAAGAAATCAGTCCGTTTTTTGTAGCTGCAAGTGTTTCCACTGAAGATCAGAGATTTTTTAGTCGAACTGGAATTGATTTTATTGCCTTTGGTAGAGCAATGCTCAACAACCTTACACAGTTAAGCTTTGTCGAAGGCGGAAGTACAATAGGGCAACAAACAGTAAAAAATATGTATTATTCGCATAGTGCTTCTGCAACACGAAAAGTTGCTGAGTTGTATCTTATGCTTGATTTAGAAGAAATGTTAAGTAAAGAAGAAGTCTTTGCACTTTATGCTAATATTATTTATTTTGGTGATGGGTATACAGGTATTTATGATGCAAGCATGGGGTACTTTGAAAAACTACCTAGTGAATTAACATTAGAGGAGGCTAGTTTATTAGCGGGACTTCCACAATCACCGAGCCGTTATCAGTTAAGTGATGGAGGAGATTTAGCAGTAGAAAGACATGAAAAAGTACTTCAATCAATGGTGAATGAAGATGTTATTAGCCAAACTCAGGCAGAACAAGCACTTGCGTGGTCGCAAGAGAATTATAGTTCTAATAAAGGAGAATGAGTATGAAAGACAGATACGAGATAATGATTAGTCAACTAGATGCACTTCTTCAAGGAGAAAAGGACACCATTGCGAATTTAAGTAATGCAAGTGCACTTCTTTTTCACGGTTTAGACCATGTTAATTGGGCAGGGTTTTACTTGTATAAAAATGATGAATTAATCCTAGGACCTTTTCAAGGAAAAGTAGCGTGTATGCATATTCCGTTAGATAAAGGTGTTTGTGGTAAAGCTGCGAGTACATTAGAAACACAATGTGTTGAAGATGTTCATGCGTTTCCAGGACACATTGCATGCGATTGTGCAAGTAACTCAGAAATTGTTGTGCCCATTGTTAAGAATGGTGAATTATTTGGTGTACTTGATATCGATTCGTATGAGTTTAATAATTTTAATCAAGTGGATGTGATCTATTTAGAAAAATTTGTAGAAGTACTTCAGGGGCATATTTATGAAATATAGATATGGAATTGTAAGTACGGCATCGATTGTTGAGCGTTTTGTAGAAGGAATTAGGGAGAGTGGTCAAGGAGAAGTTGTAGCAATATGCTCGCGAAGTATGCAAAGTGCTTCAGTTATGGCGACTCGTTTAAACATTGAGAGTGCGTATGATTCAAGTGATGAAATGTATGCTGATCCAAATATTGATATTATTTATATTCCAACAATGAATGCGATGCATGTCGTTGAATGCAAAAAAGCTTTACTTGCAAAGAAACACGTTATAGTGGAAAAACCATTTGGTTTACATGCATATGAAGTGCAAGAATGCTTTGATTTAGCACGTAAACAAGGATGTTTTCTAATGGAGGCACAAAAATCCGTATTTCTTCCTACAACGCAAAAAGTCAAAGAGTTAATCCAGACAGGTGTTATTGGAGAGGTGCAATTTATCGATTTACGTGCAGGGTTCCCTGGAAGATTTGAAGATAATCACTGGATGTATGATGCTAAGCGAGGTGGAGGCTCATTATATGGTAGTGGTACTTATACGATTGAACTACTTCAGTATTTGTTTGATCAACCAAAAATGGAAATAGAGGGAACATGCATCAATCTTCAAAAACAAACAGATGTTATGTGTAATTTTCAACTGATTCTTAATGAAAAAATCTTAGTAACATCTACAATCTCTATGCTTATCCCAATGAAGAATGAAGCAGTTATTTATGGAGATAAGGGTTGCATAGTTATTCCAAATTATTGGAAATCAAGAGAAGTTCAACTTGAGGTGTACGGGGAATCGACCCAAATAATGAATTTTGAATTTGGGAGTGAATTTGTATTTGAAATCAATCATATTCATGAATGTATAAAAAATGGACTTATTCAAAGTCCAATTATGCCTCAAAGTAATACATATGAAACTGCTTTATTAGTTGATCAGTTGTATCAAAAATGGCAGTTGTACTAAAAAAGCTATCTATTTGAACCGCACCACTAACATTGTAGACAATGAGTTGGTGCGGTTTTAATATGATAGCTTTTCTACATCCAAGAAATTTTCTTTTCTTCTTTATTAAGAATGCGTTTGATATTTCCTTTATGACGGTAAACAACAAATAGCCATAATGCTAAAATACTAAATGTATATTCGATATTAGTATTCATCATATAGCTTGCAATTGCAGAAAGTAAAATCAGCAACATACTACTAAGTGAAACCATTTTAGTGATTTTTAAGCAAAGCATGAAGCAGGCAAATGGAATTAGTGCCATTGCGATAAACTGATTTGCGACAACACTCACAGCGATAATGTAACCAAATGATGTGGCTACTGCTTTACCACCTTTAAAATTAGCGAATATTGGGAAACAATGTCCTAAGCAACATAACATACCAGCCACAATTGATGCTTCTGGGATTAACCATTGGCAAACGGCAACTGTAATCAATCCTTTTAAACCATCCATTACAGTGACAATAAAACCTACTTTTGCACCAAGCACACGTCCGGCATTTGACCCCCCAAGATTACCAGAACCATGTTGACGCACATCTGTCTTATAAAATAGTTTACCAATCACAAGGGCCCAAGGAATGGAACCAAACAAGTAAGCTAAGACAAGAGCTACGATTATTTCTAAATTTAACATTTAAATATCTCCTTAAACATTATTATCTTAGCATAAAGTTGCTTTTTAAACTAGGAAAAATCAGTTTGTTTTAGTATAATAGACAAGGATTGAATAAATCATTAGAATTGAAAGGAGATGAATGGGAAACCTATATTTATGACAAAACAATATGATCAGTCGAGTATACAGGTATTAGAAGGACTAGAAGCAGTACGTAAACGTCCGGGTATGTATATAGGTTCAACCGACTCTCGTGGGTTACATCACTTAATTTGGGAAATCGTAGATAATGCGATTGATGAAGCACTAAATGGACATGGTAATAAAGTAGTGATTACGTTAAAGAAAGACGGCTCATGTGTAGTAGAAGATGAAGGGCGAGGAATGCCAGTGGGGATGCATCAAACTGGTGTGTCAGCGTTGGAATTAATATTTACCAAGCTTCATGCAGGAGGAAAGTTTAGTTCAGAAGGTGGCTATAAAACAGCAGGAGGACTACATGGTGTAGGAGCTTCAGTTGTGAATGCACTAAGTAACTGGGTGGAAGTCACTGTTTGCCGTGAAGGTAAAATGTATCGAATGAGATTTGAAGATGGTGGGGAAAAAGTTGGACCACTTGAGGAAATTGGAAAAAGTGCAAAAACAGGAAGTAAAGTACACTTTATGCCAAATCCAGAGATATTTTCTACAGTAGAATTTCATGTAGGGCAAGTAGCAGAACGTGCACGTGAAAGCGCATTTCTACTTGAAGGATTAGAAATTCAAGTTATTGATGAGCGTCATGATCGCAAAGAGGTATTTCACTATGAAGATGGATTAAAAGCTTTCTTAGAATACTTACATGAAGATCGCACAACTTTGCATGCACCAGTACGCTTTGGTGGAGAGAGTCCAGATGGAATTGTTGTGGCATGTGCATTTCAGTATACAGATGACTACCAAGAGAATACATATAGTTTCGTAAACATTGTCCGCACAAAAGATGGTGGAACACATGAGGTAGGTTTTAAATCTGCTTTTACTAAGTGTTTTAACGAAATTGCCCGCAAATTTGGTCTGTTAAAAGATCGTGATAAAAACTTTGAGGGTGGAGATGTACGTGAAGGATTAACTTCAATTATCTCAGTAAGTATTCCAGAACACCTATTACAGTTTGAAGGACAAACGAAAGGTAAACTAGGAACTGCTGAAGCGAAAGCAGCAGTGGATAGTTTAGTTAGTGAAAAATTATCATTTTTCTTAGAAGAAAATAGAGAACTTACAACTTCACTAATTCGTAAGATGCAAAAAGCGTCGCAAGCTCGTGAAGCGGCAAGAAAAGCTCGTGAAGAAGCTCGTAAGGGAAAAAAAGGCTCAAAAAGTGAGAAAGTTCTATCTGGTAAATTGTCTCCAGCACAATCAAAAGATACAACAAAAAAAGAACTGTTTCTTGTCGAAGGAGATTCAGCCGGAGGAAGTGCAAAGCAGGGGAGAGACTCACGTTATCAAGCTATCTTACCACTACGAGGTAAAGTGTTAAATACAGAGAAGGCAAATGTTTCTGATATTGAAAAAAATGAAGAATTGAACACAATTATCCATGCAGTTGGTGCAGGGGTAGGTGCTACTTTTGATGCTGCTGATAGTAACTATGATAAAGTTATCATCATGACCGATGCGGATACAGATGGAGCTCATATTCAAGTCTTACTGCTTACATTCTTTTATCGTTACATGCGTCCATTAATTGAGCAGGGGCATGTATATATTGCGCAACCACCTTTATATAAGGTATCTAAAGGAAAGGAAGTACACTATGCTTACACAGATGAGGAGCTTCAAGAACTTCGCCAAAAATTAGGAAAAGTAGAGATTCAACGATATAAAGGACTTGGAGAAATGAATGCAACTCAGTTGTGGGACACTACAATGAATCCACAAACACGTGCCTTGATTCAAGTTGCGATTGAAGATGGTGTACTTGTTGATAAACGTGTCTCTGTACTTATGGGAGATAAGGCAAATCTGCGTCGTGAGTGGATTGAAGAAAATGTAGCGTTTACGCTAGAAGATGAATTTAAGGTGGTAGAATAATGGCTAAAAAGAAAGATGACTGGATAGTTAGTGGTGATATGATTCCGATGACATTGGAATCAATCGTGTCTGATCGTTTTGGACGTTATTCAAAATATATTATTCAAGAACGGGCACTTCCAGATGCGCGAGATGGATTAAAACCAGTACAAAGACGAATTTTATATTCGATGTACTACGAAGGAAATGTATTTGAGAAACAACACCGTAAGTCGGCAAAAACAGTCGGAAACGTAATTGGTAATTATCATCCTCATGGAGATACAAGTGTATATGATGCAATGGTGCGTATGTCTCAAGACTGGAAAATGCGTATTCCACTTATTGATATGCATGGAAATAACGGTTCTATTGATGATGATCCAGCTGCAGCAATGCGTTATACTGAAGCACGCCTTGCTCGTATTACAAGTACTATGATGGAAGATATTGATAAAGATACTGTAATGTTTGCACCAAACTTTGATGATACAGAAGAGGAACCAACGGTACTTCCTGCGCGATTTGCAACTTTACTTGTGAATGGTGCTACTGGAATTGCATCTGGATATGCAACTAACATTGCACCACATAATATCAATGAAATTGTTGATGCTACAATTGAACGTTTGCGCAATCCTTATTCAACACTAGAAGATATCATGACTTATGTTAAGGGCCCGGATTTTCCAACTGGTGGAACTGTCATGGGTATCAATGGTATTGCCGATGCGTTTAGAACAGGAAAAGGAAAAGTAGTTATTCGTGCGAAATGCGAGATTGAAGATACAAAAACTTGTCGTCAAATTATTATTAGCGAAATTCCATATGAAGTTGTAAAGTGTAACTTAATTAAAAAAATGGATGATATCCGCTTATCTAAGGATGTTGAAGGAATCATGGATGTGCGTGATGAATCAGATCGTAATGGACTGCGTATCGTGATTGATGTAAAAAAAGATGTGGATGCACAGTTGATATTGAATTATTTTTATAAAAATACTGATTTACAAATTAATTATAATTACAACATGGTAGCAATTGTGGATAAACGTCCAATGCAGCTTGGATTGATTGAGTTATTAGATGCATTTATTGAGCATCGCGTGGATATCATTACTCGTCGAAGTAAATATTTATTAGATAAAAAAGAATTACGTTGTCACATTTTAGAAGGTTTGATGAAGGCTGTATCGATTATGGATGAAATTATTTATATTATTCGCTCATCAAAAGATAAAGCTGATGCAAAAAAACGATTAGAAGAAGAATTCCAGTTTACTGAAAAACAATCTGAAGCAATTGTAACATTACGTTTATATCGTTTAACATCAACTGACGTAAAGACACTTCGTGACGAATTTGCAACATTAATTAATGAAATGGAAGAATTAAAAATAATTCTAGAAAATGAACAAGTTTTAAAACATGAGATTATTAAAGAATGTCAGCAAATCAAAGAACAATTTGGACAAGAACGTCGTAGTTTAATTCAAGCAGAAATTGAAGAAGTCGTCGTTACAAAGCAACAAATGATTGCGAATGAGCGTGTATATATCACAGTTTCAAAAGATGGATATATTAAACGTGTAAGTCCTCGCTCTTACCAAGCAAGTGATAAAAGTAATACAGGACTAAAAGAGGGAGATTCTCTGATTGGTAGCCTGGAAGTAGATACACTTGATACGCTCTTGTTGTTTACTAATCTTGGTAACTATGCTTATTTACCAGTTTATGAAATCAACGAAGGCAAATGGAAAGATGTTGGAGATCACTTAAATAATCATGTAAAATGTGCTCCAGATGAGCGTGTTATTAATGCGGTTGTTGTAAAACAATTTGAAACGGATGCGTGGATTGTAACGATATCTGCACAAGGTCAAATTAAAAAGACTCATATGAAATCATGGGTTGTGCAACGAAACAACAAATTAATGACGGCAATGAAATTGAAGTCGAATGATGAAGTTGTAAAAGCATTTGTAACATATCGTAATCAAGAAGTTGTTTTAGTTAGTCAAAATGGTTATTGTACACGTTATAACTTAAAACTTGTCCCAACAACGAATACAAAAGGGCAAGGAGTTAAAGCGATGAACATTGCTAAAGATGATCGATTAGCTAGTGCGTGCGTTTTAGATAATGAAAAAAATGCAATTGTATTACTTGATCAACGAGCAAATATGAAACGCATCAAGGTACAAGATATCAATGTCACTTCACGTCCTGTTAAAGGAGAGATGCTTTGTAAGAAAATCAAAAGTAATCCATATGTGATTCAAGAAGTGAGAAATGTATCTGTATATGATATTTTGACTTTACAAAATGATCAAGTTCATAGTGTTGTCGCAAAAGAAATCCCGTTAATGAATAAAGAGGCAACATTTGCATCTCCAATTAAAATTACAAGTCCTTGGTTCTTTGTGAAGGAGATTGAAATTGTTCGATTTGTAGAGATGATTCAAGAAACGGATGAATCTGTTGAGCTTGAACTTAATGATGAACAAGCTCATGGTGATTTTGAATTTGTCAATTTGTTTGATAACCAAGAATAGATGTTAAGAGTCTTTTTTGAATGCTTTTAGGAGCTTCACAAAGGCTCTTTTTTCAATTCTAGAAACATAAGAGCGAGAAATGTTTTCTTCTTTTGCGATTTGTTTTTGGGTTTTTTCAGGTTGATTGAATAAACCATAGCGATCAATAATAATTCGTTTTTCTTTTTCGCTAAGTTGATTTAAATATTGAAGTAGTTTTCTTTTATTGTCATTAAGCTGCATCATAGTAAGTGGGTCATCGAGACGTTCATCTTTGATGACATCAATAAGTTGAATAGAGTCTCCATCTTTATCGTATCCGATAGGATCATCAAAAGAGAGTGTTGAGGGATTTTTTTTGATTTGGCGCATGTACATTAAGATTTCATTTTCAATACATTTTGAGGCATAAGTTGTTAAACGATGCCCTTTGGTATAATCGAATGAATCAATTGCCTTAATTAATCCAATAATTCCGGTGCTTATATAATCTTCAAAGTTATCGGAGTTTAAATCAAATTTCTTAGCAATGTGTACGACGAGTCTTTGGTTATGTTCAATCAGTTTGTTTCGAGCATTTTCATTTCCTTTACCCATTTGAATAAGATATTCAAGTTCTTGGGATTTATTTAATGGTTTAGGATATGCAGTTGAATGAATATAGCCTATAAAAAAAGGAAAAAACTGTTGTAAGATTAACCATACTTGATTCCACATAATTATCACCTACAATAATTTATGGTAATTAATCATTTATTATGCCTAATTTGTTGAAATTTGTAATAAAAAATTTGTATTATTCAATATCAAAAATTGTGGAGCACTTAAAAGGAAGTTTTTAAAATACTAATATATACTTAAGGTATAACGTAAAGGAGCAAGATTTTATGAAGAAAGCACTGATAAGCATCTTGGTCATGATATCTGTGGTTTGTATCATATTTTTATTACTTAAGCCTTTGCAATCGCAAGAGGTTTTAGCATCCAATGAACTACGACAACGTAATGATGAAATTTTTATACAAAATATTTCAAAGATGGCTTGTCATAGTCAAGGTCATATGTTTTTTGATTAAGTGCATAAAAGCACTTTTCTTTTTGTAAGGCATGAATAGCATAAGTAGTTGGGAGAACACTAAAAGTAATAAGTTAGTTTTCTTGAAAAGTGGGCATGGTGGTTAATTCGTTGTTTTTAAGTGTGCTTTACTGTATAATAGAAGAGAGAATTAAAGGAGGGTTTTTTATAATGAGTCAAGTTCGTATATTCGCACTTGGTGGATTAGATGAGAATGGAAAAAATATGTATGTGGTTGAAATTAACCAATCCATTTTTGTCATTGAAGCAGGTCTAAAGTATCCTGAGGCTGATCAACATGGTGTAAACATGATTATCCCAGATTTCAGATATTTAGTAGAAAATAAGGATCGTGTGAAAGGGATTTTTATTACGCATGGACATGATGATGTCATGTCAGCATTACCAAGTTTATTAAAGGTGGCAAACATACCAGTTTACACTACTGCATTGACTGCTATGATTATTGATGCAGCATGCAAAGAAGCCAAAGTGAAAGGCTATAAAATTCATCGCATCAAACGTAATTCGCAGTTAAAGGTTGATGGTATTCAAGTGCGTACATTTGCAATGACGCAATCAATTGCGGATGGATTTGGTGTTGCCATTGAGAGTGGAGAAGGATATATTGTTTATGCTAGTGAATTTCTAGTGGACTATGATATTCGTAACGAAGCGTTTAGCTGTGACATTACAAAACTTGCAGAAATTGGAAAACGTGGAGTATTTGCTCTGTTGACAGAGTCTGTAGGTGCAGTAAGAAAAGGGTATACTTCACCACATCATCGTATCTCAGATGAGATTGAGGGGAGTTTTGAGGATGCTAAAAATGAACGTATTATTGTGACAACATATTCACAAAATATGTATCGTATCATTGAAATCATTGAACTAGCCAATAAATACAAGAAAAAAGTTGTATTCTATGATCAAGGTGTTCGTGATATTTTAAAAATGGCTGAAAAACTGGGGTATTATCGTATACCAACAGGTTTAGAAATACCACGTAAACAGTTTAATCATACAATGAGAAATGTTGTTGTTATTGTATCAGGAAGTGGTGCAAAGGTGTTCAAAATGATGAATAAGATTGCATTAAAAGAAGATGATGTTATTGAGCTAACTCAAGATGATACAGTAATTATCGCTTCACCAATTGTTCCAGGTACAGAGCGTGAAGCGGCTAATATGGAAAATGAAATCTACAAAGAAACAATGAAGGTTAAAACACTTGATCACCGCAGTGTTTTAAGTATGCATGCTTCTCAAGAAGACTTAAAAATGATGGTTTATTTGTTTAAGCCAAAATACTACATTCCAATTAAAGGAGAATATCGTCATTTAATTGCGAATGCTAACATTGCTTTTGATATGGGATTCCATGCCAATAAAATTGTCTTATTGGATAATGGCCAGGTAGCTAAGTTTGAAGATGGAGAGCTTACATCTACTGAAGAAATCATGCAACTTGAACAAGTGTTAGTTGATGGAAATGACAGTTTAGATGTAACTGGAATGGTTTTAAGAGACCGTGAAATATTATCAACAGATGGAGCACTTGTGACTGGTGTTGTGGTTAATTATGCAACAAAAGAAATTATTGGTGGACCAGATGTACAAAGTCGTGGCGTAATTTATTTAAAAGATGCAGATCATATAGTTAAAGAAGTATCAAAAATTATTGAAGATACAATTGCCTTATCGGTAGCTGAAAAGCGTTATGAGAATGCAAGTGTACGACAAGAAATACGTGATAAAATTACAAAATATGTATTTAAAGAAACAGGAAAAAGACCAATGGTATTACCTGCGATCATAGAAATACATACGCAAGAATAGGGGAGATAGCTTGGCTAGTAAGAAAAAAGTTAGAAAAAGTAGTGCATCGAATAAATTATTCGATCACGACACAATGATTTATATATATGCCATCATTGTTGTGATGTTGACAATCATTGGAGCACTTGAGATGGGACCTATTGGTTTTTTCTTAGCTGCATTATGTAGATATTTATTTGGGACTTATTATGGAGTAGTTTATGGCGTATTGCTTATCTATGCGATGGTAATGTTATTTCGAAAATCTAATTTCCCTATTGCTGCAAAAAAAGTAGTTGGGATATTCTTAGTTGTTTTAGCGCTGATATTGTGGTCAGCAATTCCAGACGATGGAACGCTAGTTGGTTTTGATGTAATTGGTAATTATTTATCTAATACATTTCGATTCTTTAGAAATGATTCCACTGTTTTAGCACAAGGTGGGGTTGTAGGTGCACTCTTGTATTCGATAACTTCAGTGTTAGTAGGAAAAGAAGGAACGTGGGTTGTTATTGCGGCGATGTTAGTGCTAGCTGGAATCTTGTTAATAAGTCGTAATGCGCTATCACGCGTAGGTTCTTGGTTTGGTGGATTCTATGATGCAATGCATCAAGAGCGTGAAGCGAAACCAAAGAGAGTGAAAAAACAAGTAGAATTGCAAAAGAAGCGTGCTTTTGAGGAACAAAAGACAGCGTTCTTGTTTGATGATGACCATTTCCGTAATCAAGCTGAAGTGATTGAAGAACCAACAACAATTGTAAATGAACCTGCATTAAAAGAGGAAATAGCTCAACCTGCTCAAACACAAAAGGCATTCTTTCAAGAATCTCAATCAAATGATGTTGAAGAATTAGATGATGTTCATCAAGATAAAGTGCATTTATCTACAACAGCTACTGAGGATGAGGAAGATCGTATTGTGCCTGTGTTTCAGTATGGTTTAAGCTATCGTTTACCACCATTTTCTTTGTTGGATAAGTTATCAAATCAAAATAGATCAAATGCAAATGAGGTAGCTGGAGCTGCTAAAGGTAAGCGTTTGATTGAGATATTAAAGAATTTTGGGATTCAAGCTGAGTTGATTGCAACGCATATTGGACCATCAGTAACAAAATTTGAAATTCGACCTGATTCAAGTGTTAAGGTAAATCGTATTATGAGTATTTCTGATAACATAAAAATGGAATTAGCAGCTCGAGATATTCGTATTGAAGCGCCGATTCCTGGAAAAAATGCTGTTGGTGTTGAAATTCCAAATGTAGAAAATACGATGGTTAAAATGCAAGAGTTAGTCCGAAACATTCCAGAGGATAAACAAGAGAAAAAGATGTTGTTTGTACTAGGAAAAGATTTAATGGGAAATTCAGTTTATTGTGAACTAGATAAGATGCCCCATCTATTGGTAGCAGGGGCAACTGGTTCTGGTAAATCTGTATGTATGAATACAATTATTACTTCCTTTATTATGAGGGCAAGACCGGATGAAGTACGTTTACTTCTTATTGACCCTAAAAAAGTAGAATTCACTCCATATCAAGGATTACCACATCTTATGTGTCCAATTATTGCTGATGCGAATGAAGCTTCAAGAGCATTAAAAGTAATTGTAGAGATGATGGAGAATCGGTTTACTGTCTTTTCGCAAATTGGTGTGCGAAATATTGTAAGTTATAACGAAAAGATTAAGCAAGAACCAAAGCTACAACATATGCCATATATTGTAGTAATTATTGATGAATTAGCGGATTTGATGGCAATTGCTGGAAAAGATGTTGAACAAAGCATTCAACGTATTACACAACTTGCCCGTGCATCTGGTATTCATTTGATTGTTGCAACACAAAGACCGAGTACAGATGTAATTACAGGAATTATTAAAGCAAATATTCCTTCTAGAATTTCATTCTCTGTTTCTAGTAGTATTGACTCTCGTACGATATTAGATAGTACTGGGGCAGAGCGTTTACTAGGAAATGGGGATATGCTTTATCAACCGATTGGTGCCAGTGGTGCCACTCGTGTTCAAGGAGTGTACGTAAGTGATGATGAAGTTCAAAGAATTGCTTCATTTGCTTCAAATCAATATCAACCATTTTATGAAGATGCCTTCATTCAACTTGAGGGTGTTGAAAATAATGAGATGTCAGCTATCGTAAATGCAGGAGATGATCCAATGTATGATTCAGTAAAGCAGTATGTCATCTCAGTTCAAAAAGCGTCAACTTCTTTACTTCAACGTCGATTCAGTATTGGCTATAACCGAGCTGCTCGATTGATTGATGTATTAGAAGAGCGAGGGGTTGTCGGTCCTGCTCAGGGCTCAAAACCTCGTGAAGTATATTTTAAAGAGAAAGAGGAAGTAGAATGAGCAAGGTAACGGATATTATTTATGACACAACATTGACTTATCATCAACAAGTACTAGCATTGGCACGTTTAGCAGAGAGTACTGACACTACACTTATAAAAAGTGAGGCGGCAATCGATGCGATGAAAGATGGTATTTTATGCGATTTGAATGAAGGAAATGCACCGTTTCGACCGCGCTATATTATTCCTGATTATCGAATTCTTATGGCAAAAGGGAGTAAGTTTCTTGATTTGCCTGCACCACAAGATTTATGGGAAGCATGTAATGCATTGACAATTATGTATCAACATGTTCCATCAATCACAACAATGCCAGTTTATTTAGGTGATTTAGATAGCATGCTTGAGCCTTTTGTGCAACAAATGGATATAGAAGAGGCAAGAAAGTGTCTACGTTTATTTTTGCGACAAATTGATCGTACATTAACTGATAGCTTTGTCCATGCCGACATTGGACCACAAGATACATTAGCTGGTCGATTAATTTTAGAGTTAACACAAGAAATGCAATTAGCGATTCCAAATTTAACATTAAAATATGATCCTGAAATTACATCAGATGAATTTGCACGTTTATGTGCAAATTGTATGCTTAACACAGCTAAACCATCATTTGCCAATCACAAGATGTTTGCGAGTGAATGGGGAAGTGATTATGCCATTGCAAGCTGTTATAACGGTTTAAAAATGGCAGGAGGAGGACTTACTCTTCCACGCCTTCGTATGTACGAATGCAGTTTGAAGGCGACATCAATTGAACAATTTTTAGATGAAGTCTTACCTCACTATGTTCAAGTTATGTTAGAATTCATGGATGATCGTATTCGATTCATTGTCGAAAAGAGTGCGTTCTTTAAATCTAACTTCTTGGTAAAAGAAGAGTTTGTAAAATTAGAGAATTTTACAGGGATGTTTGGTATGGTTGGACTTGCAGAGTGTGTAAATAATTTACTTGATATTAAAGATCCAATGCAAGGCTATGGTCATCAAACGCAAGCTAATGAGTTAGGGGAACGTATCTTACGTCGTTTAAGTGATTTAGTTGCTGCACATGATGCTCCATATTGTGATGCATTTGATCATAAATATCGTCTTCATGCACAAGTAGGAATTGATTCAGATGGACGACAGAATTCTCCTGGCGCGCGCATTCCAGTTGGTGCTGAACCAGAAATCGCGAAGCAACTTATGCATGCGACATGCACGCATAAATACTTCCCGACAGGAATTGGTGATATTTATAAATTTGATGAGACTTGGCAAAAAACTCCTCAGGCAGTCATTGATATTATCAAAGGCGCTTTGAATGCTGGCGTTCGTTATTTTTCAGGGTATTTAGCTGGAAATGATGTAGTTCGAGTGACTGGATATCTAGTTAAGAAAAGTGAGCTTGCAAAACTCGATGCTAATGAACAATCCTTAAATAATGTTTCAGTTTTTGGTAAAGGAGCGAGAGATTTTAGCGATGCGCTAGATCGTCGTGTTCAAGATGAGAGCCAAAATTAATCGAATCATTCCGTTTTCAAATGTAGATGGACCTGGTAATCGAATGAGTTTTTTCTTTCAAGGCTGTCCACTGGATTGTGCGTATTGTCATAATCCAGAAACAATCAATGAATGTACCCATTGCCAAGTTTGTGTTTCCAGCTGTCCTTCTGATGCACTAAGTTTAGAGGCAGGAAAGGTTGTTTGGAGTAAGCATAAGTGTACTGATTGTGATACATGTATTAGTGTGTGTCCACATAAGTCGAGTCCAAAAATTTCAATGATGAGCTTAGAAGATTGTCTAAATGAAGTTAAAGCGGTTGCCCCATTTATTCGTGGTATTACATGTAGTGGTGGCGAATGTATGCAACATGCGGATTTTATGTTAGAACTATTTAAAGAGGTAAAAAAACTAGGGCTAACTTGTTTAATTGACTCGAATGGTTTTTATGATTTTGAGGATTATCCAGAACTCATGGCAGTATGTGATGGTGTAATGTTGGATGTAAAAGCAGTTAATCCTGAGTTTCATATGCAACTTGTAAAGCAGCCAAATGAAACAATTATGAAGAATTTAAAGTGGCTACTAGATCATGATTTACTTCAAGAGGTTCGTACTGTCTTATTACCGAATCATCCGCATCAAAATTCCAATACTGTTGAAAATGTAGCAAAAATATTGAATCATCGTTCATATTATAAAATTTTAAAATACCGTCCCTATGGAGTTAAGCCGGCTGGATTGACTTTCTGTGGGCAAGGAATACTAAGCGATGAAGAAGCAGAGCGTTGTGTAGCTTTAGCAAAGCAATACACAACTGATGTTGGATTAGTATAATGTGTTTTGGCATCTCAATTAATGAGGTGCTTTTTTTGTTTATACTTGATAAATTGTGTTAAAAATGTATAATAAAGAGAGTTCCGACCCATTGGTCGGTAGAAGAGGAAACATATCATGATTTCAAATTATAGTGTAAAAAAACCATATACTGTCATTGTTGGTGTAGTCATGGTTTTATTATTAGGGGTGATTTCATTCACGAACTCTACAACTGATTTATTACCAGAGATTGAATTACCAATGGCTGTAGTATATACAACATATCCTGGGGCTAGTGCTGAGAAGGTAGAGAGTGAGGTTACTCGTCCTATTGAACAAGCTATTGCGACGACCGAAAATTTAATTTCAATGACATCGACATCTAGCGATAATTTATCAATGATTATCTTAGAATTTGCAGATGATACGAACATGGATAGTGCTCTGTTGGCCCTGAGTGGAAATATTGATTTAGTTGAAGGTAATTTAAATGAGATGGTTATGGCACCAACAATTTTAGCAATCAATCCAAATATGATGCCGATTATGACGGCAACGATTGATGTAGAGGGATTAAATATTCAAGAGTTAAGTGATTATGTTGACCATAATATTCTTCAGGAATTAGAAAAAATACCAGGAGTTGCCTCAATTTCAACGACGGGTATTGTTGAAGAAACTGTACAAATTGTATTGGAACAAGATAAGATAAACGAAATTAATTTGGCAATACTTAATTCTGTCGATTCTGACTTAGCTGATGCTCAAGTGGAATTACAGAGTGCATTGAATGATGTAAGGGAAGCACTTAATGAAATTAATAGTCAACAGGGTGAGTTTGATACGACAAAAGAGAATACTCTAAATGAATTGGCACAAACAAGTGTAGGACTTCAAGAAGCGGCAACTAATTTGATTGCGATGGATGCTCAAATCATTCAATTAGAGGCTGAAAAAGCAGCTTTTACGGCTATTGTCGATGGATTCACACAGCTTGAAGGTTCGCTCAATAGTGCAATTGCATTACAAAGCGGTGTGAGTGTAGAAATAACTCGTGTTTCAAGTTTAAGTGGTGAAATTCCAATAGATGATTTAGCTCCACAAGTATTAGTAAGCCAAATTGGAGTTCTATTTCCTGAAGTACTACAAACACCAGTCACAACATATGAGGCATATAATCAACTTCTAGCAACTCAGTCTGTTGTATTGCAAGGGATGGTAAGTGAACTACAGGCGCAATATGATCAACTTAGTCCACAAATACCAGATGCACAAAGTCGTTTAACACAATTACCAATAGAAATTGAAACAGCTAAGGCGATTAAACAACAAGTGAGTGATGTATTAGTAAATTCGGGTATTGATGTTTCTGATTTAAGTACAGTTCAATCTCAAATTGAGAGCGGATTAGCTCAAGCGGGAAATGAGTTTGCCGTAGGAGAGGTCACAATTGCCAATACAAAGGAATCATTAGAAGCTGCAGAACTTGAATTAGAAGCAGGACTTGAAGAATTAGAGATCGCCAGAGAAGATGCTTTAGAAGCAGCCAACATATCAAGCTTTCTTTCTTCGTCAATGATTGCTCAAATTTTACAAGCGGAGGATTTTTCACTACCAGCTGGATATATTGCATCTAATGAAGATTCAATTTTAGTTAAAGTTGGTGACGAGTTTGCAAGTATTGAAGAAATTAATCAGCTACTAATCATGCCAATAGAATTAGATGGTTTATCAAATGTTTATTTAAGCGATATTGCGACAATCCAAGTAGTAGATGATTCAAGTGAAATTTATACTCGTGTTAATGGAAACAATGCAATTATGGTTTCATTCCAAAAAACTTCAACGGCTTCTACTGCGGAAGTATCAGATGCCATTCACGAAGCATTTGTGGAAATTCAAGAAGAACATCCTGAGCTAAATTATACTGCTTTAATGGATCAAGGTGTTTATATTGATTTGATTGTATCATCAGTTTTATCTAATTTTTTGTATGGTGGGGTGCTTGCCGTTATTGTGTTAATCTTATTCTTAAAAGATTCAAAGCCAACATTTGTCATCGGGTTAAGTATTCCAATTAGTTTAATGTTTACACTTGTGTTAATGTATTTTTCTGATATTACTTTAAATATCATCTCATTATCAGGATTAGCCCTCGGAGTGGGGATGTTGGTAGATAACTCTGTTGTAGTGGTAGAAAATATTTATCGTTTACGTTCAGAAGGAGTTCCGCTAATGGAAGCGTCAATCAAAGGCGCTAAACAAGTTTCAGGAGCGATTATTGCATCTACATTAACGACTGTAAGTGTATTCTTGCCAATTGTCTTTGCAACTGGGATTACACGTCAATTGTTTGTGGATATGGGATTAACTATTGGATATAGTCTGTTGGCTTCACTGATTGTTGCATTAACTGTGGTGCCGATGTTATCGAGTAAGATGTTAAACAAACAACCTGTTGTAAAAAAAGGTTTCTTTACAAAGATGGTTGATTTATATGAAGGTCTATTAAAATGGACATTATCTCATCGTTTTGTTGTATTGCTTATTACAGGATGTATGTTTGTAGGAACAATGTTGATGATTACACAGATGGGGATGGTATTGATACCAGAAATGGGGTCAGAGCAAATCACGATGAATGTTTCGTTAAGTGATCCTACAGCTACATTCGATCAATCTATCGAAGTATATGATGATATATTGAATGAAATCTCTATGCTTGAACAAGTGGAAACTGCTGGAGCATCTGTTGGAAGTTCGATGTTTGGTATGGGTGCTTCTAATGATGCAACATTCTATATTTTAGTAGATAATAGTAAAATTTCAAAAGAAGTAAGTGAACAGTTATCTGAGATAACTGCAAAGTATCCTGTTGAATCAAGCGTTTCGACAAGTAGTATGGATATGAGTGCTTTAAGTGGCGAAGGAATCACGATCCAAATATATGGTGATGATTTAGATGAGCTAAATCAGAGTGCTAGCCAATTAGCTACTCAGCTTGAGCAATTTGAAGGAATTAGTGAAGTAAGTGATGGATTAGAAAATCCTGTTGAAGAATTACGTATTCAAGTTGATAAGAATAATGCAATGGCTTATGGATTAACTGTTGCTCAAGTTTATCAAGCTGTTAGTGAGGCGATTTCAACAGAAAATGCGAGTACTTCAATTCTACTTAATGGAAAAGAAGTCGATATACTCGTTCTCAAAGACGAAGGTGAACTTGTAAATGTAGATAGTCTAAATTCACTTGTATTGGAAGGTCAAAAAGATAATGAAGCTGTTGATGTAGTTATTAGTGAGATTGCTACAATTAGTGAAGGTGTTGGTGCTCAGAGTATCAATCGTGACAATTCTAGAAGATATATGACTGTCACTGCTTCAATTGAAGAGGGGTACAATGTTTCTCTGGTGTCACGAAATGTTGAAACAGCACTAGATTTATCAAATTTACCTGATTCAGTTGAAGTTGAGTTTGCAGGGGAAAATGAAACAATCATGGAAACAATGATTGTCTTAGCACAAATGATTGCTCTTGCGATTGCATTCATATATATGATCATGGTTGCTCAGTTCCAAAGTTTACTCTCTCCATTTATCGTATTGTTCACTATACCATTAGCCTTTACAGGAGGATTGCTAGCCTTGATGATTACTGGATTTGATTTAAGCATCGTAGCTACTCTTGGATTCTTAGTACTAAGTGGAGTAGTTGTAAATAACGGTATTGTGTTTATCGACTACGTGAATCAATTAATCGAAGAAGGAGCATCTGTTTATGATGCGCTCATCGAAACAGGGAAAACACGTATTCGCCCAATTTTAATGACAGCATTAACGACAATTCTTGCCATGACTACAATGGCGTTGGGAATTGGGGATGGTGCTGAAATGATGCAAGGTATGGCAATTGTAACTATTGGTGGATTATCCTATGCTACTGTACTAACACTGTTTATTGTACCAATTATATATAGTTTGTTTCATAGAGAGAAGAAAACACATGAGTAATCGTCAAGATAAGGAACAGCTCATTTATCATGCAATTGTCAATTTAATTGAAAATGGTCATGATTACCAACAACTAAAAATGGTGGATATTGCAAAGGCTGCAGATATTGGTAAAGCCACAATTTATGAGTATTTTACGTCAAAAGATGAATTACTAAGTAAGACAATTGTTTTTCACATCGATGAGTTATTTAACAAACTGAGTGTGCAAATGAAGTTAGAGAACTCTTTTGAGTCATGCTTAAAACTTACAATTGAAAGTATTTCGAGTAAGTTTAGTGAGTTGTGTTTGTTTAGTACTGGCTTAGTCCAATCCAGTCACAATGGTGAACTCAAGGATAAAATTCAGATGATTTATTTGTCTTTAATTGATATCCTTGTACAAATTGGAAAAAAAGATGGTAGTATCAATCCAAAACTAGATGATGAGTTTGTTTATTATGCAATTGCCTCATCCATTGGTGCATATTTCTTCATCCAGTGTAGGAATGAGAAATCTTGTGCGCAACTTCATTATACAATCAATATGATTGTGAAAACTTTACAATAAAAAAAGGCTAAAGCCTTTTTTTATAGTTTAAAATCACGTTTTTGATACTTAGTTAGCCCCATCAAAACAGCTATAAAAAGAATGAAGAGATAGACTGCCATAGTAATTAATACCTCTTGTGATAGTGGTAGACTAAATGATTCAAATGGTGAAAAATACTTTAAAAAGCTTGCTTTTTCACCAAGTAGTTTGCCAAGGTAGCCAAACATATATGAAATAAAGACGAGTGCGCTACCAGTTGAACTACTGCCGTATTTACTTGAAAAACCGGCAATTGCAAAAGTAAGTAGTGAAAAGAAGAAGGGAGTAATAGCACTTGTTTTAGCACTTTCAAGAAGCTCTATAAAATTAAAACTTTCGTAACCACCAAGAAAGCCAATCAGTGTAGCGGCGAAGTTGGTAGCATAAAGTGCTAATGAGATGACTAGAACCAAAGTGAATAATTTTGCTAAGAAAATTTCTTTTCGCGAAACAGCCAATGAGCTTAGAAATTCAATCGTTCCTTTTCTTTCTTCATCTGATAGTAAATGACTGGCAAGGGAAGCACCAAAGATACTCATAGCAATCAAAATAATATTCATGATCATTTCATAATAAGCATTGTAGTTTGCAAGATCATTAAATGAGTTAACTTGAAACAATTGAAGCATCTCTTCTGGCAAAACTTCGAACTTTGCGACACCTAGATCACTAATAAAAGGGAAGAACACCATATATAATGACATGAAACCCATGAGTGCCAGTATCCAACCTACAATGTATTTTCGATGGCACTTAAAGTCGAATCGTGTGATAGCTAATACATTTTTTATACTTGTCTTATTCATGAGCAGCTCCATCCTTGTAGTATTGTATAAATTCATCTTCGACTGACTTAGTTTTGATTTCTAAATGATCAATATCTAACTTTGAAAGCCGAGAAAGCAGTAGGTTAATATCTTCTTCTAAATCAAAGGTATGTTCTTTTCCATCCTTCGTACGATAAAAGACGACTTGTTTAAACTTAATTTGAGTGTCATTTAAATTGATGTAGTCGACTAACTGTCCATCTTTAATGATTGCGACTTTATCGCAATAGCGTTGCACTTCTTGAAGATTATGACTAGATAAAAATATTGTTGCACCATTTTTTTTAGCATCTAATAGCAAATCAAAGAGTTTTTGTTGCATTAGTGGATCGAGTCCACTTGTGGGTTCATCAAGAATGATAATTTTTGCGTTTTTAATTAATGCATTAATAATTGCAACTTTCTTTTTATTACCTAAACTAAGTTCGTTGATTTTTTTATCAAGATTTAATTCAAAGTATTGTGCAAGTTGTTCGATGTCCTCTTTTGAGGAGTTAGAAAAGCCTGCACTAAACATCAATAATTCCATTGAAGTTACACCATGAGGATAAGCTGGTTCACTCATTACATAAGCCACTCGCTCTTTGATTGTTTTGGCATGTGTCGTGACATCTAAGCTATCAATTGTTAATGCGCCCTCACTTGGTAAAATCATGTTGAGTAGAGTGCGTATTGTAGTACTTTTTCCAGCACCATTCTTGCCTACAAAACCTACAATCTCACCTTTTTTGATACATAATGATAAATCTTTAACTGCACGGAAAGTACCATAATCTTTTGAAAATTTTTTTATTTCAATCATATCCATCTAAATTCTCCGTTCTTACTGTGTTTTATTATATGTGAAATCAAAAAAAAATTCAAATGGACATGACATGTAGTAAAATGATAATATATAAAATAGTGAGGTGATCGACATGTCAAACATACTGTTAGTAAATGATATTCCATGTTATACAAAAGTAGCGATTGGGGCAATGAATCCTCTCTTGTCATTTCATGGGCATCAGGTATTTAGTTTACCAACAGCACTTGTATCAAATACTTTAGATTATGGCAAATTTAAAATTCAACCGATGCTTGAGTTTATGCAAGATACATATCAAGTGTGGCAAGAATTGGGATTTGAGTTTGATTGTTTATGCAGTGGATTTATTGTTGATGATGCACAAAGACAATGGATTCAACAATTATTTGAAACCTCTAAGGCATTTAAAGTTGTTGATCCTATCATGGCAGACCATGGAAAATTATATAATGGGGTAAGTGCAACTATTGTAGCTAGTATGACAGAATTGTGCAAGTGTGCAAATCTTGTTACCCCTAATTATACAGAAGCATGTTTTATTAGTGGAAGAACAGAAGTTCAATCTACATGCTCAAAAGATGAGGCAAGACAAATAGTTCATGATTTGCAAAACATTGGATGTGAATCAATTGTTGTGACAAGTATCCCCTTAACCAATTCGAATCAATACTGTGTGGCAGGTTATTGTGCTCAAACTCAACAACATTTTATGATTGAATATGAACTAGTAACAGGACATGTAGCAGGAACTGGAGATATTTTCTCAGCTATTCTTGTGTGTGGAAAATTAGCAGGGCAAACACTTGAAAAAAGTGCGCTAAAAGCAATGAATTTTATACGACAAATTATTTTAGAAAAGTCACATCAACAACTCAATTCAAAAGGAATAATTATTGAGCAGTATTTACATTTATTGAAAGAGGAAGTGCAATAGAAATATGCGCTTTTTTTATATAAAAAAAGCACACAAATGTGCGCTTAGTTTATTGTTGGAATTACTGATCCGTTATCGTAAGTTGTAGTAATGAAATCTTTAATTTCTTGAGATTGTAGTACTTCAACTAAAGCTTGGATTCTTTCATCATCTTGAAGCTCAGTTCTTGTTGCAACAATATTGATGTATGGGTTATCTTGAGTCGCTGGTTCAAGTATGATTGAATCTTCTGCAGGGTTTAATCCACCTTGGATTGCATAGTTACCGTTGATTGCAACTAGATCACCTTCGCCATTTTGGAAGTTTTGAACTAATAATTCAGCTTTGATCTCCACAAACTCTAGACCTTTTGGGTTGTTTGTATCATTATCGATATCAGCGATTGTTAAATCTAAGATTTCGATTCCTTCAGGTAATACGATTAATCCTTCAGAAGCAAGAATGTTTAAGATACGACCATTATCTGCTACTGAGTTAGAAATAATTACTTGTGCACCATCTTCTACTTCACTTACGTTTGTGTAACTTTGAGAATAGATTCCAAATGGTTCAATATGAATACCACCAGCGTTAATGATGTCATAACCATGTGTTTCAACTTCACCTTCGAAGTATGGAATGTGTTGGAAGAAGTTTGCATCAACATCTCCTGCATCAAGGGCATTGTTGAAAACAGTATAGTCATCAAGTACGATGATTTCTAGTTCAATATCATAATCGCTTGCAAGGATTGTTTTAGCTTCTTCAAGGATTGTAGCATGTGGTTCAAGTGTTGCTGATACAACAAGTTTGCTTGTTTCTGTTCCATCTGTAGTTTCAGGATTAGATTCGCTTGAACATCCTACAAATAGTGTTGCTGCTAGTAATGCTAGACTTAATTTAATTAGTTTTTTCATTTTCTTTCCTCTTTCTATCGTTTATCGATTTTCTTTGTAAAATAATCTCCTAATCCTTGAATTGCAAATACAAGAATTAAGATTAGGAATGTTGCAAGATATGTAATTGTTGGATTTACCCTCGCGATTCCGTAAAGATATGCATAGTGACCAAGACCACCTGCACCAATGGCTCCTGCCATTGCTGTATATCCTACCAATGATACGGCCATAACTGTAATGCTTGATACAAGTGCAGGTCGTGATTCTGGTATTAATACCTTTGTGATAATTTGTAGATTGCTTGCGCCCATTGCTTTACTTGCTTCGATTACGCCTTTATCTACCTCATTTAATGCGATGACACACATTCTAGCATAGAAGGGTGCACTTGAGATAATTAGTGAAGGTAATGCTGCGGTTGCCCCCAGTGTTGTACCAACGATTGCTTTAGTAAAGTCATTAAGTAAAAATAAGAGTATGATGTAGGGAATTGATCGAAATATATTGATAATAAAATCTAGTAACTTAGATACGAATATGTTTTCCCATAATCCATTTTTCTGTGTTAAATAAACAAGAATACCAAGAATAAATCCAATCATCACTGCAACAAGAACTGAAGCAGCTGTCATATAAATTGTTTCTTGTATTGCCTTAAATAAATATTCAAAGTTAATGTCTGCCATTAGATTACCTCCACGACTACTTTGGCTTGAATAAATTGTTCAAGCAACTCTGCTAGTTTGTCTTCATTTATTTCATCGATATGTACATACATTGTTCCAAATGAAGAGTTGATTGTGTTGGAAATATTCGCATGGACGATACTTATATTAACTCCAGTTGTCTTCATGACATTAGCTAGAATAGGTTGTTTTGCGATACTTTCATGAAATGTTAGACGAACAATATGACCAACATTGTAGATTTGCTTAAGAGATGAACTCAATTGACTTTCATCAGTGAGTTGAGCACGAGTGCGGACAAATCGTTTTGTAGCTTCATGTTGTGGATTTTCAAATAAATCAATTGTATTACCATACTCTACGACTTTTCCATCCACCATAACAGCAATACGATGACATAGTTTTTCAGCAACTTCCATTTGATGAGTAATAAGTACCATAGTAATTCCTAACTGTTGATTGATTTTTTTTAACAATGCTAGAATTGAATCTGTTGTTTGAGGATCAAGTGCTGAAGTTGCCTCATCACATAATAGTATATCTGGATCATTTGCAAGAGCTCTTGCAATCGCCACACGTTGTTTTTGTCCACCTGATAAAGTGTTAGGATAACTATTTTCTCTTCCATCTAAATCAACAAGTTGAATGAGTTGATTTACTTTGTTTTTAATTTCTTCTTTTTTCACCCCTGCAATTTCAAGAGGTAGGGCAATGTTGTCGTACACTGTTCTACTCCATAATAAGTTAAAGTGTTGAAAAATCATTCCGATTTTGGTACGACGTTGTAATAACTGCTTCTTAGTAAGTTTTGCGATATCTACTCCATGAATTTTGATTGTACCATCATCTTGTTTTTCAAGCTGATTGATCATACGAAGCAGGGTAGATTTACCAGCCCCACTATATCCGATGATTCCAAATATTTCTTTATCTTCGATTGTAAGCGAGACCTGATTGACTGCTTTCAGATCACCTTTGTCAGTTTTAAATGTTTTACTGACATTTGTAAATGTAATCATATTACCTCCTGTTTAATAAAAAAACTCGTCCTATACAAAGGACGAGTGCTTACCCGTGTTACCACCTTAATTTACTATTATTTCACAATAACAGCCTCTTCAAGTACCATCATACTCTAGCACAATAACGGATGCAACCGCTGTGAACTACATATCGCCCACAAGACTCAAGAACCATGTTCATTGTACCTTCCTCAAGCTTTTTCACCAACCAAGCTCTCTCTACGAATTCCAGTTCAACTACTCTTCCTATCAAAGTCGTTATAGTTATACTAACTTGCATTGAAAAAAATGTCAATATAATATTGAAAAAATTTCATGAAAATTTTGAGGTATCTTCAAGAAACTTATTTTATATATAAGTATTTATCTAAAATAATTCTGAGTAAGGGAAACATTGATATTTACAAAAAGATTTGATATAATACAAGAAATTTGAAAGGATGTGTGTTCTTGGACGGATCGCCCTTGCCCATATGGCAGATAGTTAAAAAAATTAATTGTACAATACTGACATGTATTAAAACAAAATGGATTCTTACTCGATTTATGCGATCATAGCGAAGTTGCGATGATGACAAATAATAAGAGGAGGAAAAATTATGGATAATACAGTTTTAATTATATCATTAGTCATATTAGTGTTGTTTTCAGGGTTCTTTTCAGCAACTGAAACAGCATTTAGCTGCGTAAATAAATTACGTTTAAAGAGTTTAGCTGAAACAAATAAAAAGGCAAAAAAAGTACTGGAGCTATCAGAAGATTTCGATAGTCTTTTATCGACAATACTAGTAGGGAATAATATCGTTAATATCGCGAGTACTGCAATAGCAACTGTTTTGTTTACTCGTATCTTTCATGACGCAGGAGCTGCAGTTTCAACACTAGTAATGACTATCGCGGTACTTATTTTTGGTGAAATCACACCAAAAAGTATTGCGAAAGAAGCACCAGAAAAGTTCTGTTTAGCGGTACTTGGACCTATAAGTTTCTTTAAGACGATTTTGCGTCCAATCAACTGGTTTTTCTCATTGTGGAAAAAGTTAGTTTACAATTTAATCAATATTGAAAATGAAGAAGCAATTGCACAAGAAGAGTTATTGTTGATGGTTGAAGAAGCACAAAGTGAAGGCGAACTTGAAGAACACGAATCTGATTTGATTTCTGCTGCTATTGAGTTCAATGACTTAGATGTTAAAGAAATTCTAACTCCAAGAGTAGATGTAATTGCTGTGAGTATAGACACATCATTAGATCAAATTGAAGAAATGTTTAGAGAAAATAATTATTCTCGCTTTCCTATATATGAGGGAACAGTTGATAATATTATTGGTGTCTTACATGAAAAAGATTTCTACTATTTATTTTATAAAAAGAAATCAATGAATATTAAATCAATTGTTAAGAAAGTTCAGTTTACTAGTCCACATGTAAAAATATCTTACTTACTTCGTCAACTTCAAAGTAGTAAATCACATATGGCAATTGTTATTGATGAATATGGTGGTACAGCTGGTATTATTACAATGGAAGATATACTTGAGGAACTTGTTGGCGAAATCTATGATGAGCATGATGAGGTCATTGAGTATTTTAAACAAATTGATGAAACTCACTGGTTAATCGAATGTGATGCAAATTTAGAAGATATGTTTGAACACTTTGAAATTGATATAAATGAAGAGTATGATTTTATTACAGTTGGTGGGTGGGTCATTCATCACATGAATAAAATACCAAAAGTGGGAGATGCATTCCATTTTGAAAATTATGAAGTTTCTGTTGTGAAGTGTGATGAACGTCATGTTGAACAAGTTGTATTTCATAAAATTGCTGAACGCGAAAATAATGAAGATTAGAGGGAAACCTCTTTTTTTTCTTGATTGAACAGTGTTTTATGTTACAATATCAACATTAGTTTTGAAAAGAGGAAAACGATGAAATTATTTAAGAAGTTGGCAATAGTGAGCCTTGTATTAGTGGTATTGTTGGGTGGAGCAGGATATGCAGTTGGAGATTATTTTGTAAAGTATGCATTAGTTCGCCCAGAAGGAGAGACGGTAGCATCAGCAACAGATGAGAACGCTCCTGTAAATGTCGAAAATACTGAAGTAGAAGAAAATAAAGCTATCCTTGAGGCAAATTATCAGAATTGGGTTAGGGAAACTGAGGTAAGTGAGCTTTCGATTACAAGTCATGATGGTTTAAGGTTAAATGCGACAAAGTATGTGGTTGATGAAACCTCTCATCAATGGGCGATTTTAGTTCATGGGTATACTGCAAATCAACAATCAATGCAGACAAGAGCATATGCTTTTGGGGAAGCAGGATACAATGTGATCACACCAGATAATCGTGCTCATGGTACAAGTGAGGGGACTTACATCGGTATGGGATGGTTAGATCGTTTTGATATTTTACAGTGGATTGATGAAATTATTGCCATTGATCCAGAAGCCGAAATTGTGTTATATGGTATCTCTATGGGGGGAGCAACAGTGATGATGACTGCTGGTGAAGAATTGAGCGATCACGTTGTGGCGATTGTAGAAGATTGTGGATATACTACAGTTCAAGAAATGTTTGCTAATCAAATTGAATTCCGTTTTTCGTTACCTGCATATCCTTTGTTGGATGTTGCTCATTTAGTTGCAAATACAAAAGTAGGATATGATATTTATGAGGCAAGTGCACTTGAACAGGTTAAGAAATCAGAACTTCCTATCCTGTTTATTCATGGAGATGCTGATAATTATGTTCCTGTAGAGATGGTATATGAGTTATATGATGCTGCACCAAATGAAAAAGAGTTATTGATTATTGAAGGAGCTGGTCATGGGGAGAGTGATTATTTAAATCCAAATTTATACTATGATACAGTTTTTACTTTTTTAGAACAGTACATTACTAAATAGGAATTATAGAGATGATAAAATACAAGAGCACAAACATTTTAAAATGTAAACTGAGGTGAATTATGCTTAAAAAGATTGAACAATTAGTTAAAGTATCAGAATCAGTAAGCTTTGCAGTTATTACTAATGATGGTTTTCCTTATGTAGTTGAGATGGAAAAAGTTATGAATAAAGGGATGAGTGAATTATACTTTATTACCCGTCTCAAATCTAAAAAGGTAAACTATCTATTTGAAAATCAAAAAAGTGGTGTGAGCATTCGTAATGGAGAGGATTCAATTTCTTTTATTGGAAATACTGAGGTATTATCAAATCCAGATTTGATGACACGTATTTTACCTCAAAATTATCTAGATAGACTATACAAAAGAGGAATATCAAAATACTGTGTCTTATATTTTAAAACGTTATCACTAAAGGCATATATTAATGGAGAGTTTGAAACGATCTTTATAAATGAGATTTCATGAAAATTGTTATAAGAAGTGAGAGTTTGTTTATAATGATTCGAAATGTTTCCAGGAGTAAATTTTTGAAGATTACACTTATTTCTAAAAAAAGAAAATTGATTTTTCTTTTTTTTATTTATGACTGTGGTACAATTACTTGAGTTAAAAATAGGGGGATGAATATGAAAAGATTCTTTTCAAAATATATAGGTGATCGGCATTTCTATGCGAGAACGTTACGCATTGCGTTGCCATTATCACTACAAATGTTACTTCAAAGCTGTATGGGGATTATTGATACGATGATGGTATCTCGTATTGGTATGGTAACAGCAGTAGGAACAGCAGTACAAATTGATACGTTAGCAAACTTAATTACATATGGAATTTCTAGTGGTATTGGTATGTTTGCTGCACAGTTTTTTGGAGCGAAACAACTCAATTCGTTAAAGAAAAGCTTTGGATTAGGATTGATGTTGAGTGCAGCGAATGGTTTTTTCTGGTTCTTGGTTGCCTTATTTTTTGGTAAAGTAATCTTAAGCTTCTACATGGGGGATCCAACTATTGTCGAACATAGTTATTCTTACTTACAAATTTCTATGTTTGCGCTTGTTCCGCTCGCCATCAACAATGTTTTTGGTTCAATGTATCGTAGTACTCAACAAGCAAAATTTATTTTGTTTATTTCAACGATTGGAGCTTCTTCAAATGTTTTCTTTAATGCCTTATTTATTTTTGGGTTTGGTCCAATTCCAGCAATGGGTGTACAGGGGGCAGCTCTTGGGACTTTACTTGGTCAGTTAATTATTCTAACTACATACATCATTTATTCAATTAAAACAAAACAACCATTCATTGGGTCATTAAAAGAAATGTTTACCTTTGATTTGGATTTTGCAAAACCAATCTTGATCAAAATGATGCCTTTAATTATCAATGAGGGTCTATTTGGATTTGGGATGACTTTATTTGTAAAAGCATTCGGAGTACTTGGGACACAATCTATGGATGCCTACTATGTTGCAAATCAAATCTATAATGTATTCTTATTTGTTGTTTATGGTTATGGTGCAGCAATAGCGGTACTTATTGGAACACGTCTTGGTGAGGGGAGAATTGAACAAGCAATTAATGAACAACGCTATTACTTAGGATTAAGTGGTGTCTTGTCTTTTGTATTAGTTAGTTTAATATTAATTTTCTCTGGAAACATGGTTGCTTTATTTGGATTAACTGATCCTGTGGTGTTTGGGCTAGCGAAGTCTATTTTATATGTACTTGCTATAAAAGCTTCAATGCGATTATTTAATTTCATGATATTCTCTATTTTAAGAGCTGGTGGAGATGCAAAAATCATTCAATTCTTAGATTCAGGAATTATGTATTTTATAGGGTTACCAATTGCCTTTGGTTGTGTTTATCTACTTGGATGGGAAAGTATTGTACTTGTCGTTTTAGCAACACAAATCGAACAATTGGTTCGCTTAATTTGTGGACTACGTCGTTTAACACAGCGCTATTGGGCAAAAGATTTAACTAAGCTTGTAGCATAATTTTGTTTGTTCACACAAAATTCAGGTAAGAAGATTACGAACTACATAAATGTGTGATATAATTATCAAAGCTATTTATGTAGTAGGAGGAAGTATGAAGAAAAAAGATTTATTTGTAATGTTTGGAATAGTGATTGCAGCGGTGATTATTTATTTTATAAGCCAAGCAGTCGTTTCTAATAATGATAATTCAAGAGAGATGGGGACAGTGTACTATCGTGATCAAATTGTATTGTCGTTTGATGTTCACAAAGATCATGTTTATGAAATCGACGGAGATTATGGAACACTGTATTTAGAAGTTGAAGATGGACAGTGGCATATGACTGAGGATACAGAGTGCCCAAATCACCTTTGTGTAAAACAAGGTTGGAAAAATGCAACAGATGATTCTTACATGAATACATTTCCAATTAGTTGTATTCCAAATAATATAACGGTACAAGGACCGAAAATTGATAATGAGTAACAAAAAAGTACGAAAATTAACTTTTGTAACAATGTTAATGGCGATGGCAATTGCCGTAAATATTTTTGAGTCAACTTATTTAGGTTTCTTACCTTATGGTATACGCTTTGGATTGGCTAATATCATGGCAATTGTCGCTTTGGAGATGTTTGGTATCAAAGAAATGATTCAAGTCAATGTCATGCGTGTTGTGGTAAGTAATCTATTAAGAGGTACGATTTTAGGTACGACTTTTTGGGTTGCAACTAGTGGTGTCGTGTTAAGCAGCTTAGTTTTAATTATAGTAAGAAAGGTGTTTAAGATGCCACTGTATTCAACATCAATGCTATGTGCAATCGCTCATTCAGTTGGTCAAGTAATGACAGTAGCCTTTATTTATCAACAAGATGCTTTTATCGTGATTGTGCCAATGCTATTGATTAGTGCGATTCCTACTGGAATATTAACTGGAATTATTTCAACAGGAGCACTAAAGCGATTAAAAAAAGTAGAAATTTAAGGATGGATAACATCCTTTTTTAGAGGAGAAATAATTTATGGATAACGTTAAGTTAAATGAAGATGTAAAATATCAAATACATGCAGTTAATTCAAAGAGAATGACGATTACTATTGTAGCAGTGTATTGTATTCTGTTTGGTTTGCGAATGATTATTGATCATCCAATAATTACAATTTCTATTAACATAGGTATTGTGGTTTGTGCGTTGCTTGCTTTTTCTAGTACAGTAGTAAACTGTGTTTTTGCGATAACAGAGGATGAGCTACTAATTGCAAATTTAAAGATGTTAAATAAAAAGGGAAGTACTTCAGAAATAATGCGATTTCCATTAAATGAAATTATTGTGCAAATTGTTGATGAATGGAAACCACGTTGTCGTGTACGTTTTGCCCATGGTAAAAAGAAGTATGAATTTACTTTACGTATGAGAGATGTAAAAAAATATCCAAATGATGAAGTTGATTTTGACGCTATTGTAAAGTTAATGGAGCACAATAATGCAAAAAATACCTAAATCTGATTCATGTTACTTTTATCTTGATTTAGATATTCAATATATAATAAGAGAGAAATGAGGGCGTATTATGAAAATAGCATTTATTGGTACAGGTGTTATGGGAGCAGCGATGGCTCACAATTTAGCAAAAGCAGGCAATGAATTGCATGTTTACAATCGAACTAAAAGTAAGGCGCAAGCTTGTGCTGAGTTTGGTGCCATAGTACACGATGAAATCTCTGAGTGTGTTAAGAATTGTGATGTTGTTTTTACAATTGTAGGGTATCCAAGTGATGTCAAAGAGGTATATGAAGAAATCTTTAAGTATGCTAAAAGAAATATTGTTGCAGTAGATATGACTACTTCTAGTCCAAGTCTTGCAATTGAGCTTGCAAAACGGGGGAAAGAGAATCAAATTAAGATTCTTGATGCACCAGTATCTGGAGGAGATAGTGGTGCAAAAAATGGAACATTGTCTATTATGGTTGGTGGTGAATACAACGCGTATAAGCAGATACTACCACTGTTTGAATGTATGGGAAAAAATATTGTTTATATGGGAGAAGCAGGAGCTGGTCAACACACAAAGATGGCCAATCAAGTTGCAATTGCAGGTACAGTGAGTGGAGTAGCAGAAGCTCTTGCTTATGCTAAAAAAGCAGGACTTGATAGTGAAACTTTATTGAAGGCAATTAGTGCAGGTGCAGCAGGGTCTTGGCAGATGTCAAATAATGGTCCAAAAATCATTGCGGAAGACTATGATCCAGGATTTTATATTAAACACTTCATTAAAGATATGAGACTAGCTTTAGAAGAAGCAAATCAAGCTGGATTAAACCTGATTGTATTAAAAGAAGTACTGCAAGCTTATGAGCAATTGGAAGCACAAGGACTTGAAGATGAGGGAACACAGGCAATTGCAAAATACTACTGATATTGCATTGACTTTAATATCTAAATGAATTACTATAATAGCAACGCAATGACAAGAAGTAGTAGTTTAAACAACAGTTAAGAGAGTCGATGGTGGGTGCGAATCGAACTGAAAGTTAAGTGAACTTATCTTGGAGCAGGGTTAGTAATAATTCCGTATTCTCTGCGATAAAGAGATGAGGGCATGTGAGGGATACTCGCATGAACTAAGGTGGTACCGCGAACATTCGTCCTTAGATTTTAAGGGCGTTTTTTATTTGAAGGAGGAATTAAAATGTTTGATCACAAAAAGATTGAGAAAAAATGGCAAAATTATTGGTTAACAAATAAGACATTTAAAACAGATGTATATGATGATACAAAGCCTGGTTTTTATGTTTTAGATATGTTTCCTTACCCATCAGGGCAAGGGTTACATGTAGGACATCCAGAAGGTTATACGGCTACTGATATTCTTGCACGCTATAAACGAATGAAAGGATTCAATGTTCTTCACCCAATGGGATGGGATGCGTTTGGATTACCAGCTGAGCAATATGCTTTAAATACAGGGAATCATCCTGCAGAATTTACGAAACACAATATAGATACATTCCGTCGTCAAATCCAAGAACTTGGATTATCTTATGATTGGGATCGTGAAATTTCAACGACAGATCCAGATTACTACAAATGGACGCAGTGGATTTTCACTAAACTATATGATCGCGGTTTAGCTTATGTAGATGAAATTCCAGTAAATTGGTGTCCTGAACTTGGTACAGTTCTTGCCAATGAAGAAGTAATTGATGGAAAGAGTGAACGTGGAAATCATCCTGTGGTACGCAAACCAATGCGCCAATGGGTATTAAAAATTACTGAATATGCAGAGCGTTTATTAGAAGACTTAGACTTATGTGATTGGCCTCAATCGACAAAAGAGATGCAAATCAATTGGATAGGAAAATCAAAAGGTGCACATGTTGTATTCAAAATTGATGGGCATGATAAAGAGTTTACTGTCTTTACTACACGTTGTGATACATTGTTTGGTGCTACATATTGTGTACTTGCACCAGAACATCCTTTTGTAGTAGATATTACGACTGCTGAAAATGTTGAAGCAGTCGAAGAATACAAACGCAAATGTGCTACGAAATCTGACTTAGAGCGTACTGAATTAAATAAAGAGAAAAGTGGTGTGTTTACTGGGGCTTACGCAATCAATCCAGTAAATCAACAACTTGTGCCTATCTGGATTGCTGACTATGTACTTGCAAGTTATGGAACAGGAGCTATTATGGCAGTACCGGCTCATGATGAGCGTGACTATGAGTTTGCAAAAAAATTCGACTTGCAAATTACGCCTGTTTTAGCAGGAGGTAACATTGAAGAAGCAGCATGGACACAAGATGGAGTTCATATTAATTCTGAGTTCCTTGATGGATTAAATAAAGAAGAAGCAATTGAAACAATGGAAAATTGGTTAGTAGAACACAAATGTGGTGAACCAAAAATCACATATAAATTACGTGATTGGTTATTTAGTCGCCAACGTTACTGGGGGGAACCAATCCCGATTGTCTTGATGGATGATGGAACTAAGCGTACAGTTGAGTTAAATGAATTGCCGCTTGAATTACCGCAAACACAAAACTACAAACCTAGTAGCGATGGAGAAAGTCCACTTGCCAATTGTGCAGATTGGTTAGATGTAGAAATCGATGGACAAAAAGGTCGTCGTGAAACAAACACAATGCCACAATGGGCAGGTAGCTGCTGGTATTATTTACGTTACATTGATCCAAAAAACCCAGATTGTATTTGTGATCCTAAATTACTTAAAAAATGGTTACCAGTTGACCTTTATGTAGGTGGTGCTGAACATGCTGTGTTGCATTTGTTGTATTCTCGTTTTTGGCATAAAGTTCTTTATGATTGCGGTGTAGTACCTACAAAAGAGCCGTTTAAAAAGCTATTCCACCAAGGGATGATTCTAGGTGAGAATGGTGAAAAAATGTCTAAATCACGCGGAAATGTCGTAAATCCAGATGAAATTTTAGAAACACATGGTGCTGATGCATTGCGTGTTTATGAAATGTTTATGGGGCCTCTTGAAGCTGCACTTCCTTGGTCTGAAAGTGGTCTTGATGGAACACGTAAGTGGTTAGAGCGTGTATGGCGTTTATTTATGGAACAACAAAAATACAGTGATGTAAATGATGGTTCACTTGATTATGTGTTTAATTTTACTGTGAAAAAAGTACAACATGATATTGAAACATTGAATTTCAACACTGCGATTTCGCAGATGATGATTTTTGTGAATGAATGCTATAAAGCTGAGACAATTTATCGTCCGTATGCACTTGATTTCATTAAAATGTTTGCGTGTTTTGCACCTCATATTGGAGAAGAAATGTACAACTCACTAACGAATGTGGAGTGTATCGCATATGAATTATGGCCAAGTGTAGATGAATCAAAACTAGTACTTGACCAAATTGAAATTGTTGTACAAGTAAATGGTAAGTTGCGTGCTAAATTTAGTGTTGCTCCAGATAGTGATGAGACAGTATTAAAAGAAATGGCACTAGCTGCTGAGGGAGTTCAAACTTTCATTGAAGGAAAAGAAATTCGAAAAATTATTTGTATCAAAAATAAAATTGTTAATATCGTAGTATAACCTAGCCAAGTGCTAGGTTTTTTCATGTGTACAAATGATGAAAATTACAATTATGATTGATTTATGGTGTGAAATTTGTTACTTTGGAATATGAGGTGAAAAATGTGTGGAATGATATTTATCAAGAAGTAATTCAAGTTTTTCTACTAGCCTCTACATTTACAATTATCTTAGCGATTTTTGCTATGTTTATCGTGTGGTACTTTAAATATAAGAAAAATATTCATCTACCTGTAAAGACAAGAAGTATTGTTTTGGGAAGTTTATTTGTAATTTACTTGCTTACAGTACTAGGAATTACATTGTTTACCCGCAATACAGATATGGGAACATCAAACACTGAGTTGTTTTCTAGCTATGTATCTGCTTGGAATCGTGCGAGTTCCTCTGAATGGAAAATGATTATATACAACATCATCATGTTTGTTCCACTTGGAATCTTTTTACCTTTATTGCATAAAGAATTTCAAAAGTTAAGTTTAGTGATTTTGATAGGTCTTATGCTAACGTGCTTTATTGAGGTAAATCAGTACATGACTTTTACTGGGGTATTTGAGTTTGATGATATATTAAATAATGTAGTAGGAACAATGATTGGTTGGGGTATTTCACTTGCTTTCATTGAAATGGTATTAAGTCAGGAAGAGACAAAGCGTCAAAAGATGATTGTTTACTTTGCACCATTGTGTTTCAGTGTTCTTTTTTTCGTGAGTTTATGGGGATATTATCATATTATGCCCTATGGTACGCTAAAGACGAATTATTATTTTGTATGGAATACTGAAAACATTCAATTCACAAGTGATATCAATTTGAATGATTCGCCAACTATAGACTATGTATATGATGTGATTGAACTTAGTAATGAAGAGATGTTATCGCATGCAAGTTACTACCTTAACTTGTTTAATCAAAGTGATGCAAGCTTAGTTTTAGGAAAGGGTGTTGCTACGGCACAACTAAATCAAGGTGAGTTTCAAATGTACGAGGATGGTCACTTTACTTATCGACAAGAAGGAATAGTGAATCTGCAAGTTAATGAATGGCAAGTAAGCCAAGCGCTTAAGGAATTAAAATTAGTAGTGAGCGATGATTTTCTCTTTTGTGGAATAAGTGAAGGTGTTGCAAGTTATGAAGTTCCTTTTATTACAAATGAAGAAGGAACTTATAGTGGAATTATTGAAGTGATGCTTGATCATAGTGGTAAAGTAATTTGGTTAAATTGGGATGTGAAACAAATTACGCAAATTGAGCAAGTTGAGATAAAATCTCATGCACAAGCTTGGCGGGAAATAAGAGCAGGAGAATTCTTGTTGTATGACATAAGTCACATTGATACAATTCATTTGGTAAGTAGTTCTCGAGGCCATGTGATTGATTCAAAGGGTTATTATCAACCCGTCTATCAATTTAATGTGATTGTCAATGATGTTCGATATAGTGAATTTATTGTGTCTGCTATAAAATAGCAGACATATTTTTTTATTTACCTCATAAAGTGTAATGAGGTGGAACATATGAAGAAATGGTTAATGAAGTTATTTATCGTGCTTGGAATTCTTACTAGTTGTATTAGTACAATTGAAGTAAATGCGGAAGAAGTAGATATCACACCACATTCACATGCAGCCGTATTGATAGACTATGAAACAGGAACACTAATTTATGCAAAGAATGAAAACGAAAAGCTCTATCCAGCTTCTATGACTAAAATGATGACGTTGATCTTGGTTATGGAGCACTTGCATGCCGGGGTGATTGATTGGAAAGATGAAATCACAGTAAGTGAATATGCAGAAAGTATGGGAGGTGCTCAAGTTTACCTTGAACAAGGTGAAGTAATTTCAATTGAAGAATTGGTGAAGAGTACCGCAATTGCAAGTGCAAATGATGCTGCTGTAGTGCTTGCTGAAAAAGTCGGAGGAACAGTAAATAATTTTGTTGCGATGATGAATAAAAAAGCTCAAGAACTTGGATGTACAAATACGAATTTTATGAATCCTACTGGACTTCATGATGACCAACATTATTCCAGTGCGATGGATATGGCATTGATTGCCCAAGAACTTATCCGCGTCGGTGGTGATGATGTATTACAATACACATCAAGTTATGAAGGGTACATTCGAGAGGACACTGACAGTAAATTTTGGCTAGTGAATACTAATTCTCTAGTTCGTACTTATGAGGGGATGGATGGGCTTAAAACAGGTTTTACGAACCACTCTAGATATTGCATTACAGTAAGTGCAATACGAGATGGAATGCGATTGATTGGTGTTGTGATGAATGTTGCCACAAAAGATGAGCGTAGTGCAGATGCAACTGCATTGTTGGACTATGGATTTGCAACATATCATCTTGTTCAAGATATTGCTAAAAACACAGATGTTATGGAAATAACAATTGATAAAGGGAAGCCTTCACAAGTCATGCTACGGACAATTGATGATGTAAGTCACTTAAGCCGAGTTGATGAGGAAATTATGCCTGTCAGACAAGAAACGCACATTCAGCAAAATCATGCGCCAATTGAAGCAGGTCAAGAAATTGGAAAGCTCATAATTGAATACAATGATGGTAGTACTTCTGAAGTAGGATTAACAATAGATCAGTCAGTTTATCAACTTGATTTCATTGATTTGTTTTTTAAAGCATTGAAGAATGCGTTATTTTGCTAAAAATCGACAATGTATCAATTTCAAATAATGTTTACATTTCAAAAGACAACGTGAGTCGATGTTGTCTTTTTTTTAGTTTATTTTTACTTTTTCGTTGCAAGTTTTGTCTAAGAAATAGAGCTTTTGTCGGATACATCCCTTTCTATTTTAGTTTGCATTAAAATGAAGAAAAGGAGTGAAATGATGAAAAGTATAGTTAAAGGAAATACCTTGCATTTTAAGTTTTCAGGAGACATGGACAACTTTCAAGTAGCGAGGTTTAAACAAAAGAGTATTCAAATCATTGATAAACATCAATGCGAGGTAGTGAAGTTTGATTTTAATGAGGTTGGGTTTGTAGACAGTACAGGGATTGGTTATGTGTTAGCAAGATACAATCAGATTCAAGCTTATGGAGGAACATTGGTTGTAAAGAACTTAAGTTCAAGCGTAAAACGTATTTTTGCCTTATCTGGAATATTTTCTATTATTGAAGAAGAAAATTATTTAAGAAAGGAAACAGCGTAATGAATCAAATGAAAATTGAGTTTAGCTCGCTTCCTTGCAATGAAATCTTTGCAAGGACTGCTGGAGTTGCCTTTGTTATGAATTATAATCCAACAGTAGATGAGGTTATGGAGATTAAAACTATTTTAGCAGAAGCGATTGTCAATTGCATTATTCATGGGTATAACAATCAAGTGACAGGGCTAATTACACTCATGATGGAAATTGATGAGCAACGCATTGTAACTATTGAAGTGATTGATCAGGGGAAAGGAATCAAAGATATTGATCAAGCACGTCAACCATTATATACCTCGCGTTTAGATTTAGAACGCTCGGGGATGGGGATGACAATTATGGAAACTTTCTCTGATGACTTTGAAATTAAAAGTGAAGTGGGTGTTGGGACACATGTAAAAATCATTAAGAAGTTGCGTATTCATGAATAGTGAATTAAAGGCATTAATTCTAAGTGCGCAACAAGGGAATATTGAAGCAAAACAAGTTGTGATTGAGAGGAACATGGGACTAGTGTATAGCTCAATCAAACGATTTAGGACAAATCAAGTTTATCCTGATTTAGTTCAAATCGGTTGTATTGGATTAATCAAGGCTATCAACAATTTTGATTTTAGCTATAATGTTGCCTTTTCTACTTATGCTGTTCCGATTATCATGGGTGAAGTGAAGCGCTACTTTCGTGATGAGGGACAAGTAAAAGTATCAAGAAGCATTAAAGAAAATGCAATTAAGCTTCAAAAACTCAAGGAGGATTTAGTGCAAAAAATCGGGCGTGAGCCAACTGTGCACGAGTTGCAAGAAGTTAGTGGCTTTGACATGATGGATTTAACACTTGCAATTGACTCGGTACATTATTGCACGTCTCTTGATGCAAATGTCGATCAAGATGATGGTTCTTCCATGCGTATGGAAGAAAAGATAGAAGATACTTCAGTGGTTGATATTACACTACATGTTGCATTAAACCAAGAAATTAAAGGCTTAGAGCAAAGAGAGCAATTGATTTTATATTATCGATATCAAAAAGATTTTAATCAAAGTCAAATTGCCCAAATATTAAATCTTTCACAAGTCCAAGTTTCACGTTTAGAAAAGAAGATTTATCAAAAGTTAAAAGAAAAGTTGAAAGAAAAGTAAAAAGGCAAATTGCCTTTTTTGTTTTAAATGAATGTGATAAGAGTTGTTTGTCCATAATACAATAGGAGGTAACTTATGGATAAAAAAACAACAGCAGAAATAGTGAAAGCACATCAAGTAAAAAAAGGATCACTGCAAAGAAAAGTAGCTGCATTTATGTGTGGTGGTATACTTGGTGCTCTAGCACAAGTAATACTCGAGTTTTATAGCCTTGCACTAAATCTAACGCAATCACAAGCAGCTGCTCCTTTGGCGATGACATTCATTGTCCTAGCAGCAATTGCAACTGGATTAGGAGTATATGATCAACTTGCACAGAAACTAGGAGCTGGTTTATTTATACCGATTACAGGATTTGCGAATAGCTTGTGTTCATGTGCACTAGAAGGGAAAAGCGAAGGACTCATTTTTGGCATTGGTTCAAATATGTTTAAGTTAGCAGGATCAGTGCTAACTTATGGTATCGTGAGTGCTTATAGTTTGGGTATTATTCGCTATATTTTTAATCTATGAAATTAATTCAATTGAGCGATGTTTATGTGTGTGCATATAGCAGTGTCTGCGGACCGTTTGAATTAGCAGGTCCTCTTGGTGATGAATTTGATAGAGGGTATGAAGATATGTATTGTGGAAGAAGTACGTACGAACAAGCAGAGCAACAATTGTTGGATGATGCAATTTCACTAACACTACACAAAGCAAATATGAAGTCTTCTGAAGTTGATATTGGTTATGGTGGGGATTTGATGAATCAACTTTCATCTTCTCACTATGTGATGAAGAACTATCCATTTGCGTTTGTTGGGGTATATGGTGCGTGCAGTACAAGTGTACTTGCTTCAATTCATGCGGCAATGATTCTACAACAATCGACACTTAAAAAGGCCTTATCATTTACGAGTTCACATAATGCCACTGCAGAGCGGCAATTCCGCTATCCCAATGAGTATGGCGTACAAAAACCACCCTCTACCACGTTTACAGCTACTGGAGCTGGGGCAATTCTGTTTTGTAAAGAAAAAAAGACAATTCGTGTAAAATCTGCAACGATTGGTAGAGTTGTTGATTTCGATTTTAGTAATCCAAATGACATGGGAAGTGCTATGGCGCCCGCAGCATTTGATACCATTATGCGTCATTTTGAAATGAGTCAAACAAGTTTTGATGATTATGATTTAATTGCAACTGGAGATTTATCACAAATTGGATTAGCCATTTTAAAAGATATGTTTGAGTATCAAGATATAGATACTCAAGGAAAACTTATCGATTGTGGTTGTTTACTGTATGATATCAATCGACAAGAGGTATTTTCTGGAGGAAGTGGTTGTGCTTGCAGTATTCTTGTGAGTTTAGCACATTTGTTTAAACAGCTCGAATTAGGACAAGCGAAAAGAATTATGATTGTAGCAACTGGAGCATTATTATCAGTGACAATGCTGCAACAAAAAGCTTCGATTCCATGCATTGCGCATGCAATTGTATATGAAAGGGTGGACTAATATGGATTACATAGGAGCATTTTTAGTCTGTGGCTTGATTTGCTTAGCAGGGCAAGTCTTGTATGATCATACGAGTTGGACAGCTGGACATATTACAAGCTGTTTTGTTGTGATTGGTGCACTACTTGATACATTTGGAATATATGACCAACTCATTAAGTTTGGTGGTGCTGGTGCATATTTACCCATTACTAGTTTTGGTCATTCACTGATGCATGGAACAATGACAAAAGTAAACCAAATGGGACTACTTGGTATTGGACAGGGCATGTTGACACTTACTGCATCTGGTATTACAACAGCAATATTTTGTGCCTTTTTTGTGGCATTAATATGTAGGCCGAAGTTATGATAAAATTTTCTACTCATCTAGCAAGTAACGTTGCATGGATTAAGAACGAAATTCAATGCTTTGATTTAACAATTCGCTCAATTGAAACACAACATGCCAAGTATATCCTTGTCTTTGTAGGGGGAGTAACCGGATCTGCTGCGATTGCACCAATACTTGAATCTCTTGTGGTACAACGAGAAGACCAACAGCCTCAATTTTATCCCTCAACAATTTCGAGTACAGAAGATTTAGAAGACGCCATGATTAAAGTCATGCAAGGGCAAACACTTGTTATGAAGGAAGGGAATACCTATGGGTGGATTATCGAAACAAGAGCGATTCCAGGACGTTCACCAAGTGAGCCAAGTGTTGAACAAAGTATAAGAGGGGCAAGGGATGGTTTTGTTGAGTTGTTAATTATCAATATTGGCCTTATCCGAAAACGCATCAAAGATCCTAAAATGAATATTGAAACAAGGCAGTTTGGTAATCGAACGCATACTGATATTGCAGTTTTTTATATTCGAGATCTTGTCGATGATATTGCTAAACAAGACTTGTTTAAGCGTCTTGATAAAATTGAAGAAAGTAAAGATATTCACTCTGAAAGACATCTGTGTGAACTCTTGTATGGACAATCGTTTAACCCATATCCTCATGTTCGCTACACGGAAAGACCAGACATTGTGACCATTCATTTACTCCAAGGTAATATTGCATTATTAGTGGATCAAAGTCCTACTGCTGTACTTGTTCCTGCTACCTTTTTTGAGTCTACTTCACAGATTGAAGAGTATACACAAACTTATATGATTTCAATTGTACTGCGTTTTTTTCGATTGCTTGGGGTACTCGCAAGTTTATATTTATTACCAATTTGGATGATTTTAGTTATCAACAACGATAGTTTTTTCTTAACTCCTGCAAAACCGATTGAAGATCCATTGTTGTTTGGAATACAAATACTTATTGCCGATGGATTAGTAGAGTGGATAAGGTTATCGCTCATTCACAGTCCATTATTACTCTCAAGTTTACTTGGACTTATTGCAGTACTTGTCTTTGGAGAAAGTGCAGTGGCATTTGGTGCGTATACACAAGAAATCCTTATCCTTGTGGCAGTAGTGAATATTGGTAACTTTGTAACAAGTAGTTATGAATTATCGATGGCTAATAAAATTAGTCGTTTGTTTTTTGTAGTGTGCATCATGTTATTTAAAACGGTTGGATGCATTGCAGGTTTTTTGATTCACTTCATTGTATTGGCAAGCGCTAAGTCAGGAGGAACACCGTATTTATATCCACTCTTTCCACTTAACATTAAAGAGTTAAGACGTATCTTTTTTGGTGACTTCACAAAGGCTTCAAAGCCCTCTAAAGGTGCAAAATCATAGGGAATTAGTTGTTTTTAACTAGTTCTCTTTTTATCAAATAATACTAGTATGTGTTTCTCTTTTTTGGTACAATATTACAGTTGAGGTGATAAAATGGCGTTTACAGTAAATGTACAACAATTTGAGGGTCCTTTGGACTTAATGCTACATCTAATTAAGGAACAAGAATTAGACCTATTTGATTTAGATATTAGCTTACTCACAGACCAATATTTAAATTACATCAAAGCTTTAAGTAATTTGCATTTAGAAGTTGAGAGTGAGTACCTGGTTGAACTTGCCACACTTATTGAATATAAGAGTAAACGTTTATTGCCTAAAGATACATCAACACTCGAAGGGGAGTATGAAGAGGATCCAAAAGAACGCCTAGTTCGTCGTCTTCTTGAATATCAACAATTTAAAGAAATTAGTCAACAATTAAATACAAACTATATGGAGCGTAGTTTACAAATGAGTAAACCAGTGTCCATTGAAGTAGAAAAATGGGTAGAGCAACAAGATGATAATACACCAATCGATGGAAATCCATACGAATTAGTAAAAGCGATGATGAAATGTATGCGCCGTCTTCAGTTATCAAAACCTATTGAGACTAAGTTCACAAGAAAAGAACTCTCAGTTGAAGATCGTATTCTTCAACTGAAAGCGCGATTTATACAGTTACCAAAAACATTTACATTTGATGATTTGTTGCAAGACTGTCAAGATTTACATATGTCGATCGTTACATTTTTAGCAGTGTTAGATTTAGCTCGACGTAAACTGCTTGTGTTTAACGTAGATGAAAAAGAAATAATTTGGTTTAGCAAAGGGGAAATGGTATGAGTGAATTAAAAAGTATCATTGAAGGACTTTTATTTGTAGTAGGTGATGAAGGAATTATGGTGGATCAGCTATCACTTATTTTAGAAGTGTCAAATGAAGAAGCTCAAACACTTCTAGATGAGATGCAAGCAATGTATCTAGATGATTCACGTGGAATTGAGATTGTGAACTATGGAGGTATTTATAAGTTTGTATCTAAAGCACTTGTTCATCCTTATGCTGAACAGTTATTTCAACAGGCAAAATCAAATACACTTAGTCAAAGTGCGCTTGAAACATTAGCGATTATTGCTTATCGACAACCAATTACACGTGTAGAGATTGAAGAAATTCGTGGAGTAGGTTGTGATATGATGCTAAGGAAACTTCAGGCAAGAAACATGGTTGAAGAAGTAGGAAGATCAGAAGCACCTGGACGACCAATACTGTATGGAGTAACTAAAGAATTTATGGATTCTTTTAAATTAGTTAGTTTAGAAGAGTTACCAGACTTACCAGAATTTTCAAATCAGGACACAGATAATTTATTTGATTAGACAACATAGGCTGTTGTCTTTTTTTATTTTTTACCTTGCATATCCTATGAATACAAAGGAGGAAAAAAAGATGGGAATGCCACAAATTATTCAAACAGATGTTGATCGCGCGCAGGCAATCAATGCAATTATGCAATCAATTGCATTGACGGAGGCAGCAGTAGCACATATATTAAATGCCCAAGGGGAACATTTGCAGTATTTAATGAAAATGGATAAAGTAACACCAAAAATGATTCAAAAAATGTGTTGCTGCACAGGAAAAACATTAGAATCGGCAACACAATTAGAAAATGCATTAAAAGATAAACTATGTGTATTGCACCAATGGATGCCAAACAAATAAAGTAAAATATTTGAGTAAAGGGTGATGTTTAACTACATCACTTTTTTTATGGTGAGTATTCTATATTAGCAGGTAGATTTTAACAAGGGAGGAGGACAAAATGAAAAGATTAATGGAAAGAATAAGAAGTACAAAGCGACTAGGGTATTATTGTTTATTGAGCATCATGACAGTATTGCTTATACAATCAAGTTTAACTCTATTTGTGGATGTGCCTGCTGATTCAAGTACACAGGCATTGGATATTGTGGTGAGATCAACACTTAGTTCTATATTTGGTTATTTACTAGCAACGGCAGTAAGTAGTACGCAAGTACCATTAAATGGAAATGATTCAAGTGAAAAGAGTAAGACTACAATTGGATTTAGTGATCAAGTGAAAGAAGAAGTGAAGTTAGTAAATGGTGATGTGAAGCCACAGAGTAAACCTGTAGTAAAAGAGCAAAAAAGCAAAAAAATCAATACGTATTATCCTGTTTCAAGTCGAACACAAATTTTTGTGCTCACAGCAATCTGTTTGTACTGTCTTGGCGTCATGATATATGTAAGAGATTTTGGAGCTCAGTATGTAACAAATAGCTCTTCACCAGTAATTATTGCCCAGTTTAGAGAGTTGATCTCGGGTTGTATTGGTGCACTAATTGGTATTTCTAAATATGAATAATAAATAAGGAGGACTGCAAAAATGGCAGATGTAGTAAAAACTCAATTTAAACTGAAGTATAGTGAACAGTTTAACCTAAAAGGGCTTGAAGAAGCCGATATTAACCTACAACTTGATCAGATCGAAAATTTATCCTCAGCAGTATATGGTGTAGTGACTGATGGTGAAAATCCGGTAGCTGATGCAACTGTTAAGTTGTTTGATGGTGATGGAGTACCGTACAAGCATACACTTACAGATGAAGACGGAAACTACAATATGGATGGTGTACCAGAGGGAACTTATACAATTGGGGTAGTAAAGAAAGGTTATATTTTCTCAAATACAGTAGGGGTAACTCTTTCTGCTGGGAGCACAGCTGAAATAAATCTTCAAGTATTCCCAGAACCAACATTAGAGTTGGGTGCAATTGCTGGTATTGTCTACACGATTGATGGTAAAAATATAAAAATGCCAATTGGTGATGTACGCGTAACATTATTGGATATCAATAATGTTGTTGTTGCAGTAGCAACGACAATTGATGATGGAGAATTCGCTTTCTATGATGTATTAGATGGTCGATATCAAATCATTACAACAGCTGAAGGCTATTTAAGAGAAACAATGACAGTGACAATCAAAGATGGTTCAATTGTGAACTTAACAATGGTGATTTCAAGAGATAATCGAACTTATAGCGGTACAGTAAGTGGAATCATTAAAGATGGAAACGGGAATGTACTACCATTGTGCTTTGTCGGGTTATATCGTATTTTCTATGATGACAACAATGTGCGCCGTGAAACACTTGTCGCTGTGACTAAAACTAATACAACAGGTAAATACATGTTTGGCCAAGTAGGTGATGGTGAGTATCTAGTTAAAGCAAAACGTAATGCAGTAGTAGCAGTAATAGACAATGTAACACTGTAAGGTGCTAATTATGGATCGCGTTATATTTCCGACAAAAGTAATTTCCATTTCACAAAAGTTCCATTCTGGTCATAAAGCATGGGATTTGAATGGAAGTGATCGCGGTATTGATGTATGGTATGCGCCATGTCGTATCAAAGTGCTCGCAATTTTTCCAATTGAAACGACTGGATTTTATAATACAGTGCTGTTTGGGACATGTGATGAAAGTGGAAATCAAGCACCCGTAATGTGTGCGGATGGTCAAGCAAGAGTATTGACATTTGGATGTACACACATGGATGATTTAAATAAATATGGACTTCAAGTTGGAAAAATCTATCATTCAGGTGATAAATGTTACGATGAAGGAACTACAGGATTTTCTACTGGAAACCATGTACACATGGATGTAGCAGAAGGGTGGCAATATCGTCGCACAAAAGAATCAGGGAAATGGTATTTACCAAATTTAGTAGATATTGAAGCAATATTCTATCAACTCGAAGGATGGAATACAATTCGAAATACTAATGGTTATACATTCCCAACCACTAACTCAAGAAATGTTGATATTGACCCAATTGAATATGATGGCTATATCATCTATACAGATAATCTATCTTTAAGAGTACGAGATGAGCCAGTTGATGGAGATGTATTGGTTACTGTCCCACAATTTCAAAATTTAAAAGTTAGATATTTTTGTCCAGGATTTGAATCAGATGAGTACCAATGGGCAGCAACTGAGTATAATGGGGTCATGGGGTTTTCACAATTAGATACGAAAGGGTACTATACACTTTTACAAACAAATGAAAAAACACATGACTTATATCTGAATGCAATGAGTCGAGGATTATATATACGAGAACAAATTGTAGATGGGAAAGTTATAAAGAATGTGCCACCATATGCTCGAGTGCTGATTGTTGAATTGATTCCAGGATTTCAATCAGACGGTTTTCAGTGGTGTAGAACTGAGTATGATGGAGTAGTTGGTTATAGTCAGATTGATGTTAAAAATTGGCATAATTTTCAATTAGACTAAATGGAAGCGGTACTAAAAAGTACCGCCTCTTTTTTTGGAGTGAAAAGTTAGAATTGTTAAAAAACAAAGTAGTGATATGTAGGGATATTTGTTAGAAAATTAATTTACAAAAAATCGAAAAAAAGCTTGAAATGTGATGTTTAAAACGCTATTATAGGTATGTAACTTTTTGTTACATTACTTGTATAAATGTCAAGTCAAGTTTACTTGGGGCTGGCATGTTTCTACCCACTAGCCGTATAGTGGACTACAAGTAAACCTTTTCCCCGTTAGGTAGTAGGGTTTATTTGTTTTAAGTAACTTGGAGGCAATGTATGAAACTATTATCTAATGAGTTTAAATTTACTTCGGTTACTAATCTGGGCGCAAAATAGAATTGCGTTTTTTTTGTTTCTAAAAAGAGGAGAAAATAACAATGAAATTGATTTATGAAGGAAAAGCAAAACAAATTTATGAAACTGAGAATCCAAATGAGATTATCATTCATTACAAAGATGATGCTACAGCAGGAAACGGAGAGAAAAAAGGAACAATTGATAATAAAGGAATTTTAAATAATAAAATTTCTCAAAAGATTTATGCTCATTTAGAGAAAAAAGGGATCAAAACACATTTAATTAATGTATTAAATGAACGCGATCAACTCTGTAAGAAAGTTGAAATCTTACCATTAGAAGTTATTGTAAGAAATGTTGTGGCAGGTTCTGCAGCAGCACGATATAAAATTGAAGAAGGAACAGCAATTGCTGCACCAATCTTTGAAATTTGTTGGAAAGATGACGATTTAGGGGATCCACTAATTAACGATTGTCATGCGATCGCATTCAATTTGGCTACAAGAGAAGAGTTAGATATTCTCTATGCTCAAACTGCTAAAATCAATGAAATTATGATTGCAATGTGGAAAGCAATGGGAATTAAATTAGTTGACTTTAAGTTAGAGTTTGGAAAAACACCAGAAGGTGAGATTCTATTAGCTGATGAAATTTCACCAGACACATGTCGCTTATGGGATATTGAAACAAATGAAAAATTAGATAAAGATCGTTTCCGTCGTGATATGGGAAATATTGAAGAAGCTTACGAAGAAATTTTTGCGCGATTAGATAATCAAGAGGCATAACATGCGTTTAGAAAAAGAGTATTTCTTAACAGGCAAAATTAATGAAGAATGTGGTGTGTTTGGTGTTTATCATGTAAGTGATGCAGCATCACTTACTTACTTTGGCCTACACGCACTACAGCACCGAGGACAGGAAGCTTGTGGTATTGCTGCAAGTGATAATGAAAATATTGTCTGTGTTAAAAATAAAGGATTGATTACTGAAGTGTTCAATAGTGATACAATCAATGATATGAAAGGGGTGCATGCAGTAGGGCATGTGCGCTATTCAACAGCAGGAGGAAATGAAATTGAGAATGTTCAACCATTAGTGGTGCGTGCACATCAAGGTCATTTTTGTGCAGTACACAATGGACAAATTGTAAATGCGAAAGAGTTAAAAGTTGAATTAGAAAAAGAAGGTAGTATTTTTCAATGTTCAAGTGATAGTGAAATATTAGTACATTTAATTCAAAAAGAGACAGGGACAATGGTTGAAAAAATCATGAAAGCCTGTAATCGTTTAGAAGGTGCTTTTGCGTTCATTATCATGACAAAGGATTGTATGTATGCCATTCGTGATAAGAATGGATTACGCCCCCTTGCAATAGCTCAGGTGGATGATGGATATTGTATTAGTTCAGAGACTTGTGCATTTGAAATTGTGAATGGGAAATACATTCGTGATATTCAACCAGGAGAAGTTGTCCGTATTGGTGCAGAAGGTATCAAAACTTTCCAATATACAACTCAAACACAAAATAAAATGTGTGCGATGGAGTACATTTACTTCGCACGACCAGATAGCAACATTGATGGAATTAATGTACATACGACACGTCGTATCTCAGGGCAAATTATTGCCAAGAATGATGATGTAGATGCAGATATTGTCATTGGGGTACCTGATTCTAGTTTATCAGCTGCAATTGGGTATAGTGAAGCAAGTGGAATTCCATATGAGATTGGTTTGATTAAAAATCGTTATGTTGGGCGTACATTTATCCAACCAACGCAGAAACAAAGAGAGCGCGGAGTTCGTATGAAATTATCTGCAATCTCAAGTATAGTCAAAGGGAAACGTTTGATTATGGTAGATGATTCGATTGTACGAGGAACAACTTCACGTCGTATCGTTCAATTATTAAAAGATGCAGGAGCACTAGAAGTGCATGTGCGTATTGCCTCAGCACCGATCATGAGTCCATGTTTCTATGGAGTAGATACGTCAACTTATGATGAATTAATTAGTGCAAGAATGAATGAAGAAGAATTGAATCAATTTATTGGATCAGATTCATTAAAATTCATGACTATTGAGCAAATGCATGAAGGAGTAGGGACAAATAATTTATGTGTTTCTTGCTTCAGTGGAAAATATCCAACAGCATTGTTTAGTTTTAAAGATGTATTAAAAAAATAAGGAGAGTTTATGTTAAATCGTTATTCAAGAGAAGAAATGCGCAACATTTGGACAGAAAAAAGCAAATTTGATGCTTATTTAAAAGTAGAGATTCTTGCCTGTGAAGCATGGAGTGAATTAGGTGAAATTCCAAAGGAAGATGTTCAAAAACTTTGGGATGAAGCAAGCTATAATATTGATCGTATTTATGAGATTGAACAAGAAACACGTCATGATATTGTAGCCTTTACACGTGCTGTAAGTGAAACTTGTGGTCCAGAAAAGAAATGGATTCACTATGGTTTAACATCAACAGATGTAGTAGATACAGCTTATGGATACCTTTATAAGCAAGCCAACAACATTCTACGTGCAAACTTACATCGTTTTATAGAAGTTTTGAAAACACAAGCACTACGTTATAAAGATACGCCTTGTATGGGACGTACTCATGGGGTTCATGCAGAAATCACTAGTTTTGGACTTAAATTTGCATTATGGTATGATGAAATGCAACGTAATTTAAAACGTTTTGAAGATTCAGCGCAGGCAATTGAAACAGGTAAGATTTCTGGAGCAGTTGGAACATTTGCGAATACGCCACCTTTTGTACAGGACTATGTATGTAATAAGTTAGAAATTAATTCTGCCGCAATTTCGACACAAGTATTACAACGTGATCGTCATGCGCAGTACTTCAGTACGCTTGCACTTATTGCTTCAAGTATTGAAAAAATGGCAACTGAAGTTCGTCATCTTCAACGTACTGAGGTGCGTGAAGCTGAAGAGCGCTTTAATAAAGGACAAAAGGGATCTAGTGCTATGCCACATAAGAGAAACCCAATTGGTTCTGAAAACATGTGTGGATGTGCACGTGTAATGCGTGGATATATGAGTACAGCGTTTGATAATATGCCACTGTGGCATGAAAGAGATATCTCTCATTCAAGTGCAGAGCGTATCATTGCACCAGATGCAACGGAACTACTTGACTACATGTTAGTACGTTTCACAAGAATTATCGAAAATCTTACTGTATTTGAAGATAATATGAAAGAGAACATCTATAAAACATATGGTGTTATCTTCTCTCAACGTTTTATGTTGAAATTAATTGAAAAAGGTTGGTCTCGTGAAGAAGCTTATGATACGGTTCAACCAAATGCAATTAAATCTTGGGAAGAGAAAATTGAGTTCAAACACTTAATGGAAACAAACCCAAAAGTTCAAGATGCACTAACACAAGAAGAAATTGATGATTGCTCCTTACTTGAGCATCACCTTAAAAACGTGAATGTCATCTTTGAAAGAGTTGGAATACTATAAGTTAGAAAATGCTGATCAGAAATGATTAGCATTTTTTACTGATTAACTCTTCATATTAAATATTAGCGTTTCTTATAAAAGGATGAAAAGTTAGTTTATAAAACACTTTGAAAATATGCTTTCAATCTATGAATATATATTATAAAATTTGTATATAGAAAAAATTAAATTAGATATCTGTAATGAATAATGAGATTTAAGAATTAATATCAATCAAATAAAAGTGGAGGAATTAAGCATGTTAGATATTACATCAATATTTTTAAAAACATTTAGGAGTATAACAAATCAAGATTACAATGAATTGAAAAACAATTATAGTTGCTCTAAAGAATACACAAAAGTGATATTTCGATTATTAGGAAGATGTTTATCTAAGTCTGGATATAGTTACTGTAAAGAATATGTAAGAAAATTTAAACCGACAAATAACGTAGCTAAGCGTTACTACAAAGAATATTATCGCATTGATTTAGTGGCGTGTAGCCTTAGAGAAAATATAATTGATAAAGAGTTTACAGTAGTTAATTGGGACCTTGATATTGCAATTGAACATGAAAATAATTACAAATTATGGGGTGATGAAGCTATAAAACTTTCACATATATGTTGACCATTAAGGATAGTAATTGGTTATTCCCCAAGGAGTGATGACTTTGGTGATATGAATTGTTTAGAGAAGGTAGCTAAAGCTTTTGATGGTTTGCGAGAAGAAACAAAAACTAATTTGATGCATGGTGATTATATTGTTATTCTAGGAAATGGAAAAACAAATGGAAAATGTGGTCCTGACTACCTCTTTTATAAGTTGTTCCATAATAACGGGAGTTTTAGATTTGAAGCTTTACAGATTTCAATTGATTGAAAGGGGAAATTATGAACGATTTAGTAAAACAACAAGTAATTAATGAAATGATTGAATATGAGTTTCATCCAGTTATGACAGAGTCTAATTTAGAATTAAGTAAGTGTACTGAGTTTTCACTTGCTTCACTTGCATCGTTTGGAGCTATGGCCAATCAAACTATGACTGCTTTACAAGCAGCTGCAGCTGGAGGAAGTGGGATATATCGTGTTACTGTTCCAGCAGGTGGACATTTAGCTAAATTCAAAGATGGTAGTGGATTTCTTGGTAGCGCATTAAACTCTAATAATCAGCTTGGTGGACAAGCGGTGTTGAATCCAGTGATGTTTAATCCAACTGTTATGATGGCAGCGGTAGCTGTTGCTGCGATAGATCAAAAATTATCTAAAATTTATGATTTTCAACAAGAATTAGCTGATTATCTTACTCAAAAAGACAAGTCTGCATTAAGAGGAGACTTGAATTTCTTAAGTGATACAATCAATAATTATAAATTTAATTTGGAAAATGATACATATAAACAAAGTCATCATATCAAGATACTTGATATTCGTCATCAAGCGGAAAAGAATATTGACTTTTATCGTAATCAGATTATGCAAAATTGCAAAACTAAAGGTTTCTTAACAGCTGAAGGAAGCTTAAAGAAACAAATTGATAAAGTGACAAGTAACTTTTCTGATTATCAATTTAGTGTTTATCTTAATGCATTTGCATATTTTATTGATGTTCTTCTATTGGGGAATTATGATGAACAGTTCTTAGACGGTATTATTACTAAGTTAAAAAAACAGGCGATGGATTATCGTGAACTTTATACAGAGGTGTATACCATTTTCTCAGATAAAATAGAAAATTCTGTTGAATCAGCAGTTCTTAAGGGTTTATCTAAGGGGAGTGACTTACTTGGCAAAGTAGTTTCAAAGTTACCTGATCCTGCTAATGTTGAGTTAGATGAAAAGTTAATTGAACTTAGCGATAAGGTTGAACAAAGTGAAGCGGATAAGACAATTGAAATGTTGCGGTTACTAAGGGAAAAGAAAAGTGCAAACACGCATGTTTTTGTAGAGAATGTATCTACAATAAATAAATTGTACAATAAAGAAGCGGAACTTTATTTCAATGAAGATAAAATTTTTGTTGAGCTAACTTGATATTATGGTGATTTTAGTCATTTTTTTACTCGTACTTGTCTCCATAATATATTGGATTCATTATCAAGATTTCAATAAATCATCTTATAAAGATGTGAGTGACCATGATTTCTTTAATACTACTTTTAATGCAGGGTTACGAGGAGAATACAAAGTATTTCAAGAGCTAGAAAGTTTAGAGCTTGAAAAACAAATTTATACAAATTTATATGTGAGTGCTAATCATCGAATTAATGAAATTGATGTAGTATTGCTTACTCGTAAAGGTGTATTTGTATTTGAAATGAAGAACTATGGAGGGACAATCTATGGGGATGAGAATGAAAAATTTTGGACACAAGTTCTTACAAAAAATGCTCAACATCAATTTTATAATCCCATATGGCAAAATAGAGGTCATGTTAATGCACTAAAAACGTATTTAATGAGAACAAATTCTAAGTCATTTTATTCATATGTAGTGTTTGGGGATCGATGTCACTTAAATGATTTGAGCAAAAATTTTTCAAGTACAACTGTAATAAATCAGTGTGAATTGATGGAAGTGTTAGTTCAGCATTTAAACAAATTATCAAATGTAATGAGCAATAATGAATATCAAAGGACGCATACTATGCTACAATCGTGTACACATGCATCTGAAGCAACAAAAAGAAAACATCGTAATCAGTTCGATAAGTGATATGTACATATTGCTATAATTGAAATCTTTTAAGCAAGATTTAAGTAAGATAAAAGCTTTTGTGATAATTTAAAACAAGGACTTAGCAGTGAGCTAAGTCCTTTGTTTCATTTAATAGTTGTTTAATGAGTGGTATTGTATCCTCAGGTGTCGTCATTTGAATAGCATGCATTCCAAGTGATTTGGCAGTTTCAATGTTTTCAATTTTATCATCGATGAATAAGCATTCATGAGGTTGTTTATTTAAGATGTCAAGTTGAATTTGATAAATTTCTGATTGTGGTTTAATGAGTTTATGTTGATAAGAAAAGAGGGGAAGATGAAATTCTTGAAATATTGGATATTTTTTTAATATGTACTCTGCAGTTGGTTTTGCCATATTAGAAAGAATTGAAATTTCATAGTTTTCCTTTAGTTGTAAAGCTAACTCATGCATTTCAAAGATGGGTTGAAGTAATTCATATGATTCATTTACTACAAAGTGAATATCTTTTTCTAAATCTGGACGTTTAGATACAAAGAGTTCAATGAGCTGGTCATGATCATAAAGCCCACGGTCAAAATCATGCCAATGTCCTTCCATAAAGATGAGTTTCATGATTTCGTAGTAGGTACTTTCATTCATTTTAGGTTTTAGGTGCTCTTCTGGATTAAATGTGAGTAGTACATTTCCAATGTCAAATATAATTGTTTTTATCATAAGATCTCCTTTAAAGAAAAGATAGGCAGTGCCTATCTTTTATAGTTCATTAATAACAATATTATTTTCGCGATCAGGTCCAACTGATACAAGCGAAATACGGCATTTAGTAAATTCTTCAATTAATTGTAAGTACTTTTTACAGTTTTCAGGAAGGAGGTTATAGTCACGAATTTGTGAAATATCCTCAGTCCAACCAGGCATTACTTGATATACTGGTTTCATTTTTGCGTATTCTTCTACAGAAGCAGGAATTGAAGTCGTGATTTCACCATTTAATTCATAGCCAATACATACTGGTAATTCTGGAATATTTGATAATACGTCAATTTTTGTGACTACTAAGTCAGTCAGTCCATTAATTTGTACAGCTTGTTTAATGACGTTTAAGTCAAGCCATCCACAACGACGAGGACGCCCAGTAGTTGCACCAAATTCTGCACCAATTTTACGTATATGTTCACCTTGTTCATCATATAGTTCAGTTGCGAATGTACCCTCACCAACTCGAGTTGAGTAAGCTTTTACAACACCGATTATAGTTTGAAGTTTTGATGGGCTAACTCCAGCACCTTCGCAAACACCAGCTGAAGTTGGAGAACTTGAAGTAACGTATGGGTATGTTCCATAGTTGATATCTAGCATATTTGCTTGAGCACCCTCAAATAAAATCTCTTTGTCTTCATCTAATGCTTTATTTACTACTGATACTGCATCAATAATGCGCGGTAACAGTTGTTCTCTAATTTCTTCAAATTTAGTCACAAGTTCATTAAAATCGTAAGGTTCTTCATTATATAGTTTTACGATTTGATTATTTTTAATGATAAGTGTGCTTTCTAATTTAGTTTTGAATGTATCAAAGTTAACTAGGTCGCATACTCTTAATCCAATACGTGTAAATTTATCTGCATAACATGGACCAATTCCACGCTTTGTTGTTCCGATCTTGTTTCCTGCAAGTTGTTCTTCTTGTAAAATATCTAATTTTATATGATATGGCATGATTAGATGTGCGCGTCCACTAATTTTTACGTGATCAGTTGTTAATCCTTTAGATTCAAGCACTGATAACTCTTCAAGTAATACAAATGGATCAATTACGACTCCTGGTCCGATAATGCATGTTGCATTTTTGTTGAGTACACCTGATGGTAATAGATGAAGAATATTTTTCTCTCCGTTTACAATTACTGTGTGTCCAGCATTATTTCCACCTTGGAAGCGTACAACGTAATCCATTTTGTTTGCTAAAACATCAACGATTTTACCTTTACCTTCATCACCCCATTGGGTTCCTACTACTACATAACTTGGCATAAATTTTCTCCTTTACAAACATGTACTATTGTAGCACAGAAGACTAGAGAATACATTACAATTTTCAAAAATAAATAAATTAATTCACTTAGTCTTCACAATGGATAGCTATAATGAAAAATGCTATGATATATTTGTTATATAGAAGGGTTGTGAAGCATATGGTTAAGATTCTAGTAGTTGATGATGAGTTGAAAATTCGTGAAATGATTACTAAGTTTGCTAAGTATGAAGGATTCTTAGTAGATGAAGCGTGCAATGGTGAGGAGGCAGTACAATTAGTGATGCAAAATCACTATGATTGCGTTGTGTTAGATATTATGATGCCGATTATGGACGGGTTTAGCGCATGTAAGTTAATTAAGAAACACTGTGATGTACCAATTATAATGCTATCGGCTTTAGGTGAGGAATATGATCGTATTCATGGATTTGATATTGGTGTTGATGATTATGTTGTGAAACCATTTTCTTGCAAAGAGTTAATGATGCGTATTCATGCAATTATTAAACGAGTTCAACCTACTTCAAAGAAAGATGAGTTTATACAGGGTGGATTAATCATTAATTATGATGCAAGAACAGTAAGTGTTGATGGAGAAATTGCTCAATTATCACCAAAAGAATATGAACTTCTTACTTACTTAGTTAAGAATAAAGGGATTGCCTTAACTCGTGAAAATTTATTGCAAACAGTATGGGGATATGATTTCTTTGGGGATGATCGTACTTTGGATACACATATCAAACTTCTTCGAAAAAACTTAAAAGAATATGCTAGTTACATTGTCACACTTCGTGGCGTGGGGTACCGTTTTGAAAAAAACGATTAGTATTCGTTGGCGTGTATTAATATATATACTTGCTTTTGTAGCGGCTGTATTGTTTTTACTAGTTCTTTTTCAAACAGTTTTCTTAGAACGATTTTATGAAATGGTAAGAACTCAGCAAGTACAAGATGTATCAGATACAATCGTAATGCATATTGACGATAAAGAGGATATTGAGTCAGTGATGGCTAGTGTGTCGCTGAGTAATGATACGTGTGTTCGTGTTATTTATGGATATTCAGGAGAGCAGTACCAAAGTGAATTGCAGCAAGGATGTGCAATTAGTAATTTTACCGAGCAATCAGCAACAACTCTTATTGCCCAAACTTATGCTAATGGTGGAGAGTTTACTACCAAAGTAAATGAAACAGTGACTTACAATACAATACTTGGACGATTTACACAAGAGAGTGAAGAATCGTTTGATATTATCCATTCACGTTTAGTGAGTACAGCAGATAATGAAAATGTGTTAGTCTTGGTGAGTGCAAGGTTGTCACCCTTAAGCCCAACAATTTCAACAATCCGTATACAGCTTTACTATATTGCAGCAATTTTGATTGTATTGGCAATTATACTTACATTAGTAATCACATCTAAAATTGTGAAACCTTTAGAAAAAATGAGTGAGAATGCCTTATTGCTTGCGACAGGAGATTATAATGTGGAGTTTAAAAGTACACAGTATAAAGAGGTTCAAGAGCTAGCACAGTCACTTAATTATGCCTCTAAACAATTGAGCGAGTCAGAACAGCATCGTCGAGATTTAATTGCCAATGTTTCTCATGATTTGAGAACACCACTGACAATGATTAGTGGTTATGGGGAATTAATGCGCGATTTACCACAGGAAAATAATGCGGAAAATGCACAAGTTATTATAGATGAAGCAAATCGTTTAACTTTACTTGTGAATGACTTATTGGAATTGAGTAAATTTCAAGCTCATCGATTAGAACTTAACGTTGCAACATTTGATATCCAACAATTAGTTAAACGTGCAAAATCTATTTATGCACCAAAAATGAAAGAATTAGATGTGGATTTTATCGTAGATAATAAAAAACGTCATTTCGTCGTAGGAGATGAAAGACGCATTGAGCAGGTTCTCTATAATTTCATTAACAATGCGATTCACTATGGAAGTAGTGGTAAGAAAGTCATTGTGCGTGTTATTGAGAAAGAAGAGAGTGTACGTGTTGAGGTGCAAGACTTTGGAGTGGGGATTGCCGAAGATCAGTTAGGTTACATATGGGATCGTTACTATAAAGTAGATAAAGAGCATGTCCGAAATACAGTTGGTAGTGGATTAGGACTGGCCATTGTAAAAGAGATTCTTGATCAACATGAAGTTGAATTTGGAGTTGATTCTAAGGTGAATGAGGGGACATTATTTTACTTTGAATTAAATAAGAAGTAGTCGACTTATATTGATTAAGATTACTAAAGTGTGGTAATCTATTTATATACATAGGAGGAAACATATGAAAAGTTTAAAAGGTACAAAAACTGAAAAAAACCTACTAGAAGCATTTGCAGGCGAATCTCAAGCACGTAATAAATATACATTCTATGCATCAAAAGCAAAAAAAGAGGGATATGAGCAAATCTCGGCCCTGTTCCTAGAAACTGCTGCAAATGAAAAAGAGCATGCAGAACTATGGTTTAAAGCACTGCATGATGGTGTTCCTACAACAATTGAAAACTTAAAAGATGCAGCTAATGGTGAAAATTTTGAGTGGACTGATATGTATGCACGCATGGCACAAGAGGCTCGAGAAGAAGGTTTTGAAGATATTGCTCGCCGTATGGAAGGTGTTGCAAAGATTGAGAAGCGTCATGAAGAGCGTTACTTAGCGTTATTGAAAAACATTGAGGAATCTAAAGTCTTTAGTAGAGAAGCAGTGGAGATGTGGGAATGTCGTAACTGTGGTCATATCCATGTGGGAAATGATGCTCCTGGTGTCTGTCCAGTTTGTGATCATGCTCGTTCTTATTTCCAAATTGAACCAGAAAATTTCTAAAATGCCTTCGGGCATTTTTTTGTTTGACATTAAGCACATAGCAACGTATGATGTAATAACGTTTTAAGGAGTTGATTTTATGAATTCATTATCAAAAAAAATTACTGTAGGATACATAATGCGTTTTGTTACACCAACAATTTGTATGATGGCATTTATGTCATTTTATATTATGGTAGATGGGATTTTTGTCTCTAATTTTGTAGGTACAAATGCGTTATCTGCTGTAAATATCGTATATCCACAAACAAATGTTATCGTAGCGATTGGCGTAATGTTAGCAAGTGGTGCAGGAGCACTCGTAGCCAAAGCGATGGGAGAGAAAAAAGATCAATTAGCAAAGCAAAGATTTACACTAATTACAATGTTTGCGATTACAATTGGAGTTGTGATAACTGTTTCGGGACTTATTTTTCACGATGAATTGCTTATCTTATTGGGTGCCAAGGATGAACTCTATCTTTATGCACAAGAATATTCAAAATGGTTACTTTATTTCACTATTCCGATGATGTTGCAAATGCTTTTTCAAACTTTCTTTGTCGTAGCTGGTAAGCCAATGTTAGGGCTATATTCAACAATTTTAGGTGGGGTATTAAATGTATTATTGGACTATGTGTTTTTGTATTATTTTAATTGGGGGGTTATAGGTGCGGCGGTTGCAACTGGAATTGGATATTCTGCTTGTACAATCATTGGCTTGTATTATTTTACGTTTAATAAAAATGGCAGTTTGAAATGGTCTATTCCGAAGTTTGATCTTTCTTTTTTAGTTGATTCATGTGTGAATGGATCTTCTGAAATGGTAACCAATGTAGCGCTTGCGGTTATAACTTTACTCTATAATAATATTACAATGGAATATCTAGGGGTAGATGGTGTAGCGGCAATTACTATCATTTTATATGCTGAATTCTTACTTAATGCAGTTTATTTCGGTTATTCTCAAGGAGTTTCACCTTTGATTAGCTATAATTATGGTGAACAAAATCATAAAAATTTAAAGAAGATAAACAAGATTAGCTTTTATTTTATCTGTATTGCAGCAGTCTTTGTCTTCGTATGTTCACAGGCTTTTGGAAAAGTAATTGTAGAAGTATTTGCAGCAGGTAACACAAATGTAGTTGATATCGGCGTCTATGCATTTTCAATCTATGCAATTTCTTTCTTGTTTAAAGGTTTTAATACATATACAAGTGCGTTGTTTACCGCACTATCGAATGGTAAAGTGTCAGCAGTATTATCATTCCTGCGTACTTTTGCCTTCATTGCGCCATTGATCATTTTTCTTCCAGGTTTTATAGGCTCTGAGGGGATTTGGTGGGCTGTTGTAATTGCAGAATTAGTTTCTATCGTCATAAGTCTTGCTTGTTTTATTGGTCTTCGTAAAGTATATTTATATTAAGAGGTGAATAAAATGAAAATTACTTATTTAAGTCATAGTGGATTCATGATTGAGTTAAGAAATAAGGTTTTGGTTTTTGATTATTCAGATAAAGAATTAAAGATTCCAGCAAAAAAGGATGTGTATTTTTTTGTGAGCCATGGACATAAGGATCACTTCAATACAATGATTTTCTCGGCTTGCAAAAAAGCTAAATTTATTGTAGAGCAAGGCGTAAGTGTTTCAGGGATTCGTGATGTGGTAATTGTTGAAGCAAATCAAAGTATTGCTGTTGATGAAATAAAGATTCAAACTCTTAAATCTAATGATGAGGGAGTAGCGTTTTTGGTTCACGTTGATGGAAAGTGCTTTTATCATGCTGGGGATTTGAATTGGTGGCACTGGCTACCAGAAGAGAATGAACAAGACATTCAAGAAAACTTGCAAATGGAAGTCTCATATAAAAAAGAGCTTGAAAAACTAGCAGATGCGAATATTGATGTGGCTTTTGTGGTTGTTGATCCAAGACTCAAGGAAGCTACAACTTGGGGAATTAATGCTTTTAAACAAGTGTGTAAAGCAAAAGAAGTTGTTGCAATGCATATGTGGGAGAAAAATGAGTTAGTTTGGGAAAAACTGATTAAAGAAGAAATTGCATGTATTGTTCCATCTAAAAATAATCAAGTAATATATGAAAAAGAGTCCGTTTAGGACTCTTTTAGTTGACTACGACTGGGCACTTTTAACTTAAGTGCATTGTGCATGATTTCCATATGGATGTGAGTTTCATTGAAACATTCTCCATCTGATTGTAAGGTAGCTATCGATTTACTTTCGAGGGTTACCTTTTTGGCTTTAAACATTTTACATACGGGTAATTCAGTATGTTTTCCCTTCATGTATTTGTTGATAAGTTTTGTTATTTCCGTACGACTCATATAATTTATTACGCAAACATCAAAATAGCCATCTTGCAACTCAGCATTAGGAGTAGGGATAAAACCACCCCCATAGTATCTTCCGTTCATAATGGCGCAGAGTAATACATCTTGCGTCCATGTTTCATCATCTGTACTAATTGTAAGGGTCAATGGTTTTGAATTTACAATTTGTGACAAAGCAGCTACTAAATAGCTTATAGCTGATGGGATGAATGTGCCTCTTAACTTTGTCGATGAATAGTGATTGATTTGAGCATCAAATCCAATCGTTGTACAATTGAGAAATCTCTTATTGTTGACAACACCATAATCTAATTCAATACTTTCTCCATCAATGGCTTCAATAACTCGTCTTTTAAATGAAGTTGGTTTATGTCGAGCAATCATCCGATAGAAATCATTTCCGGTTCCACAAGGGATAATCGCCATTTCTACTTTATCATTTAAACCATTTAAAATTTCATAAGCAGTTCCATCACCACCCACACTATAGATACAAACGTTATCTTTAATTGAGTATTGGGCAGCGAGGAGACTTGCGTGACCTGAATATTGGGTAATTAATACTTCAAAATCAAGTTCTTTTTCATGACATACTTCTTCAATTGTTGCAATGATATCTACTTTTTTATTTTTACCAGATTTCGGATTCACAATAAAGATGTGTTTCATTTCATTCCTCCTCGTTAGTTGGACTAAGATTTAGATTTACGTGGTTTTTTCTCTTTTTTATTTCTTCTTTTTTTATCATCAGATGGTTTTTCACTATTTGACGATTTACGACGTTTTCCGTCTCTTTTACTTGATGATTGTCCAGCTACAATACATTTTACCACAAAACCATTGATTGTTGTTTTGTTTACTGACTCAATTACTAAATCAATTAAATCAGTTGGAATATCTACCGTAGTGTCACGTTCTGAAATTTGGATTTTACCAATATCTCTTCCACTCATACCACTTGCTTCAGCAATAGCACTTACAACATGAGCAGCGCTGATTCCTTGACGTTTTCCAACATCAAGCAATAATGCTGTTTTATTTGTTGAGTTTGTTTTTGTGCGATCACTTTTTTGTGGACGGTTAACTTCTGAGAATAGGTTTGAACCAATTGACTTGACTGCTAATGCACAAGCGATATCTTCCCATGAGAAACCTTCTTTAGTAATATCTTGAAGAACATGATGAACTTCTTTTGGTGCTGGTTTGTTTAAGCTGTCGATTAGTTGACGTTTTACTTGCTCAACACGTGATTGTTTAAGTTCCTCTTTAGATAATAACTCTCGTTTAGTTAATTTACTTTTTGTAATGCGCTCTAAATCGCGAATTTTATTACGTTGTCTTGGTGTAATTAGGGTAATTGCTAATCCTTCTTTTCCAGCGCGACCTGTTCTTCCGATACGGTGAACATAATATTCGATTTCTTGAGGGAAGTCGAAGTTAAACACAACGTCCATAGAGTCAACATCAATACCACGAGCTGCTACATCTGTTGCAACAAGTGTAGAAATTTTTCTGCTCTTGAAGCTATTCATGATGTTCGTACGCATTTCTTGTTTGATATCTCCATGAAGTCCAGTAGCACTGAATCCATTTGAATTAAGTTCTGTAACTAAGTCATCAACCATTTTCTTTGTATTACAGAAGATCATTGATAAATTAGGATTGATGTGTTGCATTAATTGCATTAACACTAATCTTTTATCTGATTGATTACATTCCATATATTGTTGGTCAATTGTTTTCGATGTCATTGTTTGTGTTGGGTTTTTGATATGGATCGGGTTTTCTTGATATGTTTGTGCAATATCAAGAATATCTTTTGGCATTGTTGCTGAGAACAATACAGTTTGGCGTTCAGTAGGAAGTTGTTTTAATACTGTTTCAATATCTTCTCTGAACCCCATGTTAAGCATTTCATCTGCTTCATCAAGTACTAACATTTTACATTCATTAAAACGTAATGTTTTGCGGTTGATGTGGTCAAGAATTCTTCCAGGTGTTCCAACAACAATGTCAGCACCTTTCTTTAAATCTTGAATTTGTCTTTGAATCGGTTGTCCTCCATAAATACAAACAGTTCTAATACTTTCTTTATATTTAGTGAACTTTCTGATTTCGTCTGTTACTTGTAACGCTAGCTCTCTTGTCGGTGACATGATTAATGCTTGTGGGCGTTTTTTTGGTGAACTTTCTGTCAGTTCAATTATCGGAATTGCAAAAGCCGCAGTTTTTCCTGTTCCGGTTTGACTCTGACCAATTACATCTCCGCCGTTAAGTACAACAGGAATACATGCTTTTTGGATGTAGGTTGCTTCGCTATAGCCACAATCCTCAATTGCACGTAATAGTTCTGGGCTTAAGTTTAATTCATTAAATCTCATTAATAATCTCTCTTTCTTAATATAAGTCACGTCAGTATAACACAGCGTATCTGTAAAATACAAGCATTTATCATAACTTGTCACGATTCCAATATATATACAATAGGAATAATGTAGAAAAAAGTAGAATTAATTTAACAAAATGATTGAAAATACTTTGAAAAATAGCTTGATTTTATGATATTATAATAACGTTAAGTGCAAGGAGGTCTGCATAAAATGGAAAAACAAATTTTCGCAGCTCTTGAAATTGCAGATCATGAAATTAGATTAGTTATCACAGAATTTCATAACACTCGATTTCATGTGTTGAAAGTAGAGCGAGTAGAATGTTCATGTTTACAAAAAGTTAGTTATTCAAATTTGGAAAGCTTCCAAATTAAAAATAAAGAGGAAGTCGTAAAAACGATTCAGGCAGTGATTGCGGATGCATCTAAAAAATTAGGTGTACAAATCACAAAAGTACTTTTAAGTGTACCTAGTGTTGGAACTACACGTGTTCCTGTTAATGTAAGTGATCGTGTAGAAAATCCAGATGGAATTGTCACTCCATTTGAGATTGGTAAAACTTTGAAGAAGGCAATGAATGTTGCTATGTCAGAAAGACATGTATTAGTGAATGCTGTTTGTTCAAAATTCACCAGTGATGGAATTACAACGCGTAAGATCCCTTACAATAAGGTGTGTAATGAATATATGTTGTTGATTGATTTATTTAAAGCAAATCGTCAACTCGTATTTGATTTAGTTGCATGTGTTGAAGAGGCTGGTTGTAAAGTGTTAGACATATGCTTAGATTCATACGCGATTTCGAAAGAGGCGAGCTTATTAAGTCAAGCTTTAGAACAAAATATTGTTTTAGTTAAGTTAGAAAGAGATTCAACTACAATCGCTTATTTAAGTGATAACCGTCTAGTAACTTCAAGTGTAGTGAGTGATGGTTATTTGTCATGGTTAGATATTTTACATAAAAATCATCATCTACCTAAAGAGATTATAAATACAATCATTTTAAATAATGCAAATTTAAGTCGTTCAGATTATACTGAAAATGTAGTTTACTTGTGGTCAAAACGCCAAGTTAAACAAATGTTAACACAAAAACAATTGCATCTTTATATGGAAGAAGGAATTGAAAAATGGACTTCTATGATTAAAGAAGCAAGTGCGCAAACGATTGGAAACAAAAAGAACAAAATCGTGATTACAGGAGAGGGAGCTGATCTTGTCGGTATTGCACAATATGTAGAAAAAATCACGGGATGTGAAACGAAAGCATATTGCTCGGATACATTAGGTGTTCGCTCTTCAGCACTAACAACTTGCCTAGGATTATTTTATGCCTATAAAGATCAACAAGAAGTGTTGGGGAATTTTGAAAGTGCAATCAATGATGAAGTGGTTACACAAGTACCAGTTCAACCAGTTGAAGAAAAACAATCTGATATTTCAGATACAAATATTAAAGGATTATTGAAAAACTTTTGGGGTGGCATCACTTCAAATAAAGGAAGGGAAGAATAAAGATGATGAACTATGATACACAAGGAGCACAAATTAAGGTGTTTGGTATTGGTGGAGGCGGAAATAATGCTGTAAACCGTATGTATGAAGAAAAAGTAAGTGGAATAGAGGATTATGTAGCAAACGTAGAATACTTTGTTGCTAACACGGATATTCAAGCATTAGACTCATCTCCAGTTCCTAATAAGTTAGTGATGGGTACACTAGGAGCGGGATCAAATCCCGAAGTAGGACGAAAAGCTGCATTAGATCATGAAAATGAAATTCGCACTGCCATGGAAGGTGCAGATATGGTTTATATCACTGCCGGTATGGGTGGTGGAACAGGAACAGGTGCTGCTCCTGTATTCGCTAAAATTGCTCGTGAACTTGGTGCTTTAACAGTAGGTATCGTAACTACACCGTTTCGTTTTGAAGGAAAAACACGAAATGGACAAGCATTAGAGGGATTAGAAGAATTAAAGAAAAATGTAGATTCATTAATCATTGTTTCAAACAATCGATTACTTGAGTATGCTGGACATATTCGCATTGAAGACGCATTCAAAGAAGCTGACTTAATCTTAATGCAAGGAGTTCAAACAGTGACTGACTTAATTGCAGTTCCTGCAATGATTAACCTTGACTTTGCCGATGTTCAATCAGTTATGCGTGACCAAGGTCGTGCACTTATTGGGATTGGAGAAGCAAGTGGAGAAAACGCTGCATATGAAGCTGCTAAGCAAGCTGCAGAATCACCACTTCTTGAAGCACAGTTCAAAGGAGCTCGTAAAGCAATCATCAACATCACTGGGGGACCAGACATTACTTTACTTGATGCTGAAGTTGCGACTACTTATATGCAAGAGAATTCTGGGCATAATTTAGACTTAGATGTTATCTTTGGAATCATGGTTAATCCAAATCTTAAAGATAAAATCATCATTACGATTATAGCTACAGGTTTTGATGATGAAGAAACAGTAATTGTACCAACACAAACAGTGACTGCTACTAAACCAGTTGATACTGTAGGTAGTGTGAACTTTGTGGATGATGAAACACTTATCCCTGATTTCTTTAAAAAACGCTAATTATTAAGCGGAAGGAAAAACCTTCCGCTTAGTTTTTGTTTAAAAAGGAGAATATATGATAAATAGTATTGCTAAACAATGTTTAAAGTGTAAAAATGCCCGATGTCAAAAAGGCTGTCCTATATCTACGCCGATTGCAGAAGTTTTGACATTAATAGAGCAAGGAGAGCTAGATCAAGCTCAAAAAATACTGTTTGAAAACAACCCGTTTTCAGCAGTTTGTGGGGTGATATGTGATCATCAAAAACAGTGCTATGGACACTGTGTACTTAATGCTAAAAATACACCTGTTCCGTTTTATCGAGTTGAACAAGAAATTTCAGCAAATTATCTAAAAGGATTAAAACTTAATAAGTCTACAGAAAATGGCAAGCGTATAGCGATCATTGGTGGTGGACCAGCGGGGATGAGTGTTGGACTACTACTACGTCAAGCAGGCTGTAAAGTTACTATTTTTGATGCACATGAGCGTTTATGTGGTGTACTTCGATATGGTATTCCCGAAATGCGATTATCTCGAGAAGTATTAGATGATATGGAAGAATTATGCATAAGTTCAGGAATAGAAATTCGTCCTAATATGTTGATTGGGCCTGTAATAAGTATCGATAATTTACTAGAAGATGCTTATGATGCAGTGTTTATTGCTACCGGAGTATGGAATCCTAAGAAATTATCAATTAAAGGTGAAACACTTGGTCATGTGCATTATGCGATTGATTTCCTAAAGAATCCAAATGTGTTTCACTTAAAAGAGAAGGTAATTGTAATTGGAGCAGGAAATGTTGCGATGGATGCAGCCCGTTCGGCACGTAAGTTAGGTAAACAAGTATATGTTTATTATCGCAAGGGATTTGCAGAAATGAGCGCTTCTGTACAAGAAATTGAAGATGCGAAGGCGGATGGAGTTGAATTTGTGCTCTTTAAAGCACCACTTGAGATAAAAGAGAATGGTGTTATTTTCGCGGATTGTATAAATGAAGTTAGTGAGGATGGAAGAGTTGTAACACGGATGGTCGAGAATTCTGAGCACTTGATTGAATGTGATCAAGTCATTATTGCGATTAGTCAGGTAGCCAAACGCAATCTTGTTTCATCAGCTAAAGATTTACAGCTTACCAAGTATGGTCTTCTTATGATTGATGAAGTGGGGAATACATCAAAACCAGGTGTATTTGCGAGCGGTGATGTAGTGAGTGGAAGTAAGAGTGTAGTTGAAGCAATTGCTCATTCTAAGATTGTGGCGAAGACGATGCTTGAATATTTAGAGGAAAAAGAGGATTAAAAATGAAAAATTTATTAGACGTGCATACACATACGATCAGTAGTGGACATGCTTATAGTACACTTCAAGAGAATATTAGTGTTGCTGCTCAAAAGCAACTTACTTATTATGGAATGAGTGACCATGGACCAATCATGTATGGTGCGCCTCATTCTTATCATTTCAGTAATTTGCGTGTGATTCCTTCAATGATTGATGGAGTATATGTCTTAAAAGGTGCGGAGATAAATATTTTAAATCGACACGGAGATGTTGATTTAGAAGAAATTGATTTAGCGTCACTTGATTATACGATCGCTTCTATTCATCGTGTATGTTTTGATGGATCGACAAAAGAAGAAGCTACAGAAGGGGTGATTCAAGCGATGCACAATAAATATGTGCGCATTATTGGGCACCCAGATGATTCGAGATTTCCACTTGACTATGAAGCGGTAGTTCAAGCTGCAAAACAAACAAATACACTACTTGAGGTCAACAATAGCTCTTTGTTGCCAACTAGTTTTAGAGAAGGTGCAAATGAGAATTATTTAACGATGTTAGAATTATGTATGAAGTATGAAGTGCCGGTTATCTGTAATTCGGATGCTCATATTAGTTCGGCAGTTGGTAATTGTGAAGACGCGTTAGCTTTGTTAGATTCTCTTGAGTTTCCAAAACATTTGATTGTGAACTACAATCAAGATTTAATCAATAAATTCTTACTAGAGAAGAAGTAGAGAGGGGATTATGGAGAAGTCATTGACAGTAGCTCAAATGCAAGAGATGCAAAGAGAATTGTATGAAGTAAATCGTGAGAAGTGGACACCAAGAAATCCTGAACATGCAAAGGATTACATGCTATATATGATTGAGGAATTAGGTGAAGCCATTGCTATTTTTAAAAAGAAGGGAAATGAAGCCATCATGAATGAAGATGATGTGCGTTATGCCTTTGTAGAGGAGATGGTTGATGTACTCATGTATTATCATGAAGTATGTATAAGTTATGGAATATCTCCTAGTGAGTTAAGTGATGCTTATGAGAGTAAGATTAAGAAAAATTTAAGTCGCAATTATTCTCGCGAATACGAAAAAATGTTTAAAGATAAATAATGAAAATGACACTACGATTTTGTGGTGTTATTTTTATAAGGTTTGTTTGTGGTGGACATGTAATGATTTAAAATGAGTGAAAAAATAATCATTGTATTTGTGATAATGATTTCAAGAACCCCATTAATTCCAGAGAATTTAATAAATTGGTAAGTACATAAAATGATTGATAAACAAGAGAGTTTAAGAAGTAATAATGCTTGAGCTTGATTAATCAAATAAAAATGATAGATGAATTTAATTAGTATCGCACTCATTGCAGTAAAGAAAAGATAAGCAAAGAAGAGGTGTGAAAAAGTTAAAAGTGGATATTGAGTGGGCTGGTAGGGCGTGATGAGAGTGATTAACAAACTAAGCCAAGTGATCAAACTCAAGATAAACCATGTCCTTGATTTGTATACATACTTATTATATGGAAGTACGAGATAAAAAATCACTCCTGTACTTGCTAAAGACCAACAAACACAGATAATTCGATGAGTTTCAATTAAACCTGTCAAATTATCATCATGGAGTGGAAAAACAACAATCAAACTAGTATTAAAAATGAGGATTAAAGTAGTGATGATGTATTTCATGGAAATCCTCCTTTTTTCTCTTGTACCTATTATAGCAAAACAGTATAATATATAAATAGTTAAATTTGAGGAGTGGAGATATGAAAGTCGGATTTTTAGGTGCTTTTGGCACATTTAGCGAAATTGCCGTAAAGCATTATTTTAAGGATATAAGTTATGAAGCATGTAACTACAAAGATTTTGCAACTATGATTCAAGATGTTGGTGCTGGTTTGATTCAATATGCCATGTTACCTGTAGAAAATACGACAACTGGTTCGATATTTAGAGCTTATGATTTATTAAAGGATGCCAATGTATATGCTGTAGGGGAGCAATGCGTTCGTATTGATGAGCATTTAATTACCTTACCTGGAGTAAAAATTGAAGATATTAAACAAGTGTATTCTCATCCAGAGCCAATTGAACAGTGCCAAGGATTTTTTAAGAAATATCCATGGATTCAAGCTGTGCCTTATCAAGATACTGCGAAAAGTGTTGAATTTGTAAAAGAGAAAAATGATCGTTCAATTGCTGCACTAGCTAGTTATCTTGCAGCTGAACATTATCATATGCCAATATTAATGGAGCGTGTCCAAGACAATCAAAATAACATCACGCGCTTCTTTTGTATTACAAATGAATACAGTGTACAAAGTGATGCTAATAAAATTAGTTTAATGTTGACGTTGAATCATGAACCTGGAGCGTTGTTTCGAGTAGTTGAAGTTTTTGCCAAACATCATATTAATATGGTAAAATTAGAATCAAGACCAATACCGGGGAAAATTTTCGAATATTGTTTTTATTTAGATATTAGTGGAAATGTATTGCAAGCAGATATTAACGCTGTTTTAGAAAGTGTGAAATCACACTGTATAGCACTTCAAGTCTTAGGGTGTTATAGAAAATATGAAGTGGAGGAATTACTATGAAAAAAATATGGATGAGTGTTTTATTTCTACTATTAGCAGTAGGATGTACTACGCAAGTTGACCAACCAGAACCAACACCAACAGCAGAGAGTGAATTTATTGAACCGTGTTCTATTGAAGCTGATTGTAGTGATGAAGAAGAAATCGTTGCAGATATGAGTGAATATGAAGGAGTTGGAGAGGAACATGTTTTTGTTTCAAAAGAATATCCTGATTTATTGGAAATGATTGAAAATAAAGAAACAGCGATCGTTTACATTGGTCGTGAAAGTTGCCCGTTTTGTTACGAGCTTGTTCCAGTTTTAAATGAAGTGGCATTAGAAAATGAAGTGACTGTTTACTATGTCAATACAAGAACTAATCACAGTACAAGTGATGAAGGTAAAGCCCAACTTGAGGAAATAAAAATTTATTTAAATGATTTTCTAACAGAAGATGATGAAGGTAATAAAGCAATGTATGTACCGAATGTATTATTCATGAAAGAAGGCGAAGTATTTGCGAACCATGTTTCTACAGTAGATGGACATGATGCCAATGAATCTAAAATGAATGATGAACAAACAGCGCAACTAAAAGATATATTAACTCAACATGTTGTTGGTTTATATGAATAAAAATATATAGGAGTATTTATGGGAAAAGGATTATTGATTGTATTAAGTGGCCCTAGTGGGGTGGGTAAAGGAACAGTTTTAAAGGAATTACTAAAAGACGAAAATTTAAAACTTTCTTATTCAGTTTCTATGACGACAAGATCAGTACGTGCTGGAGAAGTTGATGGAGTAAACTACGATTTTGTTACGCGTGAGAGATTTATGGATGCCATTGAGAAAAATGAGTTATTAGAGCACGCAGAATTCGTAGGGAATTTTTATGGAACACCTTTGGCCAATGTTGAAAAACTAAGGAATGAAGGTCGGAATGTATTGTTAGAAATTGAGGTGCAAGGATGCTTGCAAGTAGCAAAAAGTTGTCCTGATGCATTGACTATTTTCATTACGCCTCCAAATATGGATGAATTAGAAAGTCGCATACGCAAGCGCGCAACTGAACCAGAAGAAGTAATTCAACAACGCTTAAGCAAAGCAATGAGAGAAATGGAAATGATTTCACAATATAAGTATGTAGTCTGTAATGATGATCCTGTATTAGCATCAGACATCGTTGCTTTGATTATTAAAAGACATATGCAACATCAACAATAACTGGATCATGTGATTCAGTTTTTATTGTGTATAGAAGTAGATGAGGTGAAAGTATGCAACAAATTTTTGTGCAACATGAAGTAAAGTTAAATGAATCGTTTTATCTTAATAATGAACAAACACATCATTTTTTAGTTGTTATGCGGTTAAATAAACCACAAACGCTAAGGGTGGTAGATTCAATGCAAAGACGCTTTTATGCGCAGATTGAACCGCAAGGAAAACAGGTAAGTGTTACATGCACACAAGAGATTTTACATAGTTGTGAACGTGAGCATCATGTGACTTTATTGATGGGATTGATAAAAAAAGATAAATGGGATTTTTTAATTCAAAAATGCACAGAGTTGGGTGTTCATCGAATTGTACCTTTTGAATCAAAAAGGACGGTAGTGAAAAGTAAGGATGAGCGTATAGACAAGCAGTTGCAGCGTTGGAATAAAATTGCAACTGAAGCTGCTCAACAATGTAAACGAGATGTTGTTCCTGAGGTATGTAAACCGATTAGCTTTAAAGAAATCACAAACTATTCATCAAGTTATAATTTTATCGCATATGAAGATGCTCAACAATCAGGGGTATTTCTTCGTGACGTCGTGAGAGCTGAGGGAGATATAACTATTGTGGTTGGTCCAGAGGGTGGATTTGAAGCGCAAGAAGTAGCACAGTTAATGCAAAATGGTTTTGAATGTGTTACACTCGGGAAGCGTATTTTAAGAGCGGAAACAGCCGCTATATATATGTTGAGTGCGATTGATGCACTTATAGAATAGAGGTTGTATGAAAGAAGTAATTCAGTTGTGTCACAAGTCCAATAAGAGTGAGTTATTAAAACACAAAGATATAAAACGTAAGATTACAGAAATGACAAAAGCACTGCAAATATTTAAGATTGATGTAAGTTGTAAGTGCGATCTTGATTATTTTAAATTATCAATTATTTCGCAAGGATTGCTTGCAAAGCAATTTATTCAAGATGCCTACGAAGAAGTAGGTCACGAAATGTTTGAAATATGGCAAACGTTGGAATATAAAACACGTAATGAGTTTGCGAATAAGGCGTTGAAAGAGAAAAAAGTGAATTATCCACACTTTGATGTTGATAATGCTACAATATATATTCCGTTTTTTGATGAGTTGACAAATATTTTTTATGACCGTGAAGTGGCAATGCTGCAACTTCCACAATATTTTCGTCTTTATAAGGATTTCAAAGATAAGATGATTGATGTGGGACATTATAAGTGGTATCCATATGAATATGGTTTTTTAGATGTACAGTATTTGGGGCGTGTGAATGAGTTGTTTGCGATATATGTGAAAGAGAATCATAAGATATATTTTATTGAGTCTGATCAAGTAAAATATGTATTTCCCTTATCACTTAAGCATCGATGTCAATCACTTGATGTTGAGCGTGTTAAACCACTATTGGAGGCAATTGCTAATCAAGAGGAAACAGCATTGATTCAATGGTGTTTAAATAGTGGTCAAATAGATGAAAAGACAAAAAAAGCGTGTATTAAATTATTAAAGAAGGTAAAGAAATGAAAAGTTATGCAATTAGTTGTTTAGGATGTAAAGTAAATACATTTGAAGCACAAAGTATTATGAGTTCATTAAATGAACTGGGGTATTACGAAGTTGATTTTAAAGAAAAGGCAGATATTTACTGTATTTTTACTTGTGCAGTTACCAATGTAGCTACTTCAAAGTCACGCCAAAAGATTCGACAAGCTATTGCAGCTAATCCTGATGCAATTATTTGTGCAGTGGGATGCTATGTGCAAATTAGTGCCGATCAACTTCAACAAGAAGAGCGCATTGATATCTTAGTGGGAAGCGATAGTAAACTGAAACTACCACAATTAATTCAACAAGTAATCAATAAACGAGAGCGAATTATAACGGTTCAAGATGTTAGAAAAGAAGCAAAATTTGAAAGTCTAAAAGTAAATCGGTTTAGCCACAAGGCGCGTGCTTATTTGAAGATTCAAGATGGATGTAATCAATTTTGTAGTTATTGTATAATTCCTTATGCAAGAGGAATGGAGAGATCATTAAACATTGATGAGGCTGTAGCACAGGCGAGGGAACTCGCAAAAAATCATAGTGAAATTGTGTTAGCAGGTATCCACACTGGACGATATAATTCAGAGAAGGGTGAGGGTCTAGTTGAGTTGATAACACGCATTTGTGAGCAAACTGAAGTGAAACGTCTTCGTATTTCTTCAATTGAGATGAATGAGATTACAGATGAATTAATTGAACTGATGAAGACAAATGATAAGTTAGCGAGACATTTACATATTCCACTACAATCGGCACATAATCGTATCTTAAAAGAAATGAATCGCCCTTATACTATTGAAGAGTTTGAACAACTTGTGAATAAAGTAAGAGAAGCTATTCCAAATATTTCTATCAGTACTGATGTGATTGTCGGTTTCCCGCAAGAGACTGATGAAGATTTTAATCAGATTAAAGAACGGATAGAGCGTATGAAATTTTCATTTTTACATGTATTTCCTTACTCTGCGAAAGAGGGAACACCGGCTGCAAAAATGAAGAATCAAGTCATGTCGCAAGTGAAGAAAAATCGTGTTAAAATATTGATGGAGCTTTCTGCTACTTTAAAAGTAGCTTTTGCATCAAAATTTATACAAAAACCAATGCAGTGTTTAATTGAAAAATGTCAAGATGGTATATCAAGTGGTTATACTAGTGAATACAACCATTTAAGTATTGAAGGTGAGTATGAAGTTAATCAAATTATTGATGTGATTGGGAGTCATATGATTGATTATGAATTAGTCGGAAAGGAAGGATAATATGAAATTATCGCTTTTGTTTAAAGATGCGCCAGAAATTGAAATTGAAAATTTGATGGTGGATAGTCGTACGAAGATGCCAAATTCTTTGTTTTTTTGTTGTAAAGGTTTCACTAATGATGGACATCGTTACGTTGATCAAGCAATAAAAAATGGTGCGATTGCAGTTGTCCATTGTGATGAATTAAAAAAATATAATGACAAAATCATTTACATCCGTGTTAATAATACACAAGCTACATTGGGTAATGTCGCTTCGCTTTTTTATAATGATCCAAGTGATGGATTAAAAGTAGTTGGAATTACTGGAACTAACGGAAAGTCGAGTGTGGCTTGTTTAATCAAAAGCATTAGTGAAGATGTTTTAGCATGTGGATATATTGGAACGATTGGGATTCAATATGGTGATGTAAGCTTAGCTCCACATTTAACTACGCCTTCTGTCATTGAACTCAATGAAATTTTCTGCGATATGATTAAACATAATATGGATACATGTGCTTTAGAGGTAAGTAGTATAGGGGTTGATCAAGGAAGAGTAGAAGGGATTAATTTTGAGTTAGGGATTTTTACTAATTTTACTCATGACCATCTAGATTATCATGGAACTATGGATCATTACTTTGAATCAAAGAAACGTTTTTTTGATCAACTTGATCCGTCGAGGGCAGCAATTATTAATGTAGATGATCCATATGGAATGAAAATTGTGAAAAATACATTTGCTCGTGTACTTACATATGGAATCGAAAATGAAGCAGATTATCGTGCTAGAGATATTCAAATATTTGCAGACAAAACGGTCTTTACTTTAAGTTGTTTTTCCAATGATTACCGTATTGAGACTAACTTAGTGGCTAGATTTAATATTTTAAATTTACTTGCTGCAATCGCAGCACTCCATCAAATGGGATTATCAATCGATAGTATGCTTGGAAAGTTAAATAATTTAAAACAAATTGAAGGCCGAATGGAACGAATTGAAGAGGGGCAGCCATTCAATGTAATCATTGATTTTGCTCATACACCAGATGGCTTGAAAAAAATATTTGAGTTTGCGACAAAGATTACACCAGTTGGTAAGCGAATTATTGCTGTATTTGGATCTGCTGGTCAAAGAGATACAAAGAAAAGACCGGAGTTTGGCATGCTTGCAGATAAATACTGTGATATGATAATATTAACTGAAGATGATCCACGAAATGAAAGTGTCACAGGTATAGCGAATGATATTGCAGTGGGAATTAAGAAAACTAATTACATTGTGATTGAAAGTCGATATGATGCAATTCGTCAAGCAATTGAAATGTCCAACATACACGATACCATTCTTATTTTAGGTAAAGGGAGTGAGACATTTATGTATGGGGAATTCTCTAAAGAAGCTTGGATTGGTGATCCAAACGCAGTAAAGGAAATTTTGCATAAGTATTATTTTGAAAGCGAGGAATAGAGAAATGAATTACGCAAAAATGATTGACCACACATTATTGAAACAACAAGCAACACGTCCACAGTTTGTGCAATTGTGTCAAGAAGCAAAAGAACACGGATTTAAAAGTGTATGTGTAAATCCAAGTTGGGTAGCAACGTGTAGATCACTTTTAGAAGGTAGTGATGTTTTAGTGTGTACAGTAGTAGGTTTCCCTTTAGGGGCAACAAGCACGGCATCAAAAGTATTTGAGACTAAGCAAGCGATCAAGGATGGAGCAAGTGAAGTAGATATGGTGATGCATATTGGAAAATGTATTGAAGGTGATTTTGATTACATTGTAGAAGATATTCGTGCAGTAAAAGAAGCTTGTGGAGATAAGGTTCTAAAGGTCATTATTGAAACTTGTTTATTAACTGATGAACAAAAGAAACTTGCATGTGAAGCAGTCGTTGCAGCTAATGCAGATTTTGCAAAAACATCAACGGGGTTCTCTACAAATGGGGCTACAATACCAGATGTAAAGTTAATGAAAGAAGTTGTTGATGGAGCTTGTTTAATCAAAGCAGCAGGTGGAGTAAAGTGTTATGATGACTTAGTTGCGATGGTAGAAGCAGGAGCGGATCGCATCGGAACATCAAGTGGAGTAGCATTATTAGCGAAAAAAGCACCAACAGAGAGCTATTAATTATAAAAAATTAAAAAATACGTGATTTTATGTGATTTTATCATTGCAATTTATTTATTTGTTTTATATAATGATAGTGCTAAATAAAGAAGGGAGGGTTAGTTGTGCCGAAAGTTGTATTAAAAGAGAATGAAGTATTGGATGATGCTTTACGACGTTTCAAACGTCAAGTATCTCGAAACGGAACCCTTGCCGAAGCTCGTAAAAGAGAATTTTACGTTAAACCTGGGATTAAACGTAAATTAAAATCAGAAGCTGCTAGAAAAGCTAGACGTTCAAAATAATAGAAGTCATATGACTTCTATTTTTTTATGCTTGCTCATATCTTAAAAGGAGTGAGGTGGCATATGATTACCGTTATAAATCAAAAAGCAATAATTGAACAAGTTGAGCAAATATTATCGGTAAACGCAAATCGAATGAGCTTTAGATTAAAATATAAAATTTTAGAATTGCATGGAGTAAAGTTACGAGTACTTATGTATAGTATTGATGAAGTTTGGATTGGTGGAGAAATTACTCAGGTGCAATTTTATGAAAGATAAGCTATTACATTGGTTTGGGATGGATTGTTTTAGTGTTGACTTACCGGTGGTATTCTTTTTAAACCGTATTAAAGAATTAAGAATTATCGTTTATGATGTACAAGAAACAAGGCGTGGTGTTGTATTTTATGCTCCCATAAATCAAAGAAATAAGATCAAAAAATCTTTTAAGTCGCTTAACCATGTTCATACAATCGGGATGATGGGATTTATTATTCGGCAGTTTAGTCGGCCATCTCGTATTATTTGTGCAACCTGGTCAATCCTCCTTTTTTTTACATTAAGTCATGTAGTTATTGATATCAACTATCAAGCGACAAGTAGTGAATTGGTTGATAAGATTGAACGTTATTTAGATGAATTAGGATATCAACAACCATTCATTAGTTTTAATAAACAATTGGATGAAAACATAAAGCAAGCAATTAAAGAAGAATTTGCTAGTGAAATAGCATGGATAGAAGTTACAAGGCAAGCGAGTAAAATAGAAATTGCATTTAATCATAAACGGTATGGACAAACAACGCAATTAGATAATTCACCATTAATTGCTTATAAACCAGGAATGGTTGTACGATTTGATGTTGCTCATGGAAATAAACTTGTAAAAATCAATGACATTGTATCTATTGGTGAAATATTAGTAGACAACATTATTTATGATGCTTATGGAGGAACTCAAGAAACATTTGTCGAGGGAGCTGTATGGGGCTATACGTGGACAACGATGGAAAGTGAATTAAATGTTGTACAAGGATTTGAGTTTCTTGAACCTTTTCACTTTTTAAGGCTCTTATATGATTGTCGTAAGCAAATTGAAGTTCAACTTGATGAAGGGGAAGAGGTAATCAGTGAAAGTGTTTTGCAATTTTATCCCGATGGAAGTACAATAAGAATGAAAGTACATTATACATGTCTTGAGGTGTTAACAAGACCATAATGTTAGGGAGAGGTCAACTTGAAACAAAGTAAAATTCAAATTGAAAATATGAATGATCAAGAAGCCAGTTTACTGATTGGGCAAGGGGATTGTTTTTTAAGGCAATTAAGTGATTTGTTCAATGTTGAAATTGTGTATCGATCAAATGAATTTATTGTGTTAAATGATCATCAGCATGTTGTAAAAGAAATAGAGCAGACCATTTTAATATTGTTAAAAATGATAAAGAAACATGTTGTTATTAATGAGTCAGATGTTATTTATGCTTCAAGACAAGTAAAGAAAAAGCAGTTTGTTTCTCAAGATGAACTCATTTCTAATGTAATTGGAAAAACAATGAGTGGTAAAGAAGTTTATCCTAAGACACAAGGCCAATACATGTTTATAAAAGCGATGGAAAAGAAGAGTATCGTTTTCGCAATTGGACCAGCAGGTACTGGAAAGACTTATCTTGCAGTGATTAAAGCGGTGTCAATGTTAAAGCGTGGGGAGATAAAACGAATCGTATTAACACGACCAGCGGTAGAAGCGGGAGAGAGTCTTGGTTTTTTGCCAGGGGACTTAAAGGAAAAGGTAGACCCTTATCTTCGACCTCTTTATGATGCCTTACATGAAATGCTTGGGGTTGAAACAACAGAGCGGTACATTGAGAAAGGGACAATTGAGATTGCACCGCTTGCTTATATGCGTGGAAGAACATTGAATGAGGCATTTATCATATTAGATGAGGCACAAAATACTACAAGCTCACAAATGAAAATGTTTTTGACAAGGCTCGGGAATGGCGCTAAAATGGTCATAACTGGAGATATTACGCAGATTGACTTAGCTAAGGGGAAAGCAACAGGTTTAAGCGATGCTACACAAATTCTAGATGGAATTAGTGAGATTGCAGTTTTACGATTATCGAGTGATGATGTTGTAAGACATCCTTTAGTACAAAAAATCATCGAGCAGTATGCTAAGAAGGGAGTTTAAGATGGCGAAGATATTATTAGTGGAAGATGAGGAAAGTATTCGTAAACTCATCGGGTATGATTTAAAAATTGCAAAATACGAAACAACAATGTGTGATGATGGGGCAGAGGCACTAAAAAAAGGATTAAGTGAAAATTTTGATATTATGATTATTGACTGGATGTTACCTTCAATGAGTGGGATTGATATTATCCGGCAATTTCGTGAAAATGGAGTTACAAGTGTAATTATCATGTTGACTGCTAAAGATGAAGAGGAAGACATTTTAGATGCCTTTGAAGCTGGAGTGGATGACTATGTCACAAAACCCTTTTCTCCAAGGCAATTATTAGCGAGAATACAAGCACATTCAAAGCGAATTCATAAGCCATCAAAGAGTATCTTGCAAGTGGCAGACGTTGAAATGAATCTTTCGAATCGTGAAGTAAAAGTAAATGGTCAAGATATTGAGCTAACTAAGAAGGAGTTTGAGTTATTAGAATATATGTTTAGGAATCCTAAAGTGGTTCTTACTCGTGATAACATCCTAAACGAGATTTGGGATTTTGATTATGATGGAGATACACGTATAGTAGATGTGCATGTCTTTAAACTTAGAAGCAAACTACAAACTTCAAAATTAAATATTAAATCAATGCGTGGGGTTGGTTACTCACTAGAAGCACTCAATGAAGAATAGAGAACTTGCAATACTAGTGGGTTTTGCCATATTAATTATTATGATAGAAAAGATTTTTCATCTTTCTACCTGGTTTGTAGTTGTTGTGTTTAGTTTTTTTTCATTTCTACAAATGGTATATTATGAACGTAAAATCACGATGAATTTTAAAAGTGAAGTAAAAAGTTATCGTTATAAGCTTGAAGGTACAGAAAAAGATCGTCAACAAATTGCAAGTCGATTAGATACTGTTTTTTCAAGTATTCCTTTTCCACTTGTTATTATGGATACTTATGGTAAGTTGGTGCTTGCTAATAAAAATTTCGATATCTTCTTAAATAGACAAGTAAATGGAGAATTAGATTATAATGATATCTCTATTGACTTTGAGGTTAGGATGTTTTTGAAAGAGACATATCTAACTGAGAGACCGATTACGCGTAATATCAATCATAATAATATTGATTATCAATGCTATTCGGTTCCTATGTTTGAAGGGAGTCGATTTAGTGGTTCGTTGCTTACTTTTCAAGATATTACAGTGGCAGTTGAAAAAGAACGACTTCAAAAGCGATTTATTGCTGATGCATCGCATGAATTAAGAACACCAATTGCTGCAATTCGAGGTATGATTGAGATATTAAATCGTGATGATTTTGATGATCAAGAAACACTTGTAGAATTTCATCAACAGATTGAAAAAGAAGCGAATCGCTTAGAACGTTTAGTACTAGAACTCCTACAGTTATCACGATTGAGTAGTGGAAGAGTAATCTTGCAAAAAGAGGCGTGCGATATAGAAGGATTGATAGAGAATTCAATTAAAGAAATTCAAAATGCTTTAAAACCGAATGTAGAGATTGTATTCTTTAGCACTGGAAGTTATATATTTAGTATTGATGGGAATAAAATGCAACAAGTATTGAGTAATTTGATTCGTAATGCTTGTCTTCATAGTGGTGCCTCTCAAGTCAATGTATCTTTAAAAACGGATGAGCAACAGGTAGTGATATCTGTTCAAGATGATGGATGCGGGATTGATGAAAAACATTTAGAAAACATATTTGAGCGATTTTACCGTGTCGATAGCCATCGAGCTAGAACTACTGGAGGTTCAGGACTAGGACTTGCAATTGTTAAAAGCATTGTTATTGCTCATGAAGGTGATGTTGAGGTTGTGAGTGAAATTGATGAAGGAACTTGCTTCACGATAAAAATTCCAACAAATAGAAAATAAAAACTTCAATTTGATTACAAGTCAAATTGAAGTTTTTTAGTCTTCTTTAATTTTTTTGAATGCAGTATCTAATCCGTCTTCTTTAATCCACATAAGATATTTGCTAATTTCACGTGCTGTATTTGGGTGCATATAAATTCGGTCGCTTCCCCTCATAAAATAATCATAAGCTGCGCCATCAGTGTAATTTTCTTTTAAGTAAATTCTGCAAGCAGCAATACGATCACATATACTTTCTTTGACGAACTTTTTTGGCATTTCTTGGCAAATCAAGCCATTACGAGTGCGATCGAGCCAATACTCCCAATGATGCTTATTTACACCCTTGTGATGTAGCCAAGCCATTGAAATACCATGGATCTCTTTTTCTGCATCAATCGGGCTCCTGTTGCCTTGGAAATACTTAACTCCAGAAGAAAATTCAATCCAAGAGTATTTAGATAAGTCATGAACTAGTCCTTGCCAAATTAACCCCATTTTAAAACAGAGTAGACACACGTGGAAGCGATGTGTAGTAATTGTAGAAAAGTGTCCAATAAAACGGTGAATAAAAGATTTCTTTGTCATGTTGTTGTCCTCTAATGTATATTTTATTGATATTTTAATGAAATTACAATAAAATAAAGTCTAACTATATAAACATATGCGATTTCATGGTAAAATAAATCGTATTGGAGGAGAAGTATGGACCGACATTTTATTAATTTAACAAGACACACTTTAAGAGAGTTGTGCATGACATGTTTATATCAACATCGCTTATTAAAACGCGATATTGATGAAATCAGTGTTGACGTATTTGGAGGACGTGTTCAAGAATTGGATACGTTTGAAAAAAACTGTTTGAACAATGTGATTGAACATGAAGAAAAGTACATTCAATATGTAAACGAAGTTTTAAATGATTGGACTTTCGAAAGATTAGGATTTATAGAACAAGCTATCTTATTATTGGCATGTGCAGAATTTGAACAAAAAGAAATTCAAGCTGCAATCATTATTGATGAGGCAGTTAATTTGTCCAAAACTTATTGTGATGATGAATCATATAAGTTAATCAATGGTGTGTTAGATCGTCTATGAGTCAAACAGTTGTACCAGTATCAAGATTAGTTCAGTATTTAAAACGTAAATTAGATAGCGATAATCATATTCAAAGGATATTTGTGCAAGGTGAAATTTCTAATTTCACAAATCATCGAAGTGGCCATTGGTATTTTACTTTAAAGGATGCCACTTCGCGTATTTCATGCGTGATGTTTCAAACTTATGCAAAAACTTGTCGTCGTATTCCAAAAGAAGGCGAACAAGTTATTGTATGTGCTAATACTTCATTATTTGAATCAAGTGGACAGCTACAGCTATATGTTGTTTCAATTCAAGTAGATGGATTAGGTGATTTACATCAACGTTATGAAATTTTAAAAAATCAATTGGCAAATGAAGGTTTATTTGCTAAAGAACATAAAAAAAACATCCCAAATTATCCAAATCGAATTTGTTTGATTTGTGGAGCAAATACAGCTGCTAGAGAAGATGTTATGAGTACAATTGGTCGTCGTTGGCCACTTTGTGAAGTCATTGAATATCATACACTAGTCCAAGGAGATCAGGCTGCAGGACAAATTATAACGGCTTTAAAGAAGTGTGATGATATTAACGCTGATGTCATTTTGCTTGTGCGAGGTGGGGGATCTATTGAAGATTTATGGGCCTTTAATGATGAAAAATTAGCACGAGCAATTTATCAATGTAATACACCAATTGTTGTAGGTGTTGGTCATGAAGTAGATGTAACAATTGCTGATTATGTAGCTGACTTAAGAGCTCCTACACCCACAGGAGCAGCAGAGCTTGTAACTCCCTCTATTGAGGACGAGATAGAAAATATTGAACAATTTAAACAGCGTATGATTGCAATGTTGTATCAAAGGTTGATCGTTCAACGTAAGCAGCTTCAGTATCTTCAACAACATCACGTATTTACAAGTCCTCAAACACTTTTTCAAATGCAGTGGATGAAGCTTGATTATTTTAGTTCTAAATTAGAGAATAAAGCTCATCAAATGATAACGAAACGGCATGAGTTTGAACAATTAAAAGAGCGGATGATTAATCAAATCCGAAGTCGAAATGCAGTAATGTCTCATTCTTTGAGTATTAAGAAGCAGTTATTAAAACAACAAATGAGTGCGCAGTTAGTTCAAAAAAGAGAAAATTTTATGAAACAAGTGTTAATGTTGGATGCATATTCACCATTAAAAAGCTTAGTTAGAGGATATAGCCTTGTATATCAATCAGATGAATTGGTTATTGAGGCGGCTCAAGTAGATTTAAATAAAGAAATTAAAGTGGTGTTTCAAGATGGCAATTTAATTGCTCAACCAGTAAAAAAGGAGAAGTGAACATGACGAAAGAATTAACATTTGAGCAACAAATGGAACGTTTAAATGAGCTCGTTGGTGTTTTAGAAAAAAATACTGTTCCACTTGATGAAGCAATTTTAAGTTTTGAAGAAGGATTGAAACTGGTAGAAGAGCTAGAAAATAAGTTAAAACAATATGAATCTAAAGTAAGTGAGTTAATGGAGAAGCGACATGAATCAAATTAGTTTGTTTAATCATGAACTTGAGAGTTGTTTAGATTATGTGAGTGATTCATTAGTGAAAGAGGCAATGAGTTACTCTTTGCAAGCAGGTGGGAAACGAATTCGACCTATGATGCTATTCGCTTGTGCTAAAACATTTGGAGCGCAGGAGAGCAGTGCACTTGCACCAGCAATGAGTTTGGAAATGATACATACTTATTCGCTTATTCATGATGATTTACCGGCAATGGATGATGATGATTTGCGTCGGGGAAGAAACACATGTCACATTGAGTATGATGAAGCTACAGCCATTCTTGCTGGAGATGGGTTACTTACAGAAGCATTCTATTTAGTCGTGAAATCTAAGCAATTACTTCCTTTGCAAAAGGTAAAATGCATTGAAGTGCTAACATCTTGTGCTGGGGCTAATGGTATGATTTTTGGACAAACCTTAGATATGCAAGCGGAGCAAATCGAACAAGTTAGCTTAAATGAATTGATAAGAATTCACGAAAATAAAACAGGGAAGCTATTCTCTGCGGCATTACAATTAGGGGCAATTGTAGCAAATCAATTCGATTGTTTAGAACAATTGAATAAGATGGGGATATTAATAGGGCGAGCATTCCAAATTCAAGATGATATATTGGATGTAACACGTTCAGCACAGGAATTAGGAAAAACAAACAGTGATGTTGAGAACAACAAATCAACATATGTAAGTATTCTAGGTCTTGAGGAGGCGAAGCGTGTGATGGAAGAAACGTATGATGAAGTAATGATAATGCTGGAGGCAATACCACAAGATTCAAGCTTAATCCAAGAAATTATTGAGTCTTGTCGAGTACGTCAAATGTAAAGGAGTATTTCCATGGATGTAACAAAGATATCAAATCCACAAGTATTAAAAAAAATGTCAATGAATGAGTGTACGCAACTTGCAAAAGATATTCGTACATTTTTAATTCATAGTATAAGTAAAACAGGTGGACATTTATCAAGTAATTTGGGCGTTGTTGAGCTAACGATAGCTTTACACCGTGTATTTGATTCGCCGAAGGATAAGATTTTTTTTGATGTTGGTCATCAGTGCTATACACATAAAATTTTGACTGGAAGAGCCAGTCAATTCACAACACTACGTTCTTTTCAAGGGATGTCAGGGTTTCAAAAACGTTCTGAGAGTGTGCATGATGTCTGGGAAGCTGGGCACTCATCTACTTCGTTGTCTGCAGCATTGGGGATGACTGTAGCACGGGATTTAAATCATGAAGATTATTGTGTTGTGCCTGTAATTGGCGATGGTGCGCTTTCTTCTGGAATGTCGCTTGAAGCTTTAAATCAGATTGGGTCATTATCTAAGCGGATGATAATTATTTTCAATGATAATGATATGAGTATTACACAAAATGTTGGGGCACTAACTTCAGCTTTTTCTAAGTTGCGTAGTTCAACACCATACACTGGTTTAAAAGGTGATATCAAAGAGGCTTTGAATAAAAGCGATATCGGAAAATCAGTGTTAGGAGGATTAACATCAATCAAAGATAATTTAAAAAAAGGGATTATTGATGCTGGGATTTTCGATGAATTTAATATTGATTATCTCGGCCCAGTAGATGGGCACAATATAAAGAAATTATCACGAGTTCTTGAAACTGCGAAACATTCGAAAGGTCCAGTAGTTGTTCATGTACTGACTAAAAAGGGGCATGGTTATGCTCCATGTGAGAATGATTCACAAGGGAAGTGGCATGGGGTAGGACCGTTCAATATAAAAAATGGTGAACTATTAGCTTCGCTTCCGAAAGGACAATTATCTTGGTCGGCCATTATAAGTGAAACACTACTTGATATAGCTAAGCAAGATGAAAGAGTTTGTGCTATTACACCTGCAATGATTAATGGAAGTAAATTAGAGAAATTCTTCGCTACATTTCCAGAACGTTCATTTGATTGTGGGATAGCAGAGGAACATGCGACAACCTTTGCAGCAGGTTTGGCAATCAGTGGTAAAAGACCATTTATCTCAATGTATTCTTCTTTTCTACAAAGAGCATATGATCAAATTAATCATGATATATGTCGTATGGATCTACCAGTCATTATTGGTGTGGACCGTGCAGGTTTAGTAGGAGAAGATGGAGATACCCATCATGGAGTCTTTGATATAGGATTACTACGATGTTTACCAAATATGATATTATGTCAACCAAAGGATGCTTATGAAGCGCAAAGCTTAATTTATTTAGCGATGAAGCAATCACATCCATTCGCAATTAGATATCCTAGAGGTAATGTAGTTTATGAAAAGATGCAAGAGTTTGAAGAGATTAAAGTGGGATCATGGTCAATGTTTAATTTCCATCAAGATAACCGAGTTGTAGTACTAGCATATGGTCCTGATGTTGATCGTATATTAAGTAAAGTGGTGCTAAATGAATTGCCTATCACAGTCGTTAATGCGCGTTTCTTTAAACCGTTAGATGAGGAAATGTTAAATGATTTAGTAAATATGAAGTGCCCCCTCGTAGTTTATGAAAGTGATATGATTGCAGGTGGGTTATCGAGTGCGATGTTAGAGTGGTCTGCAAAGAATCAATTGAAACTAAATTTGAAAGTGATTGGTATTCATGATGAGTATATTGAACATGGATCACTCAATCAACTTCGACAAGTTGCGAAAATAGATTTAAATAGTCTTTTTGAGGAATTGCTTCGTTATTAAGAGTAAGTGAGGTGAAGTCATGTTAAAGCGATTATTAGTTAAAAATTTTGTGTTAATTGAACATTGTGAATTATATTTTACAAATGGATTTAGTGCATTTACTGGTGAAACTGGAGCAGGAAAGTCGTTGCTGATAGATGCGATATGCTTGTTAAGTGGTGAGCGTGCAAGCCAAAGCTTTGTAAAGCAGGGAGCTCAATCAGCCGTTGTAGAAGGTGAATTTGATTTTTCTAAAAATAGAAAAGCAAAAGAAATTTTAAGTGAACTAAACTTGAATGAGGAGCATGTTGTTGTCCGTCGCGAAATCAAAAGTGATGGAAAAAGTAGTATTACTATTCAAAATCAGATAGTTACTCTTTCAGTATTGAAACAATTGATTGCTTATGAAATAGATATTCATTCGCAACATGATACACAATATCTACTAAACAAACAACATCATATCACTCTCGTAGATGAAATGATTTCCTCAGCATTGATAGCTCAAGTAAAGGACGCTTACCAAAAATATTACATGCTTTCAAAAGAACTTAAGCAAGCTTTGGCAACGACATACAATGAAAATGAAATAAGTTTTATTGAAGCCGAAATCAATGAAATTGAACAGGCAAATCTTTCGCAAGAGGAAGAAAATGAATTGCAAGAAGCTCAAAAGAAAATTGATGTATTGGAAAAATCATATAAAAAACTACAACAAGCTGTTGGTCTTTATGAGCAAGATGGTGGAATTAGCGAGATGTTGTTTGAGATGAATCACTTAGTTAGTTCGATTGATAACGAAGAAGTTGAGATGATTGCAAATAAAATCAAAGATCACTGTGCTGAACTTGATGATGCCCTTCAACATCTTCATACTTATATGAATGACATTGATATTAGTGATGCGGAAATTGATCATGTTCAACAAAGATTGTTTGAGATTCAACGACTTAAACGGAAATTTGGAGTAAGCATTTCACTTATACTTGAAAAGCAAGCTCAACTGCAACAACAGGTTGCAATGATTCAAAATAGAGAAGCGTATATTAGTGACATGCAAGAAAAGATTGTTAACGCAAGAAGTGCTTTTCTAAAGGTAGCGCATGTATTATCAAAAGAGCGTAAGGAGGCTGCACTTCAACTTCAAAATAACATTGAGAAACACTGCAGAGAACTTATGCTACCCTATGTTCAATTCGTGATTGACTTTCAAGAAATTGAGGGCAATGAGCACGGAATTGATGATGTGGAATTCTTCATTAGTATGAATCCAGGAGAAATGGTACGTCCTCTAGCGCGTGTAGCTAGTGGTGGAGAGCTATCAAGGTTAATGCTGGGATTAAAATGTGTGTTCTCTGTACTTCAAGGAATTCAAACTGTTATTTTTGATGAAATTGATAGTGGTGTTTCAGGATCGGTTGCTAGCGCGATTGGTGTCAAAATGGCAACACTAGCCCAAGATTTACAAGTGTTTAGTGTTACACATCTTGCTCAGGTTGCAGCTTGTGCAAAACATCATTATCTTGTTTTGAAACAAATTGATAATGATCGTACACTCACAAAGGTAACTGAGTTAGATGAAAAATCTCGTGTTGAAGAATTAGCGATGATATCTTCAGGAGTACTTAGCGATGCTAGTATTTTTGCTGCAAATGAGTTATATTTAAATAGTAAAGAAAAAGTTTTGTCTTGTGATTAGATTTATCCTAATGTTAGATAAAACTTTTTAATTTAGAAGGGATAAGGCAAGAAGCTATTGCTATGATGGAGTTTATGATAAAATTTGAGAATGTAGTAAAACACTATCGTACAACAAATGTAATTAATGGAATTGACTTTGAAGTAAAAAAAGGAGAACTTGTAGTACTTATAGGTCCTTCAGGTTGTGGTAAGACGACCACATTAAAAATGATTAATAAACTAATCCGACCAAGTAGTGGGAAAATTTTAATTGAAGGTAAAAACATTGCTGAAGAGGATACAATTGAGCTTCGTAGGAAAATTGGATATGTTATTCAACAAACGGGGTTATTTCCACATTTAACTGTAAAAGAAAATATTGAGATTATTCCTCGTCTTCAAAAATTACCAGAAGCAGAAATTAACAATAAATCACGACGATTGTTGCGAATGGTAGGGCTTGATCCAAATGTTTATTTAGATCGCTTTCCTATACAGCTTTCAGGTGGGCAAAATCAAAGAGTCGGTGTAGCAAGAGCATTTGCAACAGATCCAGAAATTATCTTAATGGATGAACCATTTTCTGCAGTTGATCCAATTACACGCCATCAGTTACAAGATGAACTTGTAAAATTACAATCCAAACTGAAAAAGACGATTGTTTTCGTAACTCACGATATGGATGAAGCTCTAAAAATTGCAGACCGTATTTGTATTTTAAATAATGGGGAAATAATTCAATATGATACGCCAGAAATTGTTTTAAAAAATCCCATAAATGATTTTGTCTCAACGTTTGTAGGAAAAAATAGAATATGGAGTAATCCTGAGTTTATTCGTGCTAAGGATATTATGCTCACAAATCCTGTGGTAACTTATCCAGAAGTTCCGATTCTAAAAGTAATTGAAAATATGAGAGTTCGAAAAATTGATTCAATTTTAGTAATCGATGAGGATGGAAAGTTTGTAGGTTCTGTAAGAGCAGAGCGAATTAATAACCATGTGCACAAATCACAACCAGTGTCAGAGTTAATGAGGTTACCTGTAGCGACTGCACATCCATATGATTCGATTGTTGATTTACTTAAAAAAACAAAGCAGTACAAAGTATCGAGTATTCCAGTAATTGATGAATTTGGTATTTTGCAAGGTTTAATTACAATGAGTACACTTGTAACTACACTATCGCAACAGTTTATAGAGTTTGAGGAGGATGAGTCTTATGTATGAGTTCTTTAGTTATTTTTCTTCGAATCTACAATATATAATGACGTTATTTTATAATCATATTCAATATACGCTTGTTGCAATTCTGTTTGCAATTTTAATTGGTGTACCACTTGGTATTTCAATTTACAACTCAAAGGCACTGAATAAACCTGTGTTAAATATGGCGAATTTAATACAGGCTATCCCAAGTCTAGCTCTACTTGGATTTATTGTACCCTATTTTGGGATAGGAGCATCGACTGCTATATTTATGGTTGTGATTTATTCTTTGTTGCCAGTCTTGAAAAATACATATACAGGACTAGCGAACATTAACAAAGATACTCTTGAGGCTGCTTATGGAATCGGGATGACGCGACTTCAAGTATTGACGCGAATTCAAATACCACTAGCTCTTCCTTTCATTATGGCAGGAGTTCGTATTGCTTCTGTTACCGCAGTAGGGTTAATGACGATAGCAGCCTATATAGGTGCTGATGTACTTGGTACTTTAGTTATTTCTGGAATTCAAGTTGATAATGTAAATATGATTTTATCAGGTGCCATTCCAGCTTGTATCTTAGCACTGACGATGGACTTTGTGATGAATAAATTGGAAAAAGCGGTAACTCCGATTAGTTTACAAGTTTCAGCTAATTTACTTTCTTCAGAAAAGGTTCAAGAAATGAAGCAATACCGCCGTGTTACATTGACTATTTCTTTTTTCGCTATTATTTGTATGTTTGGTTACTTCGGTGCTAATTATTTTCAAAGTGAACCGGACATAATTGTAGGTTCAAAAGAAGCTGCAGAAGGACGAATAGTTGGTCATATCATTGAACAAACAATTGAAGCAAAAACAGATTATGAAGTAGAAACGAAAATGGGCCTTGGAGGTACAAGTATTGCATATAGCGCAATTAAGAATGGTGAAATTGATATTTATCCAGATTATACAGGAACACTTTTTTCTGCTATTTTTGATCAAACATTCACTGATGATATGAAAGCAGAGGATGTTTATTTTACCGTATCAAACTTATTGTATACACAAGACCGACTCTATGCACTTGATCATTATGACGTTAATAATACATATGCAATTGCAGTAAGCAAAGAGCTAGCTGAGAGATATGATTTGGTAAAGGTATCTGATTTAGTATCTATTAGTAGTGAACTTACTATCGGTGGATCACCAGAGTTCAATGCAAGAGAAGATGGCTTACTAGGATTAAAGGAAGCATATGGATTAGAATTTAAGGATTCTTTACAATTTTCAGGCACATTACTTTATACGGCGATTGATGCTGATGAAGTAGATGTGATTTCTGCATTTAGTACAGATAGTCTTATTGAAAAATATGAATTAGTAACTTTAGAAGATGATTTAGCATTTTTCCCACCATATCATATTCTTCCAGTTGCTAATCAAAAATTTTATGTAGACTATCCTGATGCAGTGGCAGCACTAAATGAGATTGCACCTCAACTCGATGATGAAATGATGCGATATCTCAATGGACTTGTTGTTGAAGAGGGATATACAGCAGAAGAAGCTGCAACTTACTTTCTTGAAGAGATAGGAATTAAATAGAAAAGTACTTGCAAAATAAGGGGAATTTGTGTATTATATCAGTGTATGAAAAGCAAGAGTGGTGAAAACCACTCTTTCCGTTTTATTTAGGAGAAAATGATGGATAGAATTGAACAAATTACACAAGATATTCAACCAATTTTAGATCAATTTCAAATTGAATTGTATGAAATAAATTTGTTGAAATCAAAGAAACACACAACACTACAAATTGCGATTATGCATGCAGATGGCTCAATGGACATTGAGACTTGTGCGAATGTATCAGAACAAATTTCAATCTTGTTAGATGAGAAAGATTACATTAGTGAAGAATATTTCTTAGAAGTATGTTCAGCTGGTGCTGAGCGAGCTCTACGTAACTTAGAAGAGATAAAGCATGCCGTGGGGTCAAAAGTATTTGTAAAGTTTGTAAACCCAGTGAAAAGTTTAAATGAAGTTACTGGTGTACTAGTAAGTTGTGATGAGGATACAATTTCATTCTCATACCAAGAAAAAGCTGTAAAAAAATCACTTCAAACGGAAACAAGTAATGTGAAAAAAATCCGTTTATCTGTTTAATTAAGGAGAAAGTAGAAAATGAAGTTAAAAGATTTATTAAAAGCAATGCAATCAATTGAAGATGATCGTAAAGTATCTAAAGAAATTGTAGTTGAAGCTTTGAAAGAAGCGTTGGCAAAAGCTTATCGTAAACACATCGATATTCCTGATGTACTTGTAAAAGTTGAAATTAGTGAAAAAACTCAAGAAATTCTAGTGTTTCAACAGTATCAAGTTGTAAATGAAGTGGAAGATGATGAATTAGAGGTTTCATTAGCGGATGCTAAGTTAATTGATCCCACAGTTGAATTGGGTGGATTAGTTGATCGTCAAGTTTCAATTGCAAATTTAGGACGTGCTGCTGCAGTACTTGCTAAAAATGTAATGAAACAAAAAATTCGCGAGGCAGAGAAGCAAGCAATTTATGACGAATATATTGATCAATTAGATGAGATGGTATTTGGTTCGGTTGAGAGTGTTGAAGAAAAATTTGTTGTGATTGGATTACAAAAGACAATGGCTATTATGCCACGTGCTGCACAAATTCCACAAGAAGTTTACAAAGAAGGTAATACTGTTCGTGTCTTAATTACTGAAGTGAATAACCAAAATAAAGGTGGTGCTCAAGTATTAGTTTCAAGAGCAGATGCAAATTTGGTTCGTCGTTTATTTGAAACAGAAGTACCTGAAATTTATGATGGTATTGTAGAGATTAAAGCAATTGCTCGTGATGCAGGAGAACGTACAAAAATGGCTGTGTATTCATCACACAGTGATGTGGATGCTATTGGAGCATGTATTGGGCCTCGCGGAGCTCGTGTTCAAGCAATCATTGATGAGTTAAAGGGTGAGAAAATTGATATCTTTGAATGGAGCGACAACATTCAAGAATTGATTAAAAATGCTTTAGCACCTGCACAAGTACTTGCTGTTTTACCTACAGGAGATAAACGAAGTCTATTAGTTGTTGTTGAAGACAATCAATTGAGTTTAGCAATTGGTAAAAAAGGTAAAAATGCACGTTTAGCTGTTAAATTAACAGGAATGAAAATTGACATTAAAACACAAAGCGCTGTTGAAGAAATGGGAATTGATTGGCGTGCTAAATTAGCTGAGTATACTGCTGAATTACGTAAAGAAGCAGATGAAAAGGCAGCAATGGCTTACATCGAAGAACGAGTTGTAGAAGTAGAATCAGAGACTTTTGAAACAGTTGTTGAGGATACTCCGGTAGTCGAAGAAGAAATCATTGAATTTGATACTACAGAGACTGAAACAGTGAATGAGGTTGAAGATGAACCAGTTGTTGCTGAAACTCCAGTAGTTGAAGTAGTAAAAGAAGTTGTACCTGATGCAAAAGAAGCAAAACAAGTACTACAAGATCGTGAGCGAAAAGAGTATACTCCACGTTTTGAAAAAATTGCAGCAAATGCGACAAAACAAGAAGCTCCAAAAGAGTTTAAGAAACGTCGTAATGTAAAAGATGATGAACGTAAGTTACGCATCAAAGACTTAAAACGTAATGATAAGGATTACGGGCTAAAACCAATCTATTCTGAAGAAGAATTAGAAGAAATTCGTAAGAATCAAGAACTTGAAGAAGCGAATAGCTGGATTCAAGAGGACATTGATTTCGATGAGTATGAAGAATACGAGGATTTCTACGAAGAAGATTAAGGAGAATAAACATGAAAAAGATTCCAATGCGGAAATGCGTAGCAACGATGACACAAGCACCAAAAAAAGATTTATTACGTATTGTGCGTTGTACTGATGGAAGTATCGCAGTTGATGCGACCGGGAAAGTAAATGGACGTGGTGCATACTTGTTGAAAACACAAGAAGCTGTAGAAATTGCTAAAAAAAGAAAGAGTCTTGATCGTGCTCTAGAGTGTGTTGTACCCCAAGAAACTTATGAGAGTATATTAGAGGTAATTAATGAAAAATAAGATTTTTGGATATTTGGGAATTAGTGCAAGAGCTAGGAAAGTTGCAACAGGTGAGACTGCTATGCAATGTATTAAGTCAAAAAGTGCAAAAGTAGTCTTTTTGGCAAGTGATAGCTCTTTGCGTACTCAAGATAAAGTTCGAACGCTTTGTACAAGTAATCGAATACATTGTATTGAAGACTTCACAAGTGAAGAAATCTCAGATGCAATAGGACAAGTTAATCGCATGTCAGTAGCAGTACTGGATGAAGGATTAGCGAATCAAATTTTAAAAAATATGAAATGAGGTGTGAACGATGGCAAAACCACAAAAAAGAAGAAATAATGTGAAGAAGAAACAACATGATCGTCAAAATGTATTTGTTCCTCGCGCAGAAGTGGTGAAGGAAATTACATATTCGGAAGGAGTAACAGTTTCAGAACTTGCGAATAAATGTAATAAAAACTCAAGTGATATCATTAAGTTATTGTTTATGTTAGGAAAAATGGTAACTATAAATAGTGTTATGGATGATGAGTTAGTAGAATTAGTATGCATGGAGTACGATATTGAAGTTCACAAGGAAGAACTAGTGGATGAAGATAGTTTAGAAGATGCAGAAGAAGTTAATAGTGATGCATTAGAAGAACGTCCTCCGATTGTAACTATCATGGGTCATGTTGATCATGGGAAAACTACTCTATTAGATACAATCCGTAAATCAAAAGTAGTAGCAGGAGAATTTGGTGGGATTACACAGCATATTGGTGCTTATCAAGTCTCTGTAAATAACAAAAAAGTGACTTTCTTAGATACTCCAGGGCATGAAGCGTTTACTGCGATGCGTGCACGTGGGGCAAAAGTTACTGATGTTTGTATTATTGTTGTCGCTGCAGATGATGGTGTAATGCCTCAGACAAGAGAAGCGGTAGATCATGCAAAAGCTGCAGGTGTACCAATCATTGTTGCAGTAAACAAAATGGATAAACCAGATGCGAATCCAGACCGTGTAATGAATGAGATGTCAGAGCTAGGTTTAATGCCAGAAGAATGGGGAGGAGACACTATTTACGTTCGTTGTAGTGCAAAGAGCGGAGAAGGTGTACAAACTATTCTTGAAACTGTACTTGTTGTTTCAGAAGTGTTTGAATTTAAAGCTGATCCTACAAAAGTAGGTTCAGGAACTGTAATTGAGGCAAAACTTGATAAAGGTAGAGGGCCTGTTGTAACTTTATTAGTGCAAAACGGAACATTACAATCAGGAATGCCGATTGTAGTTGGTGCATGTTTTGGTAGAGTTAGAAAAATGACTGATGACCGTGGTCGTGAATTAAAAAATGCAGGACCATCAACACCAGTTGAAGTTATTGGGCTTCAAGACTTACCGGTAGCTGGAGATATGTTCAAAGCATTTGAAAGTGAAAAACAAGCTCGTGCTGTTGCTGAACGCCGTGCACAAACAAAAATTGAGCAAGAGCGTCGTACTACAAGTGCGATGAGTTTAGATGATTTAGCATCTCAGATCCAATCAGGGAATATCCAAGAAGTACCATTGATTGTAAAAGCAGATGTTTCAGGATCAGCAGAGGCTGTTCGACAAGCTCTAGAACGTATTGAAGTTGAAGGTGTTCGCGTAACTGTAATTCGTTCAACTGCAGGAGCAATTTCTGAATCAGATGTTATGCTTGCTACTGCATCGAAAGCTGTAATATATGGATTCAATGTTCGTCCTGATGCAAATGTTCGTCGCAAAGCTGAAGAAGAGGGTGTAGAAATTCGTCTGCATAACATTATCTATAAAGCTGTAGAAGAAATGGAGTTGGCGATGAAAGGGATGCTTGCACCAGTGTTTGAAGAAGTTGTTATTGGACAAGCTGAAGTTCGTCAAACATATAAAGTATCAAAAGTTGGTACAATAGCTGGATGTATGATAACTGATGGTAAATTTGTACGTGATTGCAAAGTTAGATTAATTCGTCAAGGTATCGTTGTGTATGAAGGAAAATTAGGAAGTTTAAAACGTTTCCAAAATGATGCAAAAGAAGTTGCTCAAGGATACGAATGTGGGATTACTATTGAAAACTACAATGACCTTAAAGATGGCGATGTAATTGAAGGATATCAAGATCAACAAGTAGCTGTTGTGTAGGTGAGTTTATGAGTATTAAACATGAAAAAATGTCGAACTTAATTTTAAAAAATGTAACGGAAATTATCCAATTTGACTTGAAAGATCCTAATGTTGGCTTTGTTACAATTACACATGTTAAAGTAACTAACGATTACAGTTATGCAACTATATATGTTAGTTTCTTAGGTAAAACAGAGCGTAATGAAGCTGGTTTAAGAGCACTTAAACATGCAAAAGGGTTCATTCGACAAGAACTAGGAAGACGTATGCAAGTCAGAAAAGTTCCAGATTTAATTTTCAAATTAGACACGGCTCTTGAAGAAGGAAATAAAATACAATCAATCTTAGAGAAGATTAAGAAATAGAGAAGATAGTGCACTTACGAGTGTGCTATCTTTTTTTAGGTATACACACTTTGTGGCGAATAATGTATGTAAAGGAGGTAGTTTATGAAAACAATTTTTGTAGAACCAGCCGTGTTACAAAACAGTGCAGCCGCAGTAGATGACCTCAAAAGTCAGTATCAAGATCATGTATCTAAGTTGTATCAGTACATCGAGGTAATGTCTAGTTCTTGGCAAGGCAGTGATAATCTCGCATTTGTGAATCAAATTCAGGGTTATTATGATGACTTTCAAAGAATTGGGATGGTATTAAGTCAGTACAGTGATTTTTTGAAACGCTCTGCCATTGCTTATCAACAAACACAGCAAGAGTTAGCTAGTATGGCATCCAAACTTACAAATTAGGAGGAGACTATGGAGCAAATTAAAATTTCGATTAGTGAAGTTGAGAATACTGCTGCTAATCTTAGGATTGTAAATCAACAAATCTATGATATTTTACAAAATGCATCAAACGAAATGAATCGACTACATTCTTTTTGGATAAGCGAAAGCAGTGAAACTGCTCGACAACAGTTTATGCGTTTTGCAGCACAATTTGATATACAAAGAGAAATCATACAATCTTATGCACAATTTCTTGAACATACAGCTCAAACGTATCTTACTTTAGAATCTACAATCAATAGCAATGCGAGTACTTTCTAAACTTTTATTAGTTTTATTTGTTGTATTAAGCTGTTTGAGTGGATGTGAAAGCAAGCAAGAGATTAGTATTGAAAAATGGTTGGATGAGCTAGCGTTTTCTACTGGATTAACAACTGCAAAAAGAGAAGATAGTTTAGAGGTGTTAGGAGAGTGGGGGTTAGTGTTTGATACAATTGATTTGAATTCTCCACTTGAAAAACAGCATGTTGCTTTATTCTTTGATCAATGGCTCAATTTAGAGGACACTAGTGTTCAAGTGATTGATGCAAATGAATCTTCATATTCAAATCAAATACATAGAGTAGTACATTCTGGATTATTAAGCGTAGATGAACAACTGCGATTTTATCCGTTGCATAAATGTACGCCTGAACAAGCTCAAGATTACATTGATAAATTTGTTACTTACATAAATCACGGAAATATTGCCTCTGCATTTAGTTATGCTTTTGATGAAAATCAAAATGTAGTAGAAGTTGCCCCTTATGAATTTGAGGAGGACTTAATGCAAGCATTATTTCATCCAGCTGATCAAATCGAGAAAGATGATATTGTGGTATGGGAAAACGAAGAGACAATGTTTATATATCGTGTTTTAGAACTTGTGGATGGTGTTGCGAAGCTTGAAGAAATCGAGCTTAGTGAGTTTGAAGATTTAGAGTTTGGCGGAGAATTTGAGTTAGATTTTAGTGATGCTGAGTTTCAGCTTAACTCAGATATGCCTTCGGTGATGAGTGTTGAGGATACAATTATATTTGTATCCTCTTTAACAAAAAATGAATTTAAGATTGGTGATTTTACAGTTCGATATAACTTTACAGCAAGCTCATTGTACTTTTATGCTTTCACTCAACTTGAAGTGGGGGGGAACTTATTTACTGAGTTGCAAATAAATAATGTAAAACCTTCATTTCATTGGAAATCCCAAGGATTAAATATTGAGCATGCATTTTTTAAAATTACCTACAATTCAACATTAAGCGGTGGTTATAAACGTGGAACATTTCAGCAATATAACTTAGATTTTTCAAAACTTGATTCAGCTGATCTTCCATCAAGCTTGTTAAACTCATGGTCATCTCAACGAGCTAGTGTAGATACTATTTTACCGTTAGGGCAAATTAAAATTCCTGTAACTAGTATTCCAAGTTTATATATTACACTTGATGTTGGAATTCGGGTATTCTTTAATGGAACAATTGAACTTGTGTGTAATGCTGCAAGTGAGCATGGATTCGAAATCAAAAATAATACAATACGTGTAATCAATGATGTCGATAAAGACGTAACGCTAAATGCTCATGCTTCTACTGGAGTTACAGGAACACTGAAGGCTACGGCAAGTATGTTTTCAATGGATCTTATGGATATTCGAGCAGATTTAGGTGTTCGAGCTAAAATATCAACAACAGCGTATTTTCCTGAAACTAGAGATGAGTTTAATATCGGCGAGGTACCATATGATGTTCTTATTGAGTTACAAGGAGATAATCACGATTTTACGCTTTGTGGAGCACTTCAAGCCCATTGGTTGGCTGAAATTAATTTAAATACAATTAAAACTGTAGCAGGAAGATTGAACTTTAGTAGAACTTTTAGTTTATTAAATGAGCGAAATGCACCGCTTTTTAATGGTTCAATACTTTATATTGAAAATATGCAGTTTGTCGATGCCTGCTCTAGAGATGTGGAAAAATTCACTCCAATTCCTACGATTGATGTTAGTGTTGAACGTATACTTTTGGAACATTATTCAATGGTTAATTATGTTGGGAAATCAAGGTACATTATGGTACGGGGCATACCAGAAGAATTTCAGTTGAGTGATTTAAGATTCAAGAGTTTAGATGAAACTGTTGCAACTGTTGACAGCAATGGACTAGTGAAAGGTATTAGTGAAGGAAACACTAAAATTCAAATCACTTTAGATGAAAGTGAACACATAGTAGAATTTCATGTATTGGTTAAAACAGAATGATTGCATGTATATTGATTGATAATAAAGTTCAGATGAAGTACTTCTCTACAATGTTAGAATGGGAAATACTTCATTCTGTCCTGTTAACAGTTCAAAAGAAGGATTCAAAAATAATAGTAAAACTTAATCAAGGGAATTATGAGTGGAGTGTTGGAAAGTCAATCAAGTTAAATTATTCTTATGAGTTAACGATGGATACAACACTTCATAAGGTGTTATTCTATGTTTTAAGTAGCAGCTCGCTAATACAAAGATATACGAGGTTTAGTTATCAGACTAGAGTAATTATTGGTAATTCAGCAGATGCTCAAATTATGATTCACTTGCCAGTAAAATCAGTTCGCTTAGTGCTTAGTCAAAAAAAGGATGGATGGCAAATTGAGGATACAAGTAAACATAAAATGATGTTTTATGATGGAATACAAGTTAAACGAGTTACTTTAGTTGAAGGTGAAGTGCAATATATGCATTTTAGATGTAGATTAGATAAGACATTTTTCATGATAAATTGCATTAATAAAACATGTATTCAAAAATTTCGTATAAATAAATATAAAGAAATACCTAGTCTAGATTATGAGTCGAAACCTGTACGCTATGAACGTAATCGTCATATTTATCATAATGAAATTACAATCCAAAGCTTTGAAAAGGTTGATGCAAATTTAAAAATACAATCAATGAGTCTTCTTCCACAAAGGCTTATGGCATTGAGTGCTTTATCTGTTGCTATAATTAATACAGTACAAGGTATTCAAGATGGAAGATCATGGGAAGATTACATTGCAAGTCTACTTTTTCCTATTACAATGTGTTTTACTGCAATCTTGTGGCCGATCATATCTCGCTATCTTGACAAGCGAAAATTAAAGAAACTACTAATAAAAAGAGAACGTGAATATGCTGATTATTTAAATAAATTGAAAGTAAAGGTAAATCAAATACATGTAGAGTTACGCGCTTCGATTGAGCAACGGTACCCAAGCGAGCTACGTTTTTCTCTTAGAGATTTAAATCACTCGATATTACATCATATTAGTCATTGTGATTTCTTACATTTAGCAATTGGATATGGTGTAATTAAATCACCCATCACTTTTAATGTTGAAAAAAATCAAGCATTTCAAAAAAATGATGAAAGTATCTTGGCGCTCCAAAACAATTTTATTAATGAATGTAAATGGGTGCAAAATGCGATCATAGAAATTGACTTAACACAACATCGACTGATTGGTATTTTAAGTAAAAAGAAGGATAATTGGAACTTAATTTCTTATTATTTAAGACAGGTAATTTGTTGTCAATCAAGTTTGTATGTAAGATGTGCTTTATTTTCGTCAAAATTTAATGATAAGCAAACTAATCAGTTTATTTACAATCAACACATGTATAGTTTAGATATGAAAACACGCTTATATGCAAAAAACCAAATAAGTGTAAAAGACATTAATATGATACTTGAAGATATCCTGAAGGAGAAATGGATTGTAATTTTTGTGGATGATAGACTATTCTTAGATGTATTAAGTGAGATTGTGTTAGAACACGATAGATGTTGTGTTGTTCAACTAGTAGAACATGTAGATGAGCTTCTAATGAATACAGATGTATTGATAGATTCACAAAAGAATGAAATTGAATACTTAAAAAACAATAGTCAAATTAATTTTGTTCCACCACAAAATGAAATGAACGATGATGATTACATCAGGTATAGAAAAATTAAAATAGCTAACTTTCCTCCACAATTTGGATTACTAGAATTGTCACAAATTGAGAGGGTTGAACATCTTAATCTTCATGATAGATGGTCGAAATCTATTGGGTTAAGTGCAATTATTGGAGTTGATCAATTTCAAAAGAGTATTACGTTAAATTTACATGAGAAGTTTGATGGTCCTCATGGAGTAATTGTGGGAAGCACTGGTTCAGGTAAAAGCCAATTGATTCTTACATTAATTTGCTCATTGGCAATCTCACATTCGTGTAATGATGTACAATTTGTTATTATTGACTATAAAGGGGCGAGTAGTGTGGTTGACTTAATTACTCAAAATTATCGTTTACCACATTTAGTCGGAGTAATTCATAATCAAGAAAAAGGTAATCTTATGCGTTCATTGCATATGTTGAAAACGGAGATAGACAGGCGCCAGAAGCTTTTTATGGATGTAAGCAGCAAATACAATAGATCAATTTCAAATCTTGATAATTACCAACAACTTCAAAATGAATATTCATGCCTTGATAGACTAGCGCATTTAATTGTAATTGTTGATGAGTTTGCTGAATTGAAGAAGGAATGTCCTGATTTTTTAAAAGAATTAATTTCTATGGGGCGAGTAGGAAGAAGTTTAGGAATGCATTTGATTCTTTCAACACAGAAATCTAGTGGTGTTATTGATGATCAAATATTAAGTAATGTTAATTTTCGAATTTGTATGAAAGTGCAAGATAATTGTGAGTATAAAGAGATGCTTGGAAAATCAGTAAATACTGTAATTAAAGAGGCAGGATATTTTTACTTGAAAAGTAGTGACTCATTTGAATTTGGAAAATCGTGTTTTGTACATCGTATTTATGATAAACAACCGTATAAATTTGAGTTACTAGATACAACATTGAAAACTAAGTCCTCTTTTGAAGAGATGCCAAGTTCAAAAGTAACTGAAGTATCTGCGATAGTTAAATATATTTGGGACAATGTGAGTAAGATTCAAGATATTCCTAAGTTATTGTGGTGTGATTTACCGAAAAAAATAGCTCTTTGTGAAATTAAGGTAAGAGGAGAGATGACGTTGGGAATCTTCGATCAACTAATTGAAAAAAAACACGAGGTGTGTTGTTACAACATTGTAGATAAACATTGTTTATGTCTTGTAGAAGAGTATCAAAATCGTTATGATTTATTAGATATTATTGCTCAAAACTGTGAGATAGATGGAATTCCAATTTATCTTATGAGTGCTAAAAAGCAATCGCATACATGCGTTGATGATGTAATATGTATTTCACATTCTCAACAGGTAAGACAGATTTTATATATAATAAAGACGACTAGAAAACAAATTGTTGTGTTTATAGAAGATTTTTCTCTTGTTTGTGACGATCTTTTAATAATTAACGAGCTTCTACATGTTTTGAAGCATCCAACTTTATATAAGTGCCATATCTTTACATGTATTAATCAGCTAAATGCAATTCGTATTTCCTTGTTTGATTATTTTGAAATTAAAATATCATTACAGAAAATGACAAAGTCTCAACAAGTGTATTTTTTTCAAGAAAGTTATTTGTTTGAAAATCAAATCGGACTTTTTTATAATAAAGTCCTCGTTGAGTTTGCTCTTGCACAAAGGGATGAATGGATGAAGAAACAAAATCATAAACTAAGTGCTGTTCCAGATGGCAAGGATAAAATAGAATATGCAGATTCTTTCTTACGTCTAGGGATCGATTGGATGAACTTTGATGAAGTTGTGATAGAAGTAGACCGTTTAGTAATTGTATCTGCCTTGTATCAAGATTCTTTTGATTTAATTTCAAATCAAGTAAAAGAACAAGGATGTACATATTATTTTAAAGAAGACTTAAATCGTTTAGGGAATACTACGAAAGAAATTGCGGATTTTTTGAATAAACAAAAAGCAATTTTACTCCTTGATTACGATGACTTAACACGTTTAAACTTAAGGGGATTTTTAAAAATAGATAAGGTCGTTTGGCTAGGGAATGGTGTGAGTAGTCAATCTATGTTTCAAGTAATAGGTACTGATTCAAATTTGAAAGATCATGAGGGGGTTGTAGTGATTAATGGAAGAGCTAGAAAATTTACTTGTGTTTAAGCAAAAAGAGATAATCATAAAGATGTATGTAGTCCAACTTGATACATGGTTCGAGATAAAAGTACCTTTAGTTTCTACAATAAAAAAAGCATGCGCTTATTTAAAACGATGCTTAAGTGATGAGCAAAAAGCTCATTATGATTTTTATCAGTGTTTGATTTATGAACCTTTCTATCAAATTTTTATAAATCCTAATGAAACTTTTGAGCAAATTAATGCTTTTAATTATCTTATACTTTATATTTATTAATCAAAGCGTTGTCGATATGTACATGATTGACAAAAACTTTCAACACATCTTTGGTTTTTAAAACCTTCAACTAAATTTAGATAACGCTGACCATGAAGTATTTCTTGAAGAGATTCATTATGTATTGATCCTAGTTTAATGTGAGCATCAGAATCTAGACAACAAGGACAGACATCTCCATTGCTTAGTATAGCAATCATTTGTGTACCGCCATAACATTTTCCATGGTAAGGACCACTTGTTGATTGATTAGGCCATTCAAATTGATTGTCGAAATGGATATAGACATGATTTAAAACGCGATAGCTATTTTGCTTTTTTGTAGTTGTAAAATTGTATCTTTTTTCTAACAATTCAAGAAAATGTTTAGAGTAGTCATCAAGTTGATTGCTATTCCAAAAGCGCAACTCTACATATGGTTGTGCTTGTTTAGAAACGTGCTCCATAGTTTCAATGATAGAATTCATGTAGTTTGTCCGATTAGTTAAATGAAATGGTAAACTATGAGCAGAAATACTAATTTTTCTAAGACAAGAATATTCAAGTAAACTCTTATACTTATATAAAAGCGTTCCATTAGTTACAAGTTGAACTTGCATTTCATGTTTTTGAAGAATTTGCATTACTTCATAGAAGTATGGGTATAGTAATGGTTCACCTAAGACATGTAAATAGATGTAGGGGGTCACTTGCTTAATTTGCGGAATAATATGCTCAATTGTAGCTAAATCTAATTGTGTATTTACCCGCTTTGTTGGACTACAAAAATCACAATTCAGGTTACAGATATTACTCAGCTCAAGATAAACACGTTTAATTGTCATTTGCTTTTTCCCAAAGATCGATTTTATCTTTGTTATGTAACATTAATAGGAAATTTTCTTTTGACATTGGATATTGCTCATACAACTGCTGTAAAATCTCTTTTGTTTCTTGTCTTTTTGTATGGCCGTCCATTGGGCATGTACTTTTAACAACTGGAATATCATTGTTATCCATTGTTCGAATAATATCACTTTCAAATGCGTACACAAACGGGCGAATAAAGTCCATTTCAGTATTTGTTAAAAACATACTTGGTTTGAAGGTAGCTAATCGTCCACCATAAATTGCATTCATAAACAAAGTTTCAATTGCGTCATCGGCATGATGAGCAAAAGCAACACGATTACAATTATGTGCTTTAGCACCAGCAATTACTAATGCTTTTTTAAATTTTGAGCACAATGAACATTTAAGTGTTCCATCATCATTAGCTTGTTTTTTTAATATTTCATATATTTCTGTTGGGTAATGATGGAATTCAATGCCTTTGTCTTTGCAAAAAGAATCTACTTGCTCAAAATTCATGTTTTCAAAACCCATCTCTAAATGTACTCCAACAACCTCGAAATTCTTTTCGTGATTTTTTTTACAAGTTAAACTGTAATAGTGTAGGGCTACTAAAAGTAGCATGGAATCTTTACCACCAGAAACCCCTACACAGATTCTATCTTTATCTTTGATCATCTTATAATCGTTATCTGCTTTTTTTACGCAGCCTATAATTTTTTTCATATTCATAATTCATCACTCACTTTGCTTTGTAATTATATCATAGAGTTGTTATAATACTAGTGTTAAGGAGTAAGAATATGAACGGATTATTATACATCAATAAGCCAAGTGATTGGACATCATTTGATGTAGTTGCAAAAATTAGAAGAAGCTATGGTACAAAAAGTGTAGGGCATACAGGAACGCTTGATCCTCAAGCAACAGGTGTGTTAATTGTCATGGTTGGAAGAGCTTGTAAAGCGAATCCATATTTAGTTATGGATACAAAAGAATACATCGCAACATTAAGATTGGGTGGAAAGTATGATACTGGTGATATTTGGGGGAAAGTGATTGAAGAGTCAACAGTTCCTGAGGTTTCATTTGAACAAGTAGAGACTGCATTAAAGTCAATGCTAGGAAAACAAATGCAAGTACCACCAATGTATAGTGCGGTTAAGGTAAATGGTAAAAAACTATATGAATATGCGCGTAATAACCAAACTGTTGATGTGAGTGCAAGAGAAATTGAAATAAGTGATGTTGAATTACTGAAGATGGATAAAGAAATTCAGTTTAGAGTTGTTTGCAGTAGTGGGACATATATACGTGTATTGTGTGAGGAGTTAGCACAAAAACTAGGTGCAGTAGGAGCTATGTCTGCGCTAGTTCGTACAAGAGTAGGAAACATATCGCTAGATGATTGTTTAGAGTTAAGTGATGTATGCGAAAGCACACCGCAACCGGAAGGGTTGTTAAATGCTTTAAGTAGTAGATATTCTGTTATTGATATAACAGATAAGAAAATTTTAAAAAACATCTATGATGGAAAGCAAATTCATTTTGATTCTATTGAGGAATTAATTTGTTTATCTTATCAAGGAGAGGCGATTGCCATATTTGAGAAAGTTAGTGATGGCGTATATCGAAGTAAGAGAGGATTATGGTAGTGAAAAATTGGAATATTACACTAGGACAAAAGCGAGTCAATGATGTAGCAGTAGCTGCGTGCATAGGATACTTTGATGGGTTGCATCTAGGTCATCAAGCGCTAATTAGCGAAACAGTTAAACTTGCAAATGAGCTTGAATGTGAGACTGCCTTAATTACCTTTAATCCTGATCCATGGGTTACAATAAAAGGAATTCAAGACGTATATCATCTAACTACTATGAAACAAAGAGAAGTTTTGGCAGAACGGTTTGGTATTCAGCATTTCTTTGTGATTGATTTTACTGCTGAAATGGCAAGTCTTTCACCAAATGAGTTTCTAGAATTATTATCTTTACAAATAAACTTGAAAGGTTTAGTGAGTGGATTTGACTTTCATTATGGAGCTAAGGGGCTAGGAAACACAGATACTTTACTACAAATTTCTCATCAACGATTTGAATATAGATGGGTTACATCTATCAATGATGAGCAAGGGAAAATAAGCTCAACACGAGTAAGTGACGCTGTAACTAATGGAGATATGCAAAGTGCTTTTCGTTTGCTTGGTTATCCATTTACATTGTTAGCTAAGGTAATTCACGGTAATGCTGTAGGTGCGTCCAAACTTGGATTTCCAACAGCGAATTGTCAGGTGAACCAAGAGTACATTAAACCTAAAAAAGGTGTTTACGCAGGAAAGGTACTAGTTCAAGAAAAAGAATACCTAGCAATGATAAATGTGGGACATAATCCTACATTTAATTTAAGTGAAGATGTATCGATTGAAGCACATATTCTTGATTTTGATCAAGATATCTATGAAGAAGAAATTGAAGTAATGTTTTTTTACTATATAAGAGACGAGAAGAAATTTTCTTCTATCAACGAGTTAATTACTCAATTAAAACAAGATGTAAGTGCAACAAGGAGTGTATTTAATGAATCCACAATTTGAAGAAAGAATGAGATGCTTATTAAAAGAAGAGTATGACTCTTTTTTAGCGTCACTACAACTACCATTGTTTCGTGGACTTAGGGTAAATACACTTAAGATTAGTGTTGAAGATTTTTTGCAAACTACAAATTTAACGCTTCAGCCAACAAATATTTCAAAACAAGTATTTTATTTAAATGAAAATGTAGAAGGTGTAGGAAATGGTATAGAGCATCGATCTGGCATGATTTACCTGCAAGAAGTCAGTGCTGCGAGTGCAGTCGAAATTCTTGATCCACAACCAAATGACTGGGTGCTGGATTTATGTGCTGCACCAGGTGGAAAAACTACCCAGATTGCTGCGAAAATGAATCATCAAGGAATTCTTTTTACAAATGAAATTGATCCTTCAAGGTCGCGAATCCTAATGAGCAATTGTGAGCGTTGTGGGATTAGCAATGCAGTAATTACAAATAGTTCTCCAGCTCAACTTGCAAATGTATATGCAGGGTGGATGGATAAAATTTTAGTAGATGCTCCATGTAGTGGCGAGGGGATGTTTCGAAAAAATTCTCAAGCCAGTCAGGAGTGGGGTATTGAGCATGTAAAGGCATGTGGGCAACGTCAGTTTCACATCGTATCTGATGCGATTAAAATGTTGAAGTCTGATGGAATATTAGTCTATTCGACATGTACCTACGCACTTGAGGAAAACGAAATGTTAATAGACCGTATCCTAACTGAGTTTCCACAAATGGAATTGGTTCAAATCACTAATAAATTTGGGAGATCTGGTATTTCATTGGGAGAAGTGAAAGGTGAGTATGTCCGTCGTATTTATCCAATGGATGGAGGCGAAGGGCATTTCATTGCAAAGCTTAGAAAAAGAGAAGTATCGATAGAATCAAAAGTTAAACACATGTCCATAAGTAAAAATGCAGTTGTCGAAGATTTTTTAAAAAATCAATGTCCACTTACATCAGAGTGGATAACAACAATAGTAAATGATCGCGTTTGGCTTTCTACTTTTCGTTTATTTCAACTAGAAAAAATACGAGTATTACGTCAAGGTATTGAACTTGGAGAGATAAAGAAAGGGAGATTTGAACCACATCATCATTTTTATGTGAGTGCACAATTGAATACTTTGTTAAAAAAACGTATTGAATGTGATGAAAAAATGATTATACAAACAATCAAAGGAGAGACAATCACTATGAATCTTGATAAGGGATATTATGCGCTTTCTTATCAAAATTGTATTTTTGGATTTACAAAATGTGATGGGAAAACACTAAAGAATAAATACCCTAGAGGATTACAAAAAAGGTAGAGGTGAAACTATGCGTCTTGAATTATTTAATTTAATTGATGAAACAACTCATACATTGGAACAAAATTTACCAACATTTCAATATATTGAGAAAAGAATTAATTTAGCTTTAGAAGGAGTTTTAAGTGATTGTGATCAAGAATTAATCTCGATTTCTTCTCGAATAAAGTCTCCATATAGTTTAAAAGAGAAGATACTTCGTAATAAATATTATCTGGAATGTCAAAGTGCTAAAGAAGTATTGAGTACATTACCGGATTTGATTGGTGTTACAATTAATTGTCGATTCATCGCTGAAGAAAGAGATATTTATAAAGAGATATGTCGAGCGTTTCATCCGAGTCACGAACATTTTTTTGTATCAGGTAATGATGAAAACTTGTACTTAGACCTTAAAATGCCTCAACCACAACAACAGCAAAATGGTTTTATATTATATCGTATTGATGGGTATTATGAGTTTAATCATGAAAGGATTAATTTTGAATTACAAATCAGATCAATGGTTCATCGCTTTTGGTCGGATATTGAACATCAAGTTGTGTATAAAAATAAACATTTTATATACAATGATTCTTTTATGAAACAAATGCTATCGTCAGTTCATGATTCAATGGAAGTAGTCGACCATCAGTTACAAATTATTTATCAACAAATGGTTGCTGAAAGTCAAAACAGCTATCAATTTGCAGTTGGAGAACGCAATGTAAAAATGTTTCTTGCAAAATCAATTAGTGATTTGTATACTACTAAAATGATTGATTCATTAGGCTTTACTACTGACTTTAAACGAAGTAGTGCGATTTTAAGTCATTACATTTATATTCATGATTTTATGAGAACTGAAAATCCTTCATTAAGAATGATGGACTATATTGAGCATTTCCATTTACTTAAAACATGTGAAATTGATTTTACGCAGCCGATTCTAATCGAAGAGAGATCAGTATGTCAGGACTCATTTTGCGAGATTTTATCGCAGTATTGGAGTAATGCAATCAATGTCGATTATGAATGGCATGTCTTCTTTTATATGTTATTTATTATTAATGTAAATAAACAAGGACAAGATTTTGAAAGTTTTGCAAAAACAATAAAAGAATTTATTGTAAGTCAATCATGGCTTAATGAGCGATTTGAATATTTAGGTAATGCGCAAGCAGAAGAACTTAAGGATACATTGATGAGTTCAATAGCTAAGGCAATGGTGAAAACGAATAAAGTTTCTGTTGTTCATGAAGATAAATTATTTAAACTTAGAATATTATTTCAACAATACGTTGAAGAATATGAAGAAAAACTTAAAGCTTCATCGAATACATATTCAATTCACGCTATTGCTGCTGAATTAGAGATGAAAGTTTCTCAAATATTTTAGTCATAAGTAATAGTGTTTTCTCATAAATTAAAGTGAAATGAGGGAATACTACTATGAATAAACAAGCGTTTGCATTTTTAACTTTATTTACACTAGCGCTCATGATGGCAGTATACTATGTAACATTGCCATTAGAAAATCCTGTAACGGATGGCGATCAACTGATTACACTTCCGCTTGAATCAACAACATATGAAGATGATTTAGAAAATAAGCATGCAGAGGTTATCGAGTACAATGAGGGAGTGGTGGCTGATGATGAGTCGTCAACACAAGCAAAGTTAGAAGCACTTGAGAACATTGGAGCACAACAGCAAATTGTATCAAAAGAGGATGAAGTTGGCAGCACATTAGATAATAGTGGTTTTACTGGATGCATTGTGGAAATCGAGGAAGAGGTTGTAAGAGTCCTATGTCCTAATGAATACAATACAAAAGAGAATGCAATACTGATATTAACAAAGGTTTATACAATTATATCGACTGATTTACTTGTTGAGGTTTCATTTGAGTGATTTTTTGGTATAATAGAAGTACGAGGTGGAAAACAATGGCACAAGAATATATTTTAATAAAAGAAAAAATAGATGAAACAGGATTAATCGCACTATCAAAAGGTGTATTTGAAAAAATATCAGAAATCTCAATCGAAGAAGAAGAGAATGTTTCACTTGTAGAAGCTGGAGCGTTAAGAAAATCGGTGCAGTGCAAGATTGTCAATAATCAGCTAAATGTTACTGTAGAGGTTAAGATTAAATATGGTGCAAATGTGAATGCTTCATGTGAGAAATTGCAAGAACGTATTTCATTGAATGTGTATCAAATGACAAATATGAAATGCAATTTAGTAGATGTAAAAGTTGCAGGATTTATATTTTAAAAAACTATTGACATTATGCTATAAGAATGTTAAATTTATATAGCAAATATAAATATTGTGGAAAGTAGAATGACCATTCTCACCTGATGTTATTAAACTTGGGTAATCAGCTACAACTAATTCATGAAAATGATAAGTTAAGCAGGTAATGGGATTTCTATGCCTGCTTTTTATTTAATAAACACGTTTGGAGGTGTCTTTTATTAGCAAAAAAATCAACAATGACGAACTAGTCAATGAAAACATTCGATTCAAAGAAGTATTGGTAATCGGACCGGATGGTGAACAACTTGGAGTAATGATGCGTCGTGAAGCGCTTGAAAAAGCTTATGATCATGAAATGGATTTATTTTGTGTTGCCCCTAACGGAAAACCGCCAGTTTGTAAGATTTTAGATTATGGACGTTATCGTTTTGAACTTCAAAAGAAAAACAAAGAAGCAAAAAGAAAACAGCATGTAACTGAAATTAAAACAATTCGTTTATCACCGGTAATTGATATCGGGGATTTTAATACGAAGCTAAAGCATGCTTCTAAATGGTTAGAAGAAGGAATGAAAGTAAAGATTGACATGAGATTTCGTGGACGTATGATTACTCGTCAAGATGTTGGTAAACAAATTATGAACCAATTCATTCAAGAAACTGCAGCAGTATCGGGTGTTGAGAAAGCTCCTTCAATGGAAGGAAATACGCTTTCGGTTGTATTAAACCCAAAGAAAAAATAAGTAGGAGGAAAATTTATGCCAAAAATGAAAACGAAAAAAGCGTTAGCAAAACGTGTAAAAGTGACAGGAACAGGAAAACTTAAAAGAAGTCATGCGTATGTTTCTCACTTCGCAGCAAACAAAACACACAAACAAAAAGTTCAACTTAGAAAATCAACTACAGTATCTAAGAGTGACTACAAACGTATTAAAAGCTTGTTACAAGGTTAATTATTAGGAGGACATATACATGGCAAGAGTTAAAGGTGGAACAGTAACACGCGCAAGAAGAAAAAAAGTACTAAAACTTGCGAAAGGTTATTTTGGATCAAAACATTTATTATATCGTACAGCAAATGAACAGGTAATGCGTTCATTACGTTATAGCTACATCGGACGTAAACAATTAAAAAGAAACATGCGTAAACTATGGATCGCACGTATCAATGCAGCAGCAAGAATGCATGATATTAGCTATTCAAAATTAATGCACGGATTAAAAATTGCAGAAGTAAGCGTAAACCGCAAAATGCTTTCTGAAATTGCGATCCATGACGAAAAAGGATTTGTTGCAATTGTAGAAACTGCAAAAGCTGCACTTACATCTGGAACAAAAGCTGCACCAGTAGTTGAAGAAGCTACTGCTGAGGCTCCAGTGAAAAAAACTCGTAAAACTACTAAAAAAGTAGCTGAAGAGACAACTGAAGAAGCTCCAGTGAAAAAAACTCGTAAAACTACTAAAAAAGTAGCTGAAACAGCTGAGTAATTAAATACATAGAAAAGTTGGTAAAATTACCAACTTTTTTTGTATGTAAAAATCTAATCAGTGAATAATACTATTGAGGTGATTCAAATGAAATACAAGAAACGAAAAGATTTTATTTATTTACAACGAGATTTTGATGCGAATCTAGAGTACAATTATGAACTGGGTGCGGAGTTCATGATGAAACAGGAAAAACATAAAGAAGCTTATGCAAAGAAAAAACAACTCGCATATAGTTGTGAGCAAGGTAAAGAGATTGTGCCTGTACATCGTGATTCAAGTAATCAAGATGTTCAATTGTTTTCACAAGAATCGATTTATAATCGTGATGAATTTGTACCTTATCGAGTTGAACCAAAGAATCAAAAGAAATAATTTTACTTAATTATGATTTCTTCTGTAGCAATTCGTTCGCAAAAGGTTTCATCATGCTCAACGAAGATACAAGTAATATTTGATTGAACAAGCAGCTTTTCAATTTGAATTCTTGAAAAGACATCTATAAAATTAAGTGGCTCATCCCATATATAGAGGTGAGCTTTTTCACTTAATGATTTTGCAATAAGAATTTTCTTTTTTTGTCCATCACTATAGTTTTCTAGTAGTATTCCATATGATTCTTTTTCGAAGTCTAACTTGTGCAGAATTGCACGAAATAAAGGGACATCAATTTCATTTTTCTGCTCATAACTTTTAAGGGAGCCACTTAAGTGTATGGCATCTTGGCAAATATAAGATACTATACATTGTTTTGCGATGTCTATAGATCCACAAAAGTTAGATTTTCCTTCTGCAAGAATGCGAAGAATACTTGATTTACCAGAGCCATTGATGCCTTTTAGACGATATTTTCCGCCTTGCTTAATTTGAAATGATAAAGGAGTGAATATTTGTTTCTCATCATAGTTTATACTTAAATTATCTACTTTTACTAGTAGATTGCTATGATGAATTAAAGGGTGAATTTTTAAATCTTCAATGACTTCTAAGTCTTTGAGTAATTGCTTTTTTTCTTCAACTTGTAAGTTTGCGCGTTGTTCGATTGCAATTGATCGTTTCATCATTTTTGCTGCTTTGTGTCCGATATAACCACGATCACATGGACCATATCCAATTTTGGTAGCTTCTTTACGGTCTGACCAAACTGCTTTTTCTTTCGCGGTTACTTCTAGGCGATGAATTTCTCGCTTTAGTTTGTCGTTTTCTTTTAATTCATAGGCGTCTTGAAGTTGTTTGTTTTCATACCAACTACTAAAATTACCTTGAACTAACTGAATTTTTTGGCGATTAAGCGCAAGGATATGGTCAACACATTGATCCAAAATATTTCTATCATGGGATACAAGGATAAATCCGCTCTTTGATTGGAGGTATTTTGCGATTGTGCTTCGTCCTAAACTATCCAAGTGATTTGTGGGTTCATCAATAAGTAAAAACTTGTGGTCTTTTGAAAATAATGATGCTAATTGTAGCTTTGTCTGTTCTCCTTGTGAAAGTGTTTTGTAAGGTCGATAAAGTGCTTCGACGCTAAATTCTAGCAAATTAAGTTCTTTTATGAGTTGCCAATGGTCTCCAAAAATTTCGTAACAGTTTAGTTCAGTGTTTTCAATTTTGCTAGGAAAATATTCAAACTCTAGTGCTGATTGAATCACGCCATGGTAATCTAGTTGCTTACTTAAAATTTTTAGAAAAGTAGTCTTGCCTTTACCGTTTCGAGAGATAAGTCCTAATTTCCAATTACTATCCAACTGAAGTGACAAATCTTTGAAAATAGGGGTCACTTTTTCATAGTATGAAAATGACAAATTAGAAATTGTGATTTTAGTCATACAGATATCCTCCTTTTTGAAATATAAAAAGATTGCAAGAAAACTCGCAATCTTTTTATTTGATAAGTGATTGACTATGAGTGATTTACTTGCTTATACACGAAAAAATACTTTTCAATATACTATTGTTTTTGCAAGTAAATAAAATCATGTTTTCACCTCTTTGTATGCATAGTATCATAGTTGGATTTTATTATCAAGCACTAGTTCTCGCTATATAAAGTATAGACGACAATTTCTGATTGTGAAAATAATCGTGCGTTATACTCAGATGTACTCAGTCCGTCAGTGATATCAACGAGAATTCCTCCAACATTATGCTTTCCATTATTAAATTCTTCTGCATACGCAACACGAAAAGTTGGTCCAAGTATTGGAATATAAATTTCTCCACCATGACTATGACCGGCTAAAAATAAATCTGTAGTTGTTGGGTTTAAATCTAATACCGTATCAGGAGTATGACATAAGGTGATGTTAAAATCTTCTTGAAGCACGGTTACATAAGGATCTACAAAATTTGGAAATCCATTTAGTGACGAATCAATTCCGGTTAGCACAATGCTATCATGTGATAAATTACGTATACGAATGGATTTATTAGTGATTACTTCAAATTCAGCTGCGTACAAAATATTCTCGATGTTCTCCTTGATTGTACTATTATACAAATCATGCTCACCGAGTACTGCGAACTTTCCTAAAGGTGCTTCAATTTTTGAAAGCAGTTGGATAAGTTGTTCATTCTGTGAAGGAGTAATCTCGAATTGCTCACTATTATCAATTAAATCTCCTCCAAACAATACAATATCAGGATTTTGAGCATTCATAAGATCAATTGCTTTGCTTAATTGAGTTTCATCTAAGAACTGATCGTAGTGAACATCACTAAAGAAAAGGATTTTTACTTCATTAAAAGTCTGAGGAATCGAAGGAGAAGAGATTGCTTCTTCTCGAATGGCGATGTTTGTAGGTGCAATCATTGTTGCATAAAGAAAAGTTGATATTCCTATTAATAACATTGTTAAACATACAATGCTTATTTTTTTTGTTAGATTCATGGGTTCACCTCATTGCTATTATTTTACCATAACAAGAAGAGCTTGTATAATTATATCTTTTAAAAATATGGGTATATTAAGGATGGAGGAACTAATGGAAAACTCAAAAAAATTCTATATTACTTATTTTCTTTGTTATTTTGTGTGTGCATTAGGTGCTACGCAATTAATACCTTATTTGGTTAGTCATGATTTTTCAAATATGCAGAAGGGATGGATACTTGCGTTTATTGCATTTATGACACTCATCTCTCAATTCACGTTTGGTTTTCTATCTGATAAATTCTCTCGACTAAAAATATTTTTTTCTTGTAGTTTTATAATATGTATAATCGCCAATGTAATCATATTTATGTTTGATATTAATAACTTCGTAGTTGCAAGTATTTTAGTAAGTGTTACTGGTGGTCTTGCACGTTGCTGGCAAGGAATAATTGACACTTGGATTTTGCAAATGAATGATGGACAAAAAAACTATCCGAAATATCGATCTCTTGGTGCAATAGGGTGGGCATTGGGTAGTTGGGGTGCTGCGATAATTCTTTCTATCTCGTCATTTCGTTTTTTAAGTATTATTATGCTAAGTGTATTTGTCTATAGTTCGCGAGTTTTAAGCTGTTGTCCAGATGTAGAGCGGTTAAAGCAAGATGTTTCTATTAAGGATGTGAAAGAAATTATACAAAATAAACAGTTTATATTTATAGTAGCGATTTTATTTGTTCTATTTTCTATGGGGTGCGCTGATATTTATTTAGTGGTTGATAAAATACTTGAACTTGGAGGAACTAGTTTTCATGTAGGATTAAAATGGGGGCTACAGTCTCTAGCAGAAGCTCCAATTTTTTTTCTAGCTCCAAAAGTTTGTAAGAGAATAAGTAATGAGAAAATTTTAACTTTTTCAATAGTTATGTTCGGAATAAGATTTGTTCTATACGGGATTATATCCAATGTTTGGTTATTAGTTCTTGCGGCCTTGATGCAAATGGTTACTTTCCCGCTTGCAATGGTAGCTTCTAAAAATATGATTGATGACTTAATTGATACAAAAATGAAATCTTCAGCCCAGCTTTTTGCAATGAGCTTTTACATGGGAGGAGCATTATTTGTTATGCCTATATTAACTTCATGGATTTCAGACTTAACATCCATTAATTTCACTTTATATTTAGTGAGTTTAATGTCAATTATTGCAATTTTTATTCTCAATTGTTTCAACAGGAACAAAAAAAATCATAGCTTGTAAGAACTATGATTTTTTAATGCATGTTTGAACGAAGTGAACAAACAAGTTTTTTTGCGATTGACTGTCAATTAGTCTTTCAGGATGCCATTGTACTGCAAATAATCGGTCATTAAGTTCAATCCCCTCAATGATACCATCGTCACTACGTGCACTTACCTTGAAATTTGGAGCAAGTTTATCGATTGCCTGATGATGAAAGCTATTCACTTCTGTTTTTTCTCCTAAAATAGAATGAAGTAGAGTTGATTCATTGCATTGGATAGAATGTGCTGTATCATGATAGTCAATAGTAGGTTGATAAGAGGTTTGGTCATGATTAATAGCGTTTAATAAAGTACTAGGAATATCTTGTATTAGTGTCCCTCCAAAGGCAACATTGATACTTTGCAGTCCACGACAAATGCCCATGATTGGTTTATTTAAGGTAGCAAATAGACGGATTGCATTAAGTTCAGTTTCATCTATCTCAAGTGTTGTTTTGATAGTTGTAGGGTGTTCACTCTGGCGGTAAAATTTAGGATCTAAATCCCGTCCGCCAGGAACTAATAAACCATCAAACACGTGAATTATATCTTCTATTGGAGTGCCTATTGGAATGATGATGGGATTTGCTCCAGCATATTGTAGTGCACTACAATAATCGTGGTTTGCTCCGAGCATTCTTTTATCAGATGAATAGTGAGATAATATAGCTATAGTAGGTTTTGTCATGTTGTTCTCCTTGAAATTTCATATAAAATTGGACCATTTTCTTTTTGTTGATAAGAGCGATAAACTAAGTCGTTTTTTATTATCCATGCAAGTACATCTTTGTGTTCCTGACTACCACCAAGATGACCTGTATAACATGCACAGTATATTTTACCACCAAGTTTTAAGAGTTTTAATACTTGAGTAAGTGCAGCAAGTGTTGATTCGCTTTTGGTAATAATTTGCATATCACTTTTAGGTAAATAACCTAGATTAAACACAGCAATATCAAGTGGGTCGCTAACTTTCTGACTAATTTGATCATGACTCATAAGAAAAAATGTAAGGTTATCAAATTTCGAGCAACGCTCCAGTGTATTGTCTTTTGATTCTCTTTGGATATCAAAAGCATAGACATGTTGAGCATTGCGACAAAGAAAATATGTGTCATTGCCATTTCCTGCAGTTGCATCAAGCACAATAGAGTTAGGTGTTATTACATCCTTAATCCAGTAATGCATCATTGTAGGCACACTGTGTTTATTCATACTTTTTACCTTGCCATGTATTTTTCCTTGCCATTAGTTTATCGATTTCATTTAATACACTTGTTTTATTAAGAGTCCATTCTGGCGCGATTAAATCACTTGCAACAGCATCTCCTGTGAGCCGTTGTATAATGATGTTATGAGGTAAAACTTCTAGTTGCTTTACGACTAGCTCAACGTATTCTTCTTTTGTAAGTAGAGGAAATGTTTGATTGGCAAGTGCTGTATCTTTAATCACATGTAACATGTGAATTTTTAAAGAGTGAATAGGTAGTTTAGCAACAGTCTGTGCACTTTCAAGCATCATTTCTTTTGTCTCGTTAGGTAACCCGTTCATTAAGTGGACACAAATTTTTAAAGGTGTAGATTTGCAACGTTCTAAGCATTCAATAAATTCGAAATAAGTATGTCCACGATTAATTTGGATAGCGATATGGTCATGGATTGTCTGTAGACCTAGCTCTAACCATATTTCTTTTTTTAATGAGCACTTTGATAAATAATCAAGGCATTCGTTACTTAAGCAATCAGCGCGTGTTGCTATAGCGATAGCAACAACTTCTTCTAATTCAAGGAAGGGTTCAATCATAGCGATAATCTCAGTAAGTGGAGCATAAGTATTTGTATATGCTTGGAAGTAGGGGATAGTAAGTGAGTTTGGCCATTTGCGCTCCATCATCTTTTTACCTTGTTCATATTGGGTGAGGGGGCTATCAAGCATATTACCGGCATAATCACCACTACCAAGTGCACTGCAAAAAGTGCAGCCGCCTAGTGCTTTTGTACCATCACGATTTGGGCAGCCAAATCCCATATTAATGGGGACTTTATATACTTTACTTCTGTATGTTTCTTTTAAATAGTAATTCCATGTTTGATAACGTTTGTTGTCGTTAGAAAATGGAAAAGGATTCTGTTTTCTCATTGTAATCACCATTGTTATTATAACATAAAAAGATGACCAAGAAGGTCATCTTAATCTATAGATTTATTTTTCGATTGCCTGAATTGCAACGCACCCAGGACCACCTTGTGTTAAGAAAGCACATGATAAAGTTAATAATTCGATTTCTGTATTTGGGAAAATTGCTTTCAATTTTTCTACAACACCTTGTGCTTGCTGTTCAACAAAACCATGAGATACAAACAATTTATGCTTTTCATTGATACCTATAGATTCTAAATGTTTAATGATTGTCTTAATAGCTATATCAAAATTTCGACCAGTAGTGAATTTTTCAAGTCTTTTTCCATCTTCAGTTTGCATAACAACAGGTTGAATTTTTAAGAATCCACCAAGCTTTGCAGCAGTTGCGGTAACACGTCCACCACGGCGAAGGAATTCGAAGTCTTGAGGCAAAAGGAATGAAATTGCAGTCGTAATTTTATAGTTTATAGCCTGCATAATTTCTTGAAGAGTTTTTCCTTCATCACGCATTTTAACAGCCTGTTGTACTAAGTATCGATGAGGTCCACAAAGTGTTTTACTGTTAATTATATGAATGTGTTCATTAGGTTCATAGGTTTCTCTTACACCAACAGTTGACGAGTATGTTCCAGATAATCCATCTGCCATACTGATGACCAAAATATCATGATCTTTGTTCTTATCGAAGCATTCTAATGTTTCTCCAATAGAGGGTTGTGATGAAATGGGAACTTCACCAGACTTGATGATATCACAAAATTCCCTTGGGCTAATTTCTTCGTATTCGCGATACTGTTTTCCTGCGATTGAAACATTTAATGGGAGTATGTCTACTCCAAGTGATTTTCCCTCGTTTACTGAGTAAAGTGTAGATGTGTCTGTAATAATTTTAATCATTTTTTATTCCCTTCTTATACATGTTAAAGTATATATATTGCGACTGCAATAAAATGAAAAAGTGTGCCGCCTAAAATAAAGCAGTGGAAGAATTCATGAAAGCCAAATGTCTTTGAAAAGTTAGGTTTTTTTATTATATATATTATACCACCAATCGTATAACTAAGTCCACCTAGAGCGACAAGAGTCAAAGACCCTGGTTCCATAGCTGCATAAAATGCAGGAAAATAGAAAATAATTGACCATCCCATGATTAGATAGAGCGAAGTGTAGACAACGCGAGGGATACTCATAAGAAATAATTTCGCGATAATACCAGTAATGGCAATAATCCATATAACACTTATGAACACTATTGAAGCTGTGCCGGTTAAATATGCTAGAACAAATGGAGTGTATGATCCAGCAATCAATACATAAATCATTGAATGATCTAATTTTCTTAAAGCAAGGTGTTTTTCATTTTTAATAGAAACATAGTGATATAAACTTGAAGCGCTATATAATGCTGTTGCAGATACTGCAAACACGATGCTAGAAATGATTGCGGTTATAGATTGATGTAAACTTATCCCAATGACAATGAATATAACGGCAACTACAGCACTGACTAATGCACCAATAAAATGTGTAAGACAACTTATCGGATCTTGTGCATTTTTTAATAAAAATTTCATTTCGATACCTCCAAAAATTGTTGTGGTTTTGCATCTAGTTTTCAAAACTAGATGTATACCGATATTATAGCATGACACATTTTAAATTCAAATATTAATTCCAATTCACACATTATCACATAATTACAATATTCAATAAAAAAAAGTATAAAAACTTGAATCCATTGGAAAAGTGTGTTATTATTTGAAAGCTTTTGAACTGGGATGATACGTTCCTCAACGACAAACTCGGTTCATTAGGACATAACAATTAGGAGGAAAATAAAATGTTAACAAAAGCAGAAAAAACACAAATCATTAAAGATTTCGCACGCTCAGAAGGAGATACTGGTTCAGTTGAAGTACAAGTTGCTGTATTAACTGCACAAATCAATCGTTTAACTGTTCACTTAAAAGAACACAAAAAAGATTATCATTCAACTCGTGGATTAATGAAAATGGTAGGACAACGCAAAAAATTTATGGCTTACCTTAAAAACCAAGATGTTAATCGTTACCGCGAATTAGTACAACGTTTAGGATTAAGAAAATAATTCAAGCAAACACATAGCAATATGTGTTTTTCTTTTGGTTAATATTAAGGGAGTGATAATGTGAATTTTGTGTATATCTTATTATGCAAGGATAATACTTTTTATACAGGGTGGACAAATGATCTTGAAAAACGTTTTTATGCTCATCAAAATCAAAAAGGAGCACGGTATACTCGTTTTCGCATACCTGTACAACTCGTTTATTTTGAGCACTTTGAATGTAAGAGAGAAGCAATGAGTAGAGAATATGAAATTAAACAGTTTTCAAGAAAGCAAAAAGAAGAGCTAATTAAAGGGCAATCTATTGAAAACCAGAAAATAATTTGCGAAATAATGGAGAAATTAAAAGAAAAGCTTTAAGATTAGTAACTAACCATTTAAAAAACACTAAATGTGTACCATTTAAATGGGAAGTGTGGTAAAATTTGATAGTTGAAAATAAATGAGGTGAACAGATGGCTAAACAAGTATTTAGTATGGATTTCTGTGGTAGAAATCTAGTGGTAGAAACAGGAGAAATTGCAAAACAAGCAGGTGGATCTGTGTTGGTAAGATATGAGGATACGGTTGTATTGTCAGCAGCAACAGCAAGTCAAAATCCAAAAGATACAGACTTTTTTCCACTTACAGTAACATTTGAAGAAAAATTATATTCAGTAGGAAAGATTCCTGGTGGATTTTTACGTCGTGAAGGAAGACCGAGCGAACATGCTACATTAACAGCACGTTTAATTGATAGACCTATCCGTCCATTATTTGCAGAAGGATTTAGAAATGAAGTTCAAGTAGTGAACACTGTATTATCTGTGGATAAAGATGTATCAGCAGAGATGGCAGCAATGTTTGGTGCTTCTTGTGCATTGTGTATATCTAATATTCCATTTAATGGACCAATTGCCGGTGTTATCGTAGGGCGTGTTGATGGTGAATTAATCATTAATCCAACAATTGAACAAATGGAAAAATCTGATATTAACTTAACAGTTGCTGGTACTAAAAAAGCACTTAACATGGTAGAAGCAGGAGCAAAAGAAGTTTCTGAGGAAGCAATGATTGAGGCGTTGATGTTTGGACATGAGCATATTAAAATGCTTTGTGATTTTCAAGAAGAGATTGCAAAAGCAGCTGCAAAAGATAAAATGGAAATTAAACTATACGAAATTAGCCCTGAAATCAAAGCAGAAGTTGATGGATTTGCCAAAGCTCGTTTAGAAGAAGCAGTACAAATCAAAGAAAAACTTGTTCGTTATGGTAAAATTGATGAGATTACTGAAGAAGTAATTGAATTATTTGAAAATAAAGAATATGCAAGTGAAAAAGAGAAGTCGAAAGCAGTAAAGCAAGCAAAAGAACAATGTCATGATATAGTTGCACTCGAAGTACGACGTTTAATTTCGGTTGAAAAAATTCGTCCAGACGGAAGAAAAATTGATGAACTTCGTCAATTAGATAGTCAAATTGATTTACTGCCAAGAGTACATGGTTCAGCATTATTTACACGTGGTGAAACTCAAGTACTAAGTGTATGTACACTTGGGGCATTAGGAGATACACAGATTATCGATGATTTAACTGAGGTGGAAAGCAAACGCTTTATCCATCACTATAATTTCCCACCATATTCGGTAGGAGAAACAGGTCGTATGGGATCACCTGGACGTCGTGAAATTGGTCATGGGGCACTTGGGGAACGTGCGTTATTACAAGTGATTCCAAGTGAAGACGAATTCCCGTATACAATCCGTCTTGTAGCTGAAACACTAGAGTCCAATGGATCAAGTAGCCAAGCAAGTATTTGTGCAGGAACTATGGCATTGATGACTGCAGGAGTACCAATCAAAGCACCGGTTGCAGGTATTGCGATGGGTCTTGTAACTTGGGGAGATCATATTACTGTGCTTACAGATATCCAAGGGATGGAAGATCACTATGGAGATATGGACTTTAAAGTTGCTGGTACAACAGAAGGTATTACTGCACTTCAAATGGATATCAAGATTGAGGGAATTACTCGTGAAGTTTTCGTAGAAGCGTTGGCACAAGCAAAATTAGGGCGTGAACAAATCATGGAAAACATGATGACTGCAATTAGCGAGGTTCGTCCTGAAGTTAATAAATATGCACCAAAAATGGTTACATTAACAATTCCTGTAGATAAAATCCGTGAAGTAATTGGAGCAGGTGGAAAAGTGATTAATCAAATTATTGCAGATTGCGATAATGTAAAAATTGATATCGAAGATGATGGACGTTGTGTAATTTATCATCATTCTGCAGAAGCTCTTGCAAAAGCAAAAGGAATTATTGAAAATATTCTACGTGAAGCAAAGGTTGGAGAAATCTTTGAAGGTAAAGTAGTAAGGATTGAGAAATTCGGAGCATTTGTAAACTTATTTGGAGATGTTGATGGCTTATTGCATGTTTCTAAGATTGCTTGGGAACGTGTTGAAAAAGTTGAAGATAAACTAAAAATGGGTGATGTCGTACGTGTTGTTGTCACAGAAGTAGATGATAAAGGACGTGTAAACGTATCATCACGTGATTTAGTTGAAAAACCAGCTGATTATGTAGAACCACCTAAGCGTGAAAAAGCACCAAGTGGTGAAAAACGTACTTTCCGTAAAAAAGAAAATGCATAAAAATGATGGTAGGCAATTGAATTCAATTGCCTATTATTTTATTATTTAAGAGAAGTGAGGAAATAGATATGAGAATGAGAAAAAAGAAATGGGCAGAACCATTTTTAGTGGAGAATGCAAACATAGTAATTGAGCAACCAAATTTATATAAAGGAAAATGGAAAGAATCAACGCAATGTACTAGACTGTGTATTGAAATTGGATGTGGTAAAGGTGATTACATTATTCAAATGGCAAAAATGAACTCAAACACCTTATGGATTGGAATTGAACGAGATCGTAATGTAGCTGCGGTTGCAACTAAGAAAATTGTAGAAAGTGATTTAACAAATATCCGTGTTATAGCACAAGATGCTGATCAATTTGAAAGTTGGTTTATGGAGCATGAAATTGATAATTTACACTTGAATTTTTCTGATCCATGGCCAAAAACTGGCTACAAAAAAAGACGTTTAACTCATCGTAATTTTTTGGCGAGATATGAACATGCACTAAGTGATGAGGGTAGTATAATCATGAAAACTGATAATGCAACTTTGTTTGAGTTTTCTTTGGTCGAGTTGAATCATTGTGAATTTTCACTTGATGAAGTGAGTGTTGATTTTAGAAGAACTGAACATCCGGAGGATGCAATTACGGAGTATGAAAGTAAGTTTATGAGTGAAGGTAAACCAATTTATCGGGCGGTTTGGACTAAAAAATAGATGTACATGAAATAAAAATATGATAAAATTAACAAAGGAAGGGAAGTGTAAAATGAAAAAAATAATTTCATTGGTAGCGATCTTAATGCTGTTGTGTGGATGTAGCATAGATGACGATTTTGATGTGCAATTCATAGCAGAATTAGAACAATTGGCAAGTGAACCAATCGCTAACCTAGCGAATAACAACAAACCACTGTATCGCTATTACATTAGCCCAGAGGTAGGGCGTCGATATTCATCTATGACGAGCAGCGTATTTGTTTATCGTGATGAGGAATTCATCATGAATTTAGATATTGCAACTATCATTAATTCTGAATATCAAAATGATGAAATTGAAATCGATACATCTGAATCAATTCTTACGAGTGAGGGACAATATTTGCATTTTTCACAAGAGAGTTATGGATATTCGTTACTTGTGTTTGAAACAAGTGATAACAAGTATTTTGTTGAACTTAATACTGAGTTTGTCGATTTTTATGCGCATTGTGAATATACTAGTATAGATGATTTAGTTCTAGAAATGATGAAAATTGCAAAAACTGTTTCGATTGAAGAGGAGGAGATTGTTGCCGTATATTCTTCTAAAACAGTGATTGAAGCTCAAAAAGAGCAAGTTGAATTATTTGATATTATCATACCAGAAGCTGGACGAATTGAAGAACTGTTGGGGGATGGAAGTGTTCCGGAAACTACAACAACTACAACAACTACAACAACTACGCAAACGACTACGGTACAAACAGATGAAGACGGAAATGGAATTACAGATAGTACAAAAGATATAACTACAGTAACACAAGAATCTACTACTGGTACAGGAACTACTACACGGTATGCAGATGAATAGAACACAAAAGAAGAAAAGGATGAGATAATATGGCAAAGAAAAAAGGGATGTTTAGTTACATTACGGACTTGTTTTTTGAAGAAGTAGACGAACAGGAAACTGTTCAAGCAGAAGTTCATGAACAAACACCAGTAATGGCAGTTAAGGCACCTGTTGTAAAATCACAAACAAAGGTGCAAGAAGAAAAAATTATTGAGAGTCCAATTGCACCTGCGATAAGTTATTTAACAGGAGAAAGCGAGAAAGTTGAAAAAGCTCATACTGAAAAAAAAGAAGAAGTTGGTGAACTAGTACAATCACGGGTATTCCAAGATGTTGCTGGAGTAGATAACTATGACAAAACGCGTCGTACGAGCGCAAAAATGATGAAAAAACCGCAAACATTTCACCATGCTCGTGTGATTAGTCCGATTACTGGGGCAATTACAGAGCCTTCAAGTGAAACAATGATTGAGAAAGATGAAGTAAAACCAACACAACCAACACAAAAAACTACAAAAAGTATTTTTAATACTGTTGTTAGTCCACTATATGGAAGTGAAATTCCTAAAGCAAAAGTAGAAAAAGAACCAGTAAAAGAAGAAGTAGTTGTAGAGAGTGGTTTTTCAACTTTTAAACAAGAAGGAACTTCTATTGATTCTATTCTTCGTAATGATGAAAAAGGTTCGATGAAGACTAGTCAAATCACCTTAGATGATTTAATTGAACAAAGTAAGCAAAATCAACCTGATGTATTTGAGGAAATTAGTTTATTTCATCATGATGCTGATTTTGAAAGTTTAGAAACAATGGAAGAGAACCAAGAAAAACAAGCATTTTTAAAAATGGATTTATTTGAAGAAGATAATTAGAAAAGAGGATGCTATGATTTATTTTATAGGTATTAAAGGAACTGGTATGGCTGCACTAGCATCCATGCTGCATGATTTAGGACATGAAGTAATGGGGTCTGATCAAGAACGTCATTTTTTCACTGAAGATGTACTTCATCAAAGAGGGATCAAAATTGTTCCTTTCAATTCTAAACCTATTCCTGACTATAGTACTGTAATCATTGGAAATGCCTTTTTAGAAGATTTTGATGAAGTAGTTCAAGCGCGCGAAAATCAATCACTTACATGCTATCGATACCATGAATACTTAGGTAAGTTGATGCAAGGGTACATGAGTATTTGTGTTAGTGGTAGCCATGGGAAAACGACAACAACTGGTCTTTTATCTACGATGCTTAATTCAATTAAACCTACTGGGTATTTGATTGGAGATGGAACAGGACGAATTACTAAAGAATGTATCAATTTGGTCGTTGAAGCTTGTGAATTTAGACGTCATTTCTTAGCCTATCAGCCAGAATACGCAATCATTACAAATGTTGAAATAGACCATGTTGATTATTTCAAAGACGATGAAGACTACCGTAGTGCTTTTGAAGCATTTTCTCATAATGTAAGCAAAGCGCTTGTTGTGTTTGGGGATGATGAACAAATTAAAATGTGTAAGTTCGTATGTCCAACTTATACGTATGGAGTCAACGATGGTAACGATTATCAAGCTAAAAATATTAAAGAAACATCTGTAGATATGAGTTTTGATTTATATGTAAAAGGAGAGTTTCTATATCACTTTACTTTACCATTTGTAGGAAGACATTATCTATGGAATAGTTTAGGAGCAATCACGATTGGGTTGCTTCAAGGTGCGGATTGCCCTCAGCTTGAAGCAGGGTTAAGTCGATTTAAAGGTGTAAAACGTCGCTTCGTTATTGAGGAACAAGGGGATAACATTTTTATTGATGATTATGCGCATCATCCTACTGAAGTAAGTATTACAATTGATGCTGCGAAAAAGAGGTATCCAGATCGAAAACTTGTGGCTATATTTAAGCCTCATCGAACTTCTCGTGTAGATTATTTTAATGAACAATTTGCACAAGCGCTTGCTAAAGCAGACCAAGTGTATTTGTGTGACTTTACAAGTATTGATGATTTTGATAAAGCAGGGGTAACCATCGATGATCTAAAAAATCGTATACCTCGTGCACAAATTTTGAGTGAAAATCAAAGTGGAGTAGACTGCTTAGCAACACATGAACCTGCCGTGTATTTGTTTATGTCGAGTAAAGATATTTACCATTTAGCGGAATTATTAAAAACTACATTACAACATTAAACTGCAAAATTGCAGTTTTCTTTTATTTTATCGCTAAATTTTGCATATAATCTAAATTATTGTCTAAAATATAGTGTTTAAATAGAAAACGCTATCATCGGTCTTGAAAAAATTTTCATTTTTGGTAGAATAGAGTTGAGGTGGTAAACATGCTAGATAATTTAATTTTATCTTTGAGAGAAGTTAGTGAACAGTTAATTCCGATTTTCACATGTATTGTGTTAATTTTTATAATTGTATTGTTAAGAAAGAGTATCTTATTAGTAAAAACAATTATACAACGTGTTATCGAGTTAGAGACTACGATGAAACAGGTTGATAAGAGTATTGAAAAGTTGCAAGAACCATTAAATACTGCGGTTAAGGTGTCTCATGGGGTGGATCAAATGTATGATTCTACAGAACAAGCACTCAAGAGTGCAAGTACCTATGTAGTTAACCAGTTTAATACAATGAAAGACCAACGGGAAACTAAGCACAAAACAATTACACTAGATGAAATTGTAAGTAAAAGAGGAGAATAAAATATGATAGAAGAAAACAAAAAAAATGTCGATGAAACTTTAGAGCAATTAAATCATCAATTGGTAGAAATTAAGGCACAAGATGATGGTGATGATTCTGAAATGAAGGACAAAAAACAAAAAGCTATTGATGCATTAATGAACATTATTAATTTTATTAAAGAAACGTCAGATGAAGTTAGAAACAGTGAAGCATTTCAACAATTTCTTGTTTCTGTAAAGAAAACGAGTGTTTCGATCGCAAAGGGGGCGCAAGTTAAGTTTGATGAATTTAAGGATAGTCCTGAAGTAAAAACACAACTTGATAATATTGCAAAAAAATATAATGAAGTTTATGAAAAAATTACTGATAAAGTTAAGTCTAATGAGCAATTTATGGAAAAGTTTAATTCACTTAAAGCTGATGCACAAAAAGGTTACACACAAGTTAGTGCTAATGTTGAAGAATTTGCAGCAAAACCTAAAGTAAAAGAAGCAATTGAAAAAGGAAAAGATTTAACAATTGAATTTGCAGAGGCTGTTGATTCTTTGATTGATTCAGTTTTCAAGAAAAAAGATACAGAATAATAAGAGATTTAAGGAGAATTTTTATGAAAAAAGTTACGATATATGATGTAGCAAACCATGCAGGTGTTTCGCTTGCTACTGTATCACGTGTTATTAATGGTTCTGATGTAGTAAAAGGAAATACGCGTGAAAAAGTACAAGAAGCAATTGATACACTTGGATACAAACCAAATGCGATTGCGCAAGGCTTGGCGTTACAAAAAACAACAACCATCGCTCTTGTCATTCCAGAAGCAAGTTTTACTTACACAGGACAAATAATTAATGGACTATTGGACGTTGCAAAGATTGATAAGTATAATGTCATGCTTCATACGACGACTGAGGGGATTACAGATATTAATGAAGTTATTGAAAATGTAATTAAATCACGTGTCGATGGAGTGATTATTTATAATGCAAGATTAACTCAGGATGATATTGATCAACTATCAAAGTTCAATATTCCAATTGTGCTTATCGGGAGCAAATCAACAGCTAAAACAATTAGCTCAGTCTACGTTGATATTGAACAAGCAGTTTGTGATTTAGTAAGTGATTACTTAAAACAAGGTAAACACGATTTAGTTGTATTACAAGATCGTAAAAACTCAACTGCGACGATTCAAATGTTAAATGGTGCGCAAAAAGCCTACGCCAATATCGGTGAAGAGTTTAATGGGTTAGTTACAATTCCAGATTCGTTTAGATCATCTTATCAATTCTTGAAACATTATTTAAAAGATCATCGACATGATTTAATGATTGTAAATCGCGATAGTCAAGCATTTGCGGTTTTAAATGCAGCAAATGCTAATGATGTAGTTATACCTGAAATTATGGATTTAGTATGTGTACTTGATACTAAATACAACTCAATGGTTCGACCAGAGATTTCAAGTTTTTCAATTCCTTCATATGATTTAGGTTCAGTGTCGATGCGTGTAATGACAAAAATGTTGAATAATGAAGATGAAGAAACTGGAAAAGAAATCGAATTAAGTTACTTATATATGCCACGTCAATCAACGAAATAATGTTGACAACTGTTTTTTTAGTTTGATATAATCTAAAAGCAATGAAAAGAAATAGTACTAAGCAATAGTTATCAAGAAAGGCTGCGGATGATGGGAGTAGCTTAACTTAACTTAGGAATACATCTTGGAGCTTGTTACTGAAAAGGTAACACGAGTGTTGGCGTTAACAACGTATAAAGGGTCTTATTAAAGACTGAATTAGGGTGGTACCACGCAAGCGCGTCCTTATTGGATGTGCTTTTTTATTTAGGAGGAGATTGTTATGGGAATTTATGAAGAGTTAGAGTGGCGCGGTTTATTGAAGGATGTTAGTAGTCCAGAACTTAGAGAAAAATTAAATATGGGAGGAATGACTTTCTACATTGGTACTGATCCAACAGGAGATAGTTTGCATATTGGACATTTTTCTTCGTTTTTAATAAGTAAGAGATTAAAGGATGCAGGACATAACCCGATTTTACTTGTAGGGGGAGGAACAGGACTCATTGGTGATCCAAAACCCGATAGTGAACGCCCGATGATTACTAGAGAACAAGTAGAACATAATTTTAATTGTTTAAAGAATCAGGCAAATAAATTGTTTGGATTTGAGGTAGTAAATAACTATGACTGGTATAAGGACATTAATTTCATAGATTATTTGAGAGATTTTGGGAAGTTTTTCAATATCAATTATATGCTTGCTAAAGACATTGTAAAACGTCGTCTAGATTCGGGAATTACATATACTGAATTCTCATATATGATTATGCAAGCCCTAGATTTTTGGTGGTTATATGAAAATAAAAATTGCCAACTACAAGTTGCAGGTCAAGATCAGTGGGGAAATATTACTGCTGGTATTGAGTTAATTCGTAAAAAATCTGTCAAAGAAGCTTATGGATTCACAATGCCATTATTGACGAAGTCTGATGGAAGTAAGTTTGGTAAAACAAATGGTGATGCTGTATGGTTAGATTTAAACAAAACATCTTCATATGAAATGTATCAGTTTTTCTTAAATAGTGAAGATAATAAGGTAATTGACTATTTAAAATTTTTGACGTTTTTATCAAAAGAAGAAATTTTAGAATTAGAAAAGTCGCATCTAGAACAGCCACATTTAAGAGAAGCACATCGCACATTGGCGAAAGAAGTTATAACTTTCATTCATGGTGCTGATGCTTATGTTTCGGCAATAAAAATTGCTGATGTATTCTTTAAGGGAGATATTCGTGAATTGTCTTTTGAGGAATTAAGTCAAGCGGTAAAAGATATGCCAAGAAAAACTGTAGAAACAGGACTAACTCTAACCGATGTTCTTGTTTCGGCTGGAATTGCTTCAAGTAAAAGAGAAGCAAGAGAACTTATTAATAATGGCTCGATTCTTGTTAACGGAGAAAAAATAAAAGATGTTGAGTTTATTGTAAATAAATCAGATGCATTCAATAAAGAGTTATGTATTTTGAAAAAAGGTAAGAAGAATTGGTTTGTTTTAGATTTTAGTTAGATTATAAAAGTACTGGTCAAAAGATCAGTGCTTTTTTTGTGTAGTCGGTACAAGTCTTAGCATATACTACAAAAGAGGTGGAATTATGAAAATACTAGTTGTTGTAAGCGATCGACGCATGTGTTATTTATCTAGGTTATTAAGTAAGTACTTTGAAGTTTTTGAGATTAATAAAGCAGTTGATATTGCTCTGTATCATCGACAAACTCAAAGGTTTGATGCGTTCGTATTTGGAATGAAAGGTGTGAGTAATGATGGCTTTATAGAAATGAATGGTTTTAAATTTCGTGTAAAAGAGTTGTTGAAGTTAAGTAAAGAACATTGCATTATATTCACTGGAAAAACATGTAAACATCTAACTGGAATAAAAGGTCTTGTAGTAAATTTTAGTCAATTTGAGACACTAAAATCACTTAATGCTAAATTAAGTGCACAAGGGGTTTTGATGACTTTGTTAAAAGATACGCCAGAAGATATATGTGCATACTCGTATGATGTTTTAGGGTATGGAGATTGTGGCAAGGAAATAATCAAATTGTTATTAGACATAGGATGTCAAGTACGTGTGGTTTCTCGACAAAATTCGATATTGGAACAATGTACACTATTAACGTATGAACAATGGGAAGAGTCACAGCCTAATGATATTATTATTAATACTGCTCATGCGTGTGTAATCAATGAAGATAGAGTAAAGAAATGGCAACATAAGCCTATCATTATTGATATTTCATCAGCTAAGATGGGGGTTGATGTAGCGCTTCATCAGCAATTTGATATGATGTGGCCGACCGCTTTGCCAGCAGGAGTCGCACCATTGAGTTGTGCAAAAGCAATGTTAGATATCATTGTAAAGGAGATAAATAATGAAAATACTTTGGGCAGTTAGTGGGTCATTTTGTAACCATGCAATGATTATCCAGGAAATCAAAAAAATGAAAGATAAGGAAGTAGATATTACAGTTTTACTAAGTGACAATAGTGCAAATCTTAGTACTCGATTTGGAACAAATATAGCTTTTAAAGAAGAGCTTTACAGAATTACTAAAAAACCTTTAATGATAGGACTAGTAAGTGCTGAAACAGTAGGACCATCTAATCAATTTGATTGTATGGTTATCGCACCGTGTACTTCTACAGTACTATCTAAATTAGCATTTGGAGACTACAATCATAGTGTTTGTTTAAGTGCAAAAGCAATGTTACGTAATCAAAAGCCTGTTGTAATTGCTGTAGCCTCAAATGATATTCTAGGGAACAGTGCCGAGGCATTATTCAAGTTAAAGCAAACTAAGAATATTTACTTTGTACCATTACTTCAAGATGATGCTTATCAAAAACCAAATAGTTGTATCGCAAGGTGGTCACTTATTGAAAAGACCATATCTAAAGCGATAAATGGAGTTCAAATTCAACCATTTTTATATGTGAAGGAGAGAGATTATGAATGAAGTAAAAAAGTTATATGTAGCTATGGTGACACCATTTAATCAATTTAATCGAATAGATTATCATGCTTGCTGTCGATTAATCGAGTATGTAATCAAGGAGGGGGTTGAAGGGTTAGTGGTTTGTGGCACAACTGGAGAAGCAAGTACTTTGTCACAAAAAGAGAAGTTAGATTTACTGCAATTTGTATTAAAAATTGTACATGGTAGAATTCCAGTATGGATGGGATGTGGTTCAAATGATACAAATGCTACAATTCAATTTGCAAAAAGAATTGAGCAGGAAGAAGTTGCTGGAATTATGTGTGTTACACCATATTATAATCGACCTTCACAAGAGGGGTTGTATCAACATTTTAAAGAGATTGCGAACGAAGTTACTGTGCCAATTATGATTTATAATGTACCCAAGCGTACAGGGGTTGAATTATGTAGTGATACCATTATTCGCTTAGTTAATGATTGCCCAAACATAGTTGCATTGAAACATGCATCAAGTAATTTAGATATTGCAAAGCAGGTGCTTGAAGAAACACAAATCCAAGTATTTAGCGGGGAGGATGGCTTGTTGAAAGAGGGGTTAGATATTGGAATGCACGGTATTGTCTCTGTTGTTGGTCAACTTATTCCTTCCTGTGTAAAAGATGTCCTTACGGGGGAGGGTGATGATCAAAAATTAAAACAGTTGGCTAAAATTTGTTTTCAACAGTCTAGTCCATCTGATATCAAGTTTTTGATGAGTCGACTAGGACTGTGTGCTGATGAAGTTCGTTTACCACTTGTAAAATTGGATGAACATCAAAAAGAAGTAGCTTCTTTAGCTTTTGATGATTTATTTAATCATTTTGATTTAGAAGTGTTTTAAATTCAATGTTAAAAATTAAAATCATTGAGGAACAACATGAAGAAGATTGTATGGAAGAGGTCAATCGTTTTCTTTCTACGATTAATGATGAAGATGTTCATGGTATTCAATTTCAGTGCTCACACTTCGAATCAGATGATGATCAAATTTATAGTTTTTCTGTGTGTATCATTTACCGAGACTAGCCTCATCGGTATTCAATCCTTGTTTTTAGGATTATTTGCTTTTTAAGTTGTAGTGAATATGCTACAATATTTTAGAGGTGAATGTGTATGAAAAAAGTGTTTCTTTTTTTATTGACAATAATGTTATTGAGCGGATGCTCACAAGAAGGTGGAGAAAATGTTGTAAGTGATGAACAAATGACGCTTTATTCTTCATCTTATCAAGCGGTATTGGATAATACTGCATTTAGTGAGGAATCATCGTTTTTTGAAATATCCTATGAGGTAGTGCAATCTGAAGCTCAGCATGTATACTATGTGTTTGTTGATAATCCTAAGGTGGCGATGTATGATATTGAATTAATTGTATTAGAAAATTTAGATAACTTTAATACTCAGAAGATGATGCCAACCTTTGGTATATTTGATTCTATTGAATATCACATGATTCCATTTCAAGTAGATGCTGAAAAAGGGTATGTGAAAGGGATCATGGTAAGTGGGGAGTTAGAAGAAGTGAGTGGTCCTTTATATATGATGGTCACTTGGAAAAATTATACTCGATTACAAACTTATCGTGAGTATTTTGTGATTAATCTTCATGAACCAATTGAAGAAGATGGTCCAGTAGTAGAAATACCAGTTGTTGAATCAACTTCTCCATCAGGTGAGCTAGAGCAAGAATCAACTACTGATTCTGGTGAGGAGTAAAATATGTCTAGAAGAGCAAAACAATCATTAATTGCAGGTGCGCTTACAAGTTCAGCCGGAGTGTTTTTAGCAAAAGCACTTGGGCTTTTGTATGTTGTCCCCTTTGTTTATATGGCTGGAGAAGATTACTCGTTGTATTCTAAAGCTTACTCACTTTATGATATCTTATTAAATTTAAGTACGGCAGGGTTGCCTTTTGCGGTTGCTAGTCTAGTTGCTAAATACTCAAGTCGTGGAGATTATAAGACAACCTTACTCGTTAGAAAAATGGCGACAAGTATATTGATGTTCTCAGGTTTTTTTATGGCGATGCTGTTAATATTCTTTTCGCGTAGCTATGCCGAGGCAGTAAGTGCTGCAGGAACATCTTATGAAACAATCACTAAATTTCAAAATGTACTTATAATTCTTGCGTTGAGTGTTTTTCTAGTTCCTATTTTAGGTTCTTATCGTGGATTTTACCAAGGGTTAAAAGAGATGAGGAGTTATGGTTTTTCACAAGTGTTAGAACAATTTGTAAGAGTTGGGCTATTGTTAGGTGTGGGAGCACTATTTGTTTATATTTTAGGGTTTGATAGTGTTTGGGCAGTTTATGCAGCAATATTTGCAACTGGAATATCTGCCCTATTTACGATTCTTTATTTCAAATCGCGAGATCGTGTGATATATAAGGAAATCAAGGAGCTTGCTCGTCAACAAGAATCAAAAGCTGAAAAGCAAGATATTATTATTAAAGAATTGTTTACTTTTGGAATTCCCTTTTTCTTAGTAGCTATTCTTGGTAATAGTATGATTATTGTGAATAGTACTTTTTTTGAAAATTCTTTAAATGGTGTGAGCGCGGAACTGGCTGCTAACTTGAATGGTATTATTCATTTAAAGGTAAATAAATTAACTTCAATTCCACAAGTGCTAGCTATTGGATTTAGTGCTGGATTAGTACCTTACATTACAGAATCGTTTGAGAAACAAGATAAGCTTGGATTAAAGCGTGGGGTATATGATTGTCTAAATACTGTATTATATATTGCTATGCCGCTTTGTTTTTGTTTGTTTGCACTAGCTAAGCCTATTTACTACATTATGTATGGTGCGATTGATTTATCTTATGGTACAACAGCTTTAGCATATAGTAGCTTTTTAGCATTTACTGGAACCATTGCACCAATCACGAGTAACGTAATGTTATCATTGCGATTAAGAAAAGCAGTGATAATGGTTCTAATATTGAGCTTTGTAGTTAAATTGGTGACTTTCTTTCCGTTAATGGAATATACAGGGTATACAGGAGCAATTACTTCTAGTGTCGTGAGTGGTCTTGTAGTCATTGCGGTCAATTGTTGGATTATTTCAACCAAGTTTAAAGTTAGTTTTGCTCCGGTGATTAAGAACTTCTTGAAGATGATCATTGCGCTTGTTGCGATGAATGGTGCATTTGTCTTACTTAGTTTGATTTCACCTTTACACTTCACATATAATAATTGGCTATTTACATTTTTCCAACTAGCGGTGTATGGTATTGTTGGGGTTATAACGTATTTTTTAAGTTCTATATCACTTGGTTTCTTTCAATCAGTGTTTAAAATGTCACCAGTAAAAGTCTTTTCAAAACTAAAAAGAAGGTAGTAAAATGAGATTAGATAAATTAATAGGGCATACAACGGACTACTCCCGCAAAGATGTTAAAGAACTGATTAAAAAGAAAAGAGTTTTAGTCAATGATCTTGTTGCAAAGAAAGCAGATATGAAAATTGATGAAAATATAGATGTAGTTAAACTAGATGGTGAAGTCCTTAAGTATCAACAAAATGTATACATTATGCTTAATAAACCTCAAGGGGTAATCAGTGCTACTCATGATGATAATCACAGAACGGTACTTGATTTGATAAATGAAACATACCATGCAATCTTTCCCGTTGGTAGACTTGATATTGATACTGAAGGATTGTTGTTGATCACAAATGATGGTGGATTAGCGCATGACCTGTTATCTCCAAAAAAGCATGTTAAAAAATGTTACTACTTAGAGTTGAATAAACAATTAAATGATTTTCATATCAAAATAATAGAAGAAGGAATCGTTATTGATGGTGATGAACAATGTAAACCTGCTCAAATTGAATATATGGGTGAATTAGCATATAAGTTATGGATTACTGAAGGTAAATTTCATCAGGTAAAGAGAATGATTTTGGCCTGCGATAGTGAAGTTATGTATCTAAAACGCTGCACAATGGGACCAATTGAATTAGATACAAGTTTGGGATTAGGGGAGTATCGTCATTTAAATGATGAAGAACTACAAAGTTTGTTAAAACTAAAAAGCTCGCGCTAGTGCGAGCTTTAACTATAGTATGGCATTGATATCTACATCCGGAATAATTAACTTGGATGTTTCTGCATAATTCTTCAAGACATTTATAACTTGATTTGTCAAATATGTTGGAGTGGAAGCACCAGATGTAATAGCGATACGTTTACACGAAACTAAATCTTGCTCATTTATCTGAGAACATGTTTCAATTAGTTTTACGCTTTTTACATGATTACTTAATGCGATGTTCTTTAGTTGGTTGGTATTATTAGAATGTTGATCACCTACAACATAAAGTAAATCAATATCAGATACTTTGAGAAGTGCTTCTTGGCGAATTCGAGTAGCGTTACATATTTCCTCTTCAATCTCGATGTGAGGATAACGGATTTGAAGTGTTTTAATCATCTCGCTTGTTTCTAATATGCTCATTGTAGTTTGTGTAGTTAAAAATAGGCGAGGATAAAATACATTAAGTTTTTCAATTGACTCCATCGAGTCAATAAGGGTTATATTGTTACTTGTTGTAATCACAGCTTCAGCTTCTGGATGTCCTTTTTTTCCAAGGTAGAAAACATGATAATTTTTATCTAACATTTGTGCAACTCTCTGTTGTGTAGTAAGTACATCAGGACATGAAGCATCAATACAAATCAATCCTTTCTTTTTTGCTTTTTCTTTTACTTTTGGATTGATTCCATGGGCAGTGAAGATGACAACGCCACTTTCAATCTCATCAAGTAAATCAATTCGCATTTTTCCTTTTGTTTCTAGTGTTTTTATGTTAAGATGTTCAAGCGCCCTAGTTACATAGTCATTATGTACAATCATCCCAAGTATTGTGATGGGTTGATTAGGGTAATCAAGCGAACATTGTTTAGCAATGTTAATTGCATTCACCACGCCTTTACAATAACCGCGTGGAGTGATAGAAATAATTTGCATAGTAAGCTCCTTTTTCAATATTGTAACATAGTTTTCTTTTTTTAGTTAAAACGTTATAATAGAGGTATAGGATGCAAAAAGAAATGCATAAGTAAATGAGGTAGAATATGAAACATTTTAGTCAAATACAATGGTCAAAGCGAACTCTTGATTTTATTCAGTTTAATCATTTTAAAGAGCCGACAAAGATTCAAAGCGCAGTCGTTCCCATGGCATTAAAGAAAAAAGATATTATTGGGATTTCAAAAACTGGGACAGGGAAAACACATGCTTTTCTTATTCCGTTGATGGAGATGATTGATTCATCTAAACCGGTTGTACAGGCTGTTATCACAGCCCCAACACGTGAGTTAGCACAGCAAATTTATAAACGTGCTAAAATGATGAGCGAAGCTGATCCACAACTTATCGTTAAATGTATTGTAGGAGGAAGTGATCGCTCTAAGATGGCTGAGGGTCTTTCAAATCAACCGCATTTAGTTATAGGAACACCAGGACGTATTAAAGATTTATTTGTAGAAGAGGGTGTATTGCGAATTGACTCGGCTTCAATGCTTGTTGTTGATGAAGCTGATATGACACTTGAATATGGGTTTTTAGATGAAGTTGATGCTATCGCTGGAAGAATGAGAAACAACCTGCAAATGATGGTGTTTAGTGCAACAATTCCACAAAACCTTAGACCTTTTTTGAAAAAGTATATGCAAAATCCTCAAACAATTCATATTAAAGATGATGAGCGCAGTGATCCAAATATTACACATCGATTAGTTCCATGTAAACACCATGACTATGCGACTACATGTCTTTCTATTCTTAATGGTTTCATACCGTATGTTTGCTTAATTTTCGCAAATACGCGTGATGAGGCTGCTCAATGTGCATCAGTGTTACGTAAAAATGGACGCAATGTGGTTGAAATTCATGGTGGACTTCAATCTCGTCAAAGAAGACATGCAATGAAGCAACTTGAAAATTTAAAGCAATCTTATGTAGTTGCGAGTGATATCGCTGCAAGAGGAATAGATATTGAAGGAATTACACATGTAATCTCTTTAGGGTTTCCAAGTGAACTTGACTTTTATATTCATCGTGCTGGTAGAACAGGACGTGCTGGAAAAGATGGGGTTTGTTTTGCGTTATACAAAGATTCAGATGATGCAGCAATTCAGTCATTAAAAGAGCGTGGTATCATGTTTGAACATGTTAATTTTAAAGATGGACAATGGACAACTTTAAAACCATATGGTGGTAAGAGACCAAAGAAGAATGATTTGATGGAAAAAGAAATTGCTAAGAGACTGACACGAAAAAACACAAAAGTTACACCTGGATATAAAAAGAGACGTGCTGAAGAAGTTCAAAGAATTAAACGTAAACAAAAACGTGCTATGATTCAAGAAGATATCAAAGTTCAAAGAAAAGAGCGATATAAGGCGGAGCAACGTTCAAAAAGAGAGGGTAATGAATGATTTACTTAGGCTCTCACTGCTCAATGTCTGCTCCTAAGTACTTAGAAGGATCTGTACTAGAAGCCCTAAGCTATGGTGCTAATGCACTAATGGTGTATACTGGTCCTCCTCAAAATACAATGAGAAAGAACATTTCAGCTTTACGTGCTGATGAAGCAAAGCAACTATTAAATGAGCATGGATTAAAAATAGAGCATATGATTGTACATGCTCCATATATTATTAATCCTGCGAATTGTGTTAATCCGAATACAATTGAGCTTGCAAAAGAATTTTTACGAAAAGAAATTGACCGTGTACAAGAGATTGGAGCAACTTATCTTGTACTACACCCTGGATCTCATACAACTGCTACTGTTGAAGAGGGACTAAGTCAAATAGTTCATACTTTAAATGAAGTTTTAAAAGAAGATGATCATATTGTTATATGTCTTGAAACAATGGCAGGTAAAGGTAGTGAAATTGGGAAATCTTTTGAACAATTGCAAGAAATTATTTCTCGTGTGTCATTGAGTAGTAAACTGGGCATATGTTTAGATACTTGTCATGTACATGATGCTGGAATGGATGTAAATGATATTGATGGTTTACTTCAAAAATTTGAAGAGGTCATTGGCCTTGAAAAGTTAAAAGTGATCCATGTCAATGACTCAAAGAATGTTCAAGGTGCAAAAAAAGACCGACATGAGAACTTAGGTCAAGGTCATATCGGCTTTGATGCATTATATCGTGTTGTTCATCATGAAAAACTAAAACATGTAATCAAAATACTAGAAACACCTTATATTGATGGACAACCTCCTTACAAAGAGGAGATTGCTAGTCTATTAAATAAATAGTTATTTAATAGACTTGGAAAAAAGAAGGATTTCCTGTTTAAGAGTTTCAATAATTTGATCTTGAGGTACACTTTTAATGAGTGTGCCTTTTTTAAATAAGATTGCCCCATCTTTACCACCAGCAATACCAATATCTGCTCGTGAAGCTTCTTGTGGTCCATTTACTGGGCATCCCATAATTGCGACTTCTACGTCTGATTCGATTGTTGTAAGGAATTGTTCAATTTCTTTCACGATAGGCAGCATATTGTACTGTAAACGACCACAAGTTGGGCAACTGATTAAGTTTGGCACATGTTCAATTAATTTAAAACAGTTCAGCAGTTGCTTACAAATTTGGAGTTCTTCAACTGGATCTGCGCTTACTGATATACGAATTGTATCTCCGATCCCTTCATGGAGAAGTGGGCCAAGTGCTGCGCTTGATTTGATTGAACTTGTCGTAAATGTTCCAGCTTCTGTAACTCCTAGGTGAAGAGGATAAGGGAATTTTTTTGAAGCAGCTCTGTAAGTGTCAATTGTAAGTTGAACATCACTTGATTTAAAAGATAATATAATCTGTTCAAAACCACAGTGTTCCAATATGTCGATATGCTTTTTTGCGCTGGCAATCATTGCTTCGACACATGGTTTTTTATAAATTTCTAAAATTTCTTTATCAAGAGAACCACTATTGATTCCGATACGAATAGGGATGTTTTTTTGTGTACAAGCGTTTACAACAGCTTGTACATGTTCGATGTTGCCTATATTTCCAGGATTTAATCTAATTTTATCAATCCCCTGACCAATTGCGATTAGGGCAAGTCGATAGTTAAAGTGGATATCTGCAACAAGAGGAATATTTGTCCCTGCCTTGATTTCTGATATAGCTAGAGCATCACTTTCATCAAGTACAGCCATACGGACAATTTGACAACCTGCATTTTCTAAATCGTTGATTTGCTTTATGGTAGCAATAATATTAGCGGTACGTGTATTTGTCATCGATTGCATAATTACTTTATTTTGTCCACCGATTTGAATGTTACCTACATGTACTATTTTTGTGTTTGTACGTTTCATTATTTCACCTCTTTGTTATTGTAGCATGTTTTTAATTAAGTCGCACGAATTTACTCCTATACAAAAAATTGGAATGTTGTATACTAAATAAGTAAGGAGTTGAATTCATTGAGTCGACATTTATTTTCAAAAAATAAACGACGAGGTCGCATTAACTGGGAAGGTAGCAGTGAACATCTAAGGAAAAACCTTGATTTATCTAAGATAATTCGAACTCGCTTATTTATATTTGCAACATTGTGTTGCCTTTTTATTTTTGCTTTGATTGGAAGACTATATTATATTCAAATTATAAGTGAAGAGCTTTACGAACAAAAATTGTTAAGTTATACTACAAATTATCAAACTGCAACAACGCCCCGCGGTGAATTATTGGATGCAGATGGACAAGTTCTTGTGGGGAGTGCACAAGTATTAAATATTACATATTTTCCACCTCAGTCGATACTAGGATCGCAAGAGTGGAGTTTAGCTTATGATTTTGCAAGGGATTTTCAAGTTGATTCAAGTTCATTAACTGAAAGAGACTTGAAAGATTTATATTTAACGATGTTTAGTGACTCTTTTGCCACTTGGATAGAATCAAGTGGCTTAACTCAGTACGAAATTTTTTATAATGAATTAAGTGTTCAAATATATAATGATTTGATTACTGAAGAGGAGTGGAGTTTATTCTATGATAATGAATTAAGTAGTAATGATATTTATCATCTAAGATTAGATCGCATTGATGTATCGATTTTTAATGAGATGGATGAAACATTAAAAGCCACTTGGTCTGTAAAACAACTCATGGATTCAGGTACAATAGGAGAAACAAAAGTTATTATGTATGATGTATCCAATCAAGAAGTAGCCTTCTTGATGGAACATAGTGCTCAATATCCAGGATTCGAAGTGGAAATTGATTGGGAACGTCATTATCCCTATGGAGAAACATTGAAATCAGTTTTAGGAACAGTAACAACTACTAGTCAAGGAATACCTGCTGAGTTGATTAACCAATATTTAGCAGTTGGGTATTCTCGCAATGAAAAGGTAGGTAGATCTGGATTAGAACTTCAATATGAACATTTACTTTCAGGAGAGAAACAAGTTTTTGATATTAACTATGACGAAAATGGTGTCGGAGTTTTGAGTGAAGTTAGTCCTGGAGTAAAAGGATTTGATTTACAAACTACAATTGATATTGATTTTCAAATTGAAGTGGATGAAGTACTAAGACAACTGTTAGTACAATATCAGGATGACCCAAGGCGAGAATACATGGATCGTATGTCAGTTGTAGTTATGGATCCTAATAATGGAGATGTTCTTGCGCTATCAAGCATGGTTGAAACGCAGTCGGGCATTGTAGCTGATCCGGTATCTACATATACGCATGCATATGAGCCAGGCTCTATTGTAAAGGGGGCTGTAGTTTACATGGGGCATGCAGAAGGTGTCATCGATGTTGGTGAAGTTTTATTGGATGAACCAATTAAAATTCGTGCAACACCAACTAAGTCATCATGGATGAACTTGGGCTATATTAGTGACATTCAAGCATTAGCGCAATCAAGTAATGTGTACATGATTAAAATTGCTATCATGCTAGCAGGAGGATACTACGCGTATGATGCTCCACTTTATGTTCAAGATGGGACTTTTGAACTCATGAGAAATTATTTTAGTAAGTTTGGATTAGGTGTTCAAACTGGTTTAGATATTCCTAATGAATCGATTGGATATGTCGGTTCATCACAAAGTGCTGGAAATATTACCGACTTTGCAATTGGACAATATGATACCTATACAATGATGCAACTAGCACAATATGCTTCTACAATTGCAAATGGTGGAATTAAGTATCAGCCAAGACTTGTCACTCGTGCATATGAACCGGGGACTAGTCAGGTGGTGTATGAGAATCCTGTTAACATATTAAGCACACTTGATTATACAGAGTCAATTGAACAAGTTCAAATAGGCTTGTTGGAGTGTGTATATGGTTCACAAGGGATATGTTTTGGTTTAGATTCTGGGAATACAACAATTGCTGCAAAAACAGGAACTGCTCAAGCATATGTTACAAATGATGAGGGAATATTAGTGCAAGCTCCACACAATAGTGTTATTGCCTATGCACCTTATGAAAATCCCGAAATTGCGATTGCATGTTTAATTCCAAATGCTTGGAATGGAGATAAATCGCAAACCAATTTGTGTTTAGAAATCACTAGAAAAGTAATTGAGATTTATAATGGAGAATATAGTGCGTTTGACAGCGCAGTAATGGAGGAAGAGTAGATGAAAAAAAGTGATATAATCGCAATAATCGTTAGTTTGTTAGTGGGGGGAGCATATTACTATGTTGTATTACCACCTATCAATTTAAGTGCAGTTTCATTTTATGTATGGATTGGTTTTGTGCTAGGAGTATATTTGTTTTATAATTACTGTGCTGTTGTATTTTATAAAACAAATCGAAATGATAGTTTGTCTGCAAAATATTTTAAAAAAATGATTGTGATTATAGTGGTTTTTGTAGTCGCAATTGCATCAATATCTATAAATAGTATTGTATTTGGTCCAATCTTTCAGTCAGAAAACTATCATAACTGGATTCAAGTAGAGGATTCAGATTTTATTGGAGACGTTGAACAAGCGGATTTTACTAATTTACCACTAGTAGATAAAGCATCTACAGAAAAGTTAGGGGATCGCGTATTAGGGCAATTACCTGAGTTGATTTCGCAGTTTTCGGTATCTAATGAATATACACAGGTGAATTACAATGAGTCAATTGTGCGTGTAACACCACTTGAGTATGAAGGCTTCATTCGTTATTTAAATAATCGTTCGGAAGGTGCGCCAGGATACATTGTGGTCGATAGTACTTCTGGTGAAGCTGATTTAATCCAACTTGAGGAAGGTATGAAATATATGCCTAGTGCTTATTTTCAAGAAGACTTGATTCGTCATGCGCGCTTTCAATATCCTTTTGATGTTTTTGGAGACGTAAATTTTGAAGTAGATGACGAAGGGAATCCTTTTTGGGTAATACAAACTTTAGAATTTACAGCGATTGGTATGAGAAGAGAAGTAGATGGGGTTATTGTAGTTGACCCAATTACTGGGGAAATACAAAAGTATAGTACGAAAGATGTACCGGCGTGGGTAGATAACGTATGGGATGCTGACCTAATTATGGAGCAGTTAAATAATTGGGGACTATATGGTGATGGCTACATCAACTCAATACTTGGGCAACAAGGAGTTAAGCGAACAACTGAAGGATATAATTATCTAACGATAAATGATGATGTTTATGTATATACTGGGATAACCTCTGTCTTAGCAGATGAATCAAATATTGGGTTTGTATTAGTAAACCTTAGAACGAAAGAGGCTAATTTTTATCCAGTTCCAGGAGCAGAAGAATACTCGGCGATGGACTCAGCGATGGGGTTAGTTCAAGAGAAAGGTTATAATGCAACATTCCCATTACTCATTAATCTCAATGACAAACCAACATATATGATGTCTTTGAAGGATGATGCAGGGTTAGTAAAAATGTATGCATTTGTTGATGTGGAAAACTATCAAAAAGTAACAGTATCTGATTCGTCATTAGGAATTGATCATGCTGTAGAGGTTTATTTAGGTGAAGATTATTCTGAGGTAAATTTAAATGATGCAAAAGAAGAGAATCTAGTAATAAGCTCATTGCGTTATTTGAATGTAGAGGGAACCTCATATGCTTATTTTATAGATAGAAATGTAATCTATCGAATCTCATTAGATGTATCTAGTCAAGTTGCTTTTTTAGTTGATGGGCAAGTTTTAGATGTAACTTATGTTCAACAAGAGGATTATCGGGAGGTAGTTGAACTTCACTAGATTGATTCAAAGTTATGAATAATAAAAATTTAAGTTTTCAAATCACAACTACAAAAAACTATTGGAATTTAAAATTAAATGTGCTATACTTTGTTAGCATTTATTAGGGAGGAATATCAAAATGGCATCAGGAAGAGAAGCATTAACTTTCAAATGTTCTGAATGTAAAGAAGAAAATTATATCGGAACACGTAACAAAAGAAAAAATCCTGAACGTATGGAAATTAATAAATATTGCCCACGTTGTAATAAAAAAACTGTACACAAGGAGAAAAAATAAAAAAGCCATCTTGGCTTTTTTTGTCTATAAAGATGATAGAGGTAAAAACATTAGTAATGGGGGCTTTTGGAGTGAATTCATATATTGTAAGAAATAATGGGCATATCTTACTTATTGATCCAACGGGAAAAGCTGAAAAAATTAAAACTCATATATTGGAGAATGAGATTGTGGATGGCATAGTGCTGACACACGGTCATTTTGATCATATTGGTGCTGTAGAAGAACTTGCAAGATTTTACAATACTCAGGTGTATATGAATATGGCAGATGAAAAACTTGTGCGTACATTGGAACTTAATTCAATGGGGAAATTTGGAGATTGTCTGAAATGTCCAATATCTGATTTGCTTGAACCGATAATGAATATTGGTAACTTCTCGCTTGAAATCATTTATGCTCCTGGGCATACAAGCGGGAGTACGCTGATTGCAGTTGAAAATAATCTATTTACTGGCGATGTATTGTTCAAAGGGAGTATTGGAAGGACGGATTTGTATTCTGGAAACTCTTCAGAAATGAAACGAACTTTATCTATGATAAGACAATTAAATGATGATTATATTATATATCCTGGACATGAATCAGCTTCAACAATGAAAGAAGAAAAGCGAAGTAATCCTTTTTTATCTTAAAACGTCTATAAATGGCGTTTTTTTTATGAATAAATTACTGGCCAATAGGACAGTGAAGCAATCTTAGTTACATAAAGATATTGTGTGGGGATAGAAGTGGAAACATTTTTTGTAGGTAAAACACAAAAACTACTAAGAATGTAAGTAATTCTCTTTTAGGTATCTTACGTTTGTGGCGAATAATATGAGTAAGAGGTGATGAGGATGGACGAGTTACTTATTGAATTGCTTCATCAGGCTATAGAGAAAAGAGCTACAGATATTCATTTTAAAGTAGATAAGAATAAGGTTCAAGTGAGTTTTCGAGTTCGACAGAAAATGGTTGAAGTCGATACTAAGTTTTCTAGTGTTCGATTATTTCGTTACCTTCAATATCGAGCAAATTTAGATGTGTCAGAAATTCTTATCCCTCAAACAGGACAGTTTGAAATAGAGATAAATGAGCGAACAGTATCTCTTCGTTTTGCAGTGCTTCATAGTTTTTCAGTTGTGAGTGGTGTATTGCGAATTTTAAATGCACAACATCATTTACAAATATCTGATTTAACATTTAGTAAAAAGCAAACGCTATTGCTCAAGAGGATGATACAAAGAAAAAATGGTTTGATTCTACTATCTGGTCCAACAGGAAGCGGAAAGACTACAACACTTTATACTTTATTGCATAGTATTAGTGACCGCAAAATTTATACAATAGAAGACCCTATAGAGGTATACTATGAACATTTTGTTCAATTGCAAGTAAATGAAAAGCAGAATTTCACATACAAGGAAGGAATTAAACAGTTATTGCGACATGACCCTGATATTATTGTCATTGGAGAGATTAGAGATGAGGGTGCAGCTCAAAGTGCGCTTCGGAGTGCTCTTACTGGTCACCTTGTAATTAGCACAATTCATGCATTCGATTGTGCTTCCGCGATAGAACGGATGATTGAATTGGAGGTACCACTGCGACAACTTCAAGATGTTCTAATATATGTGAGTAATCAAAGGTTGTTCAATCGTAAGAATCGAAAGGAGCGTATAGGAGTATATGAAATTATGGAACAATTCCAAATCCATGAATACTTGCAAAAAGGGGTGGTCAATGATTTTTCAACAATTTCCATGGAAATTGATGAAGGAATACAAAAAGGTTTTCTCGCTGCTTCTCAAGCAAACTTGGACAAGACTTGATATTGTTGAATTGCAAGGACTTCTACGGTTGATGTCTTCGGGGTTTTCATTTGTAGATAGCTTAGAAATTGTCATTGATGATAAACAAGGTGGAATTTTGAAAGAGGTTCAGATTGCATTAAGTTGTGGATTTAGTGTTGAATCTTTTTTAGCTAAATATCTACCTAAAGTTGTTCAACCACATTTTAAAGCATTAACTCAATTTATGACTTTTGGAAGTGCACTTGAATTGTCTTTAAAAATGGTGAAGTACGATCAACAAACAAGAAAAAAATTAGTTACAAGTTTACTTATTCCTGCACTATTACTTATAGGAAGTATTATTGGTATACAGTTGTTTGCTATTTACTGTTTTCCGATGCTACTAAATTTGATGCAAAGTTTTGATGTTGATACGCAATATCTATCTCTTTTAGGTAATGTTATTACAATTGCTGCTTATGCATTACTCATTATTCTTGTATTGTTATGTGGAACTATTATTTATTTTAAACAATCGAAACGAATTGTTCTTGGATACATTCTATTAACTCATACCCCATTCGGGAAAATATTTACTCATTTTATAAGTGGCCAGTTCGCCTTCTATTTCAATGAGTGCTCTAAACTCGGAAATAAAACACAAGCAACATTGATTATGATTCAAAAAATCAAAAAAAAACCACTTTTAGTTTTCTTAGCATTTCATATTGAACAAGCTTTAATAAGTGGCGAAAGAATGGAAGATGCAATTAGTCATCGTTACATGGATCATTCATTACGCAAGTTTATCCAAATAGCGATTTATTCATCAAGTCTAAATGATATGTTGGATAGCTATATTGTTCAAAATCAATTAAAAGGAGCAATGATGTGCAAGAGAATTATTCGACGATTAACTACAATTAGTTATGGTGTTGTGGGATTGCTCATCATACTCATCTATCAAGTATTACTTCTACCTCTAACAATACTAGGACAAGTGTAGGTGATATTATGAGAAAAGGATTTACATTGTTAGAAATGATTGTAGTTGTTACTGTATTATCCATCTTGTTTTTGCTAACTGTTCCAAATATCCAAACTGTAGTTGGTGTAGTAGATACGAAAGGGTGCGATGCATTATTAAAAGTCGTGGATAGTGCTATATTGCAATACAAACTAAGTTATGATTCATATCCACATAGCACGAATGAGTTACTGAATTCAGGGTTTTTAAGCGAAGATCAATTGCAATGTAGTGATGGTGCTCAAATTTATATCATTGAAGGTAAATCGTATGTACAATAACACAGGTTTTACACTTGTTGAAATGATTTTATGTATGGTGATTATATCTTGTTGTGGGTTACTAGTCATGCCTTGTTTTTATACAAATAAGTACGAGCGACATACTTTTATATATGAGTATTTACATCAGCAATCAAATGCTATGCTATTGCGTGAGACTGTAGATTTTAAACCATCTCTAAGTAGGTGGTATGGCAATTATGAAATTCATTTTAATGATCGTGGACATGTAAATCGAGCTCAAACAGTTTCAATTATTGAAAATAATCTAGTGTATGATTATACCATTCAATTGGGAGGTGGTCGTATTGTATCGAAGTAAGTCAGGATTTATTTTGCATGAAATTTTACTAATTGTAATTCTGTGCACACAGTCAGTGGCGAGTGTTGGATGGCTATATTACGTGTATGATAACTTTGAAATGGTGTTTTCGCAACAAACACAAATTATTCAGGAGACTAATTATTTAGATTTAAGTCGATTAGAAAGGAATTGTGATTGGTTATGCATCGAAGAAGAAAAAGTAGAGGATTTGTCCTTGGAGAATTAGTGGTAGTTATGTCGACAATGTGTGCATTACTACCTATTGTAGTTTTAGTAATGGGAATCTTAGTGAGATTCCCATTATCATCTTTAGATGTACAAGATGAAATCGGGATTTCACAATTAAGACGAGTTATGAATGTATGTTATGATAAAACGATTCATGGTACTACTCTCTCATGTAATTATGAGAGTAAAATTGTTGAATTATATACGAATGGAAATAACTTATTTATAGCACCAGGGACATGGATATTTTTAAATGAAGTAGATGAAGTCTTTTTTGATGTGCGTTCAGGAGTATTGTTTATGACATACATACGTAATGGGAAAATAAGGGAGGTGACCTTGAGTGCGTTCTAAAGGTTTTGTGAGCATAATATTTCTTATCTTATTCATTCAAATTGTCTCTTTTGTAAGTGTGTGTTTATATAGAGTCTATTTGTCAAGTGTGATAGTGGATAACATGAAACAAGTGAATCTACAAATATCTCGTGAAGCAGCACTTATTAGTATACTAAATTGTTATATCAATGAGGGACAATCGACAAGTCATATTATCGAAGTTGCAGACGTTAGTTATGAGGTGATTTATAGTTACCCACAAATTGAAGTTGTTCAGCTATCAAATGGTGAGACAATGATTTTTCATGTTGATGAACAAAACCAACGGGTCACAAACATTGAATATCGTTAATATCGAGAAATTCTAAGAAATGATTGACAAAATTGAAGATAACTTTAAAATATAAAGGTAGGATGGTGAAAAACATGATAATAGTAAATGACTTAAAACCAGGAACAACTTTTGAAAAAGACTCTAATATCTATGTAGTACTTGATATTTCTCACAATAAAACAGCGATGCGTCAAATGATCGTAAAAGTAAAAGTTAGAAATTTACGTACTGGAGTTATTAATGAACATTCGTTTACGGGTGGAGACAAAGTTGAACAAGCGATGGTAGAGAAAAAAGAGATGCAATACTTATATGACAGTGGTGATGCATTAGTATTTATGGATATGAGTACTTATGATCAGATCGAAATCAATAAGGATCGTCTTAAATGGGAAATGAAATTTTTGAAAGAGAATGATATTGTAACTATCTCAACTTATGAAACTGAGATTCTAGGTGTGATTCTTCCAGATAAAGTTGCGCTTGAAATTGCTGAGTGTGAACCAGCAGTAAAAGGGGATACAGCGACAAATGCATCAAAAAATGCTGTTTGTACAACTGGGCTTGAAATTCGTGTACCTCTGTTTATTGAACAGGGAGAAATGGTTTTAGTATCAACTTCTGACGGTAAATACTCAAGTCGTGCATAAATCGCTTAATTGCGATTTTTTTATATGAGCATCTTCTTGCGAAAGTAATAGATAAAAGCTAAAATGTATAGTAGAGGTGGAGAATATGCAAGATAATTTATTATTAGAAGTATTAGAACTAAATGCACGATGTAATGTTCAAGATTTAGCAGATATAATCAATAGTGATGTTGAAAGTGTTGAACAGCGAATCAAGGCTTTAGAAAAAAATAAAATCATTTGTGGATTTCACACTGTGATTAACTGGGATAAAACCAATAGTGAGAAAGTTCTAGCGCTTATTCAAGTAAATGCGATTCCTGAACGTGATAAAGGATATGATAAAGTTGCTGAAGCCATTATAAAATATCCTGAAGTTAGCTCACTATATTTAATGAGTGGAGCTTTTGAGTTTACAGTTATTATCAAGGGACGAACGATGAGAGAAGTAGCGGATTTTGTAGGACAAAAGTTAGCGCCAATCGATGGAGTAAGAGGAACAGTTACTCACTTTGTTTTAAAACAGTATAAGGTTGAAGGAGTTTCTTTAATGGAAGGTGAAAGTACGCGAAGTCGTCTTGTAGTTACACCATAATGGAAAAGTATATAAGCAATCGCCTTGCAAATGTAAAGGGCTCATTGATTGGTGAGTTATTTGAGTTAGCAAGCATTACTCCTAATGTAATTTCTTTAGGGGTAGGTGAACCTGATTTTGATACGCCATGGTCAATAAGATCTGAAGCAATTCACGCAATTAATCAAGGATATACATTTTATACGAGTAGTTTAGGATTAATAGAACTAAGAAAAGAGATTGCCAATTATTTGAGACGAAGATTTCAAATAGAATATGATCCAAGTTCACAAATTTTACTTACGGTAGGAGCGAGTGAGGGGATCGATCTAGTAATGAGGGCGCTTATTAATCCAGGAGATGAAGTCATTGTAGTGCAACCTAGTTATGTTGCCTATGAACCAACAATCATTTTATCTGGTGGTGTTGTAAAAGTTATAGAAGCAAAAGAGAAAGATGATTTCAAGTTAACGAAACAAGATCTTGTTGATGCAATTACACCAAAAACAAAATTACTTTTAATCAACTATCCAAATAATCCTACTGGTAGTATTATGGAATTCGGTGATTATGCTGAGCTTGTTGAAGTAATTAAGAATTCGGGAATATTAGTTTTATCTGATGAGATTTATGCTGAACTTAATTATGAGAGTGAACATTGTTCACTTGCGCAGTTTAATGAAATAAAAGATCAAGTCATTGTATTAAACGGGTTATCTAAAGCTTATGCGATGACGGGGTGGCGCTTGGGGTATCTTTGTGCTCATAAGACTTTAATTCATTATTTTAATCGCATTCATGAATTTACAATCATGTGTCCTTCAACAATTACTCAATATGCGGCCATCGAAGCGGTAAAAAACTGTGATTATAGATGTGTTGAAATGAAGAAGTCTTTTTTACAGAGGCGTAATTTTCTTGTAAACAACTTAAATCGAATGGGACTTACGTGTCCTGTGCCAAGCGGAGCATTTTATGTGTTTTTTAGTATTGAACATACTGGAATGTCTTCTTATGAATTTTGTATGGCTCTTTTGAAAGCGCAGCAAGTGGCGGTAGTACCTGGCAATGCTTTTGGTGTTCCAGGCGAAGGGTATGTGAGAATTTCATATGCTTATAGTATTGATGAAATTAAAGAAGCGTTGCGTAGAATTGAGTTGTTTTTACTTGATTTAGAAAAGTAGAGTGAGTTTGAAAAATAAAACAGCAATACTTGTGATAATTTGGTATAATAATAAAGATGGAGGTTGATTATGGAAAAGATATCTAGAGTAAAAAAATACGCGCATTTAAGAGAAGAATTAATTAATGATGGGGATACGCAACTTACATCAACAGAGTTAACTTCTTTTGCGGAGCGTTTAAAGCAAATTGATTCAACTCAATTTGATAGTGTTAAAATTATTGAGGACAGTAAGCATGATCCTATACACGTTAGAAGAGAAGCGTATTTTGATGATGAAGGAGATGCAGTTATATCAATTGATGTTGAAGAAACACCAATTAAACAAGAGGATGATCAACCAAACTTGTATAACACAATCGAAATGACTGATTTTTCTAATGAATATTTAGATGAAGCAATAAGTGAAATTAAAGAATATAATTTGAAAAAAGGATATATTTCAAATGCAAACACATCAATTGATGTGTTTAATAGCATTCGTTCTGAGATAAGAGATGGTTCATTTCATGAAGTAAATGAGATTCAAGAAGAGCTAGAAAGAGCTCAGGAAAGTAACCAACAAGTTCAAGAAGTATATGAGGAATTTATTGTCGAGGAGTTAACACCTGAACAACAAGAAAGAATTGCTGCTACTCAAGAGTTAAAAAAATCAATTTCAAATGAGTTAGCGAGTATGGATGAATTAGCAAATCCGACATATGAAGAAGAAACAATTATTGAGGAACCACAAATTGAAGAAGTAGTAGTAAAAAAAGAAAAACCATTTTTACGTTTATTGCAAACGGATGAAGAGCTTAATTCACTTGATGAAATTAATGAGCCTAGATTTAAAAATGAAATAAAGGTAAGAGATTTAAGTGAGACTAGAGATACTCGCTTAGAAATTAATAGTTTTAAAAATGAAGAGATAGAAGAAACAGGTAGTGGAAATCAAATATTAAATATTATTATCATTGTGTTAATTATTGCAGTGTTAATTGTAGCTGGTATTTTATTGTACTTATTGTTTATGTAGTGAGGTAAAAATGAAGATTAACATAGCGATTGATGGTCCAAGTGCAGCGGGTAAAAGTACTGTTGCAAAGCATTTGGCAAAAACTATGAATTATGTACATCTAGATACTGGGGCGATGTATCGCTGTGTTGCCTACAAGGCTTTATCTAACAAGATTGATTTACAAAATGAAGTAGCTTTAGTTCAAATGTTAATGAAAACAACGATTGAACTTACAAGTGATGGAAAAGTTATTCTTGATGGAAAAGACGTGTCTAGTGAAATAAGATTGAATGAAGTATCAATGAATTCATCAATAGTCTCAGCTCATGTGAAGGTGCGTGAGTATCTTGTTAAATTACAACAAGATATGGCAAAATCCAAAGGAGTAATTATGGATGGACGAGATATTGGTACGGTTGTATTAAAAGATGCAGAATGTAAGATATTTCTAGTGGCTAGTCCTGAGACAAGAGCATTGAGACGTCACAAAGAAAACATTGAAAAATCAATTAAAAGTGATTTGAATCAAATTAAGAGGGAAATAATTGCGAGGGATTATCAAGATATGAACCGGAAGTATTCTCCACTTACAAAAGCATCGGATGCAATTGAAGTCGATGCTTCCAATATGAGTGTGAATGAAGTAGCAGATACGATTTTTAATATAGTTAAACGTATCTTAAAGGAGGTACAACATGATTGATGGAGTTTTAGCGATAGTTGGTCGCCCAAATGTAGGAAAATCAACAGTATTTAATCGAATTGTGGGAGAAAGGGTATCAATTGTCGAAGATACACCTGGAGTTACTCGTGATCGAATTTATGGGAAATGTGAATGGTTAACGAGAAACCTACGTGTTATTGATACTGGAGGAATTCAGTTGATTGATCAGCCGTTCCAAGTTGAAATTAAGGCACAAGTAGAAATCGCAATTGAAGAAGCTGATGTTATTTTATTTGTGGTTAATGGGAGAGATGGAATTACATATGATGATGAATTTATTGCACGTATGTTAGCTAAAACGGATAAACCAGTATTATTGCTTGTAAATAAAATTGATGATACACATCTAATTGATAACATTTATGAGTTTTATTCACTTGGTTTGGATGCAACTCCAATTGCAGTAAGTGGTGTTCATGGTATCGGTGTTGGTGATGTCCTTGATGAGTGTATCGCAAAATTACCAACAAAAAAACAAAAGGAACATAGTAATGCAATTTCTTTTGCGTTAATTGGACGACCAAATGTAGGGAAATCTAGTTTAGTAAATGCTATATTAAATGAAGAACGTGTTATTGTTAGTGAAATTGAAGGAACAACTAGGGATGCTGTCGATACAGCATTTACAAAAGATGGTAATGATTATGTTGTAATTGATACTGCTGGAATTCGTAAACGCGGTAAAATTTATGAAAACATTGAAAAATACTCAGTTTTACGTGCGATGAGTGCGATTGAGCGTGCAGATGTTGTGTTGTTCTTAATTGATGGTGAAGCGGGAGTACGCGAACAAGATAAGCACGTTGCTGGATATGCTCATGAAGCAGGAAAGCCAATTATTATTGTATATAATAAGTGGGATCAAGTTGAAAAAGATGATAAAACTATGCATAAAATTACAGAGCGCATTCGTACTGATTTTGTTTATCTTACATATGCACCGGTGGCATTTGTTAGTGCATTGACAAAACAAAGAGTGCATACGCTATTTCCACTAATTGAAGAAGTATACAACTATTCTAAATTACGTATTGCTACAAATGTACTAAATGAAGTTGTATTAGATGCTCAACTTATTACACCAGCACCGACACACAATGGAAAACGTTGTAAAATTTACTATGCTTCGCAAGTTGCAGTATCTCCGCCAACATTTATTTTGTTTGTTAATGATACAGAGTTAATGCACTTTAGTTACCAAAGATATATAGAAAACAGTATTCGTAATGCCTTTGAATTTACTGGATCACCAATCCATATTATGATAAGGAAGCGTGACTAACATGAAATTAGGTGTTTTAGGAAGTGGTAGCTGGGGTACAGCACTCGCACAAGTTGCATTAGATAATCACATTGAAACACTAATTTGGGGAAGAACACCAGAAAGAATTGAAGAAATTAATTTTAAAAAGACTAATCAACTATATTTTCCAAATGTATTATTACACACTAAAATGAAAGCAACACTCAAGATGAGTGAATTAGCCGACTGTGATATTTTTCTTTTATCGGTACCTGTTTCAGAAGTTGAAGGGGTATGCGAAAAGTTGAATGAAGTGATTACTAAGCCGAGTATTATAATTAATGTTGCTAAGGGGTTTCATCCAATCACACATGAGAGAGTAAGCGAAGTTATTCGTCGAGTAGTTAAGGATGAATATTTGATTGATGTTGTTTCACTTATTGGACCAAGTCATGCAGAAGAAGTAGTACTTCGTCAAATGACACTGCTTAATGCGGTGTGTGAAAACGAAAAAGTTGCAAATTTTATTCAAACCCAGTTTTCAAATGATTACTTTCGTGTTTATCGCAATACTGATGTAATTGGAGCCGAAATTGGTGCAGCGGTAAAAAATGTGATGGCTATTGCAAGCGGAGTAGTTCAAGGTGTTGGTCAAGGTGATAATGCACGTGCTGCGCTGATGACTAGAGGTCTAGCTGAAATGGCGAGATTTGGTACGTTTTTCGGAGGGAAATCAGAAACTTATTTAGGGTTATGTGGAGTAGGTGATTTGATTGTTACTTGTACATCAATTCATTCACGTAATTTCCAAGCAGGGCTAAAGATTGGTAATGATAATAGTTCATCAGTGTTTTGGAAAGAGAATAAAAAGACAGTCGAAGGTATCAAGACTGCGAAGGTCGTTCATGAGATTGCCAATAAATATGGTATTTCTATGCCGATAACTGAACAAGTTTATCGTGTGCTTTATGAGGGGCAAACTCCAACTGAGTCACTTGTTGAGTTAATGACAAGAGAATTAAAATCAGAATAGATTAACAAAACTCGCTTTTTGGCGAGTTTTATTATGTAATAAGGCGCTATTCTTGAGTTAAGATTAACGTCGATAAGTATATTTTCAATTTTCTAAAATTTTCATTAGCTAATATTCTTTCTTTTAAAATGTATGTTATGATGTGCGTGAAATAAAGGGAGTAACATACGCAAAGAAGTATTATTGATTTAGGAAAAGAGGAGTTGGTACGACTTCATCAAATAGTACCCTTAACACAAATGCATGAATTTTTGCATCACGGTAAGTTCACAACTTATCAGCATTCAATTTATGTAACGTTAACTTGCTTGAAGATTGCAAGATGGATACCAGGTATAGATATAAAGTCACTTGTGCAAGGTGCTATGCTTCATGATTTTTTTTGTTATGATTGGAAAACGTATGGGAAAGTCATGGGAAAGAACATCCTGTAATTGCACTTGTAAGGAGTCTTGACTATATTGTATTATCTGAGATAAGTCAAAATATGATTCTCTCACATATGCGGCCAGAAACACCTGATAAACGACCACCGTGTAAAGAAGCCTGGTTATTATGTGTTGTCGATAAGATATGTGCAACTAAGGAATTGCTAGGGCGGACTAATAGTTTAATAAACTACGAAATTGACATGTATTTTGATGTTGATTAAGTCTGTTTGTATAGATTATTAATCAATTTTTCATACATTATAAAAAATAGGTTCAGAAATATAAGTTATTTGTTAAATTTATATCAAACTGAGTCTTTTTTTATTGATGTATATTCTGTAATCGTTTACAATGAATATGTACGGATATTTTGATAAAACCTAAATTGCATTTATAATTTTGTTTGTTTTTTCAAATATTCTGAAAATTCAATCTCAACTAGAAATCTAATTGTATTGAATAACACTAAAGAAGGAGGAGAAGTTAGTGAAAAAATTAAGCCGTGAGTCATTAGCACAAATCGATGAAATCGTAGCTAAGCACACTGGAAGAATGGGACCTGTTAAACTTATGCTACATGATGTTCAGCATGATTTAGGTTACATTCCATTTGAAGCTATGGAAAAGATTTCAATTGCAACAGGTGCATCTGTTGCGGATGTGTATGGAGTAGTTACTTTTTACACACAGTTTACTACGGAACCAAAAGGGAAACATATTGTAAATGTCTGTATGGGGACTGCGTGTTATGTAAAAGGAGCGCAAAAAATCTTAGACAAGATTGCTTCAATTACAAACTGCGCAGTGAATGGAACAAGTAGTGATGGATTGTTTTCGATTGATGCAACGCGTTGTATTGGGGCGTGCGGACTTGCTCCAGCAGTTGTATTAAATGGAAAAGTGTTTGGAAATGTAGACGAAAACGAAACTGTAATTGATGAAATTGTTGCCTTATTAGCAGCGAAGTAAGATTATGAAACTTCAAGAGATAGCTCAAAAGCTAAGCGCAGAAATAATCTGTGTAGGTGATGAACGACTGATGGAATACGACTATAAGTATGCATTTGCGACTGATTTAATGAGTGATGCTCTAGCAATGATTCAAACTGCAAATGAAAGTACTGTATTGCTTACAGGATTAGTAAATATGCAGTCTTTGCGCACTGCTGAAATGTTAGATATTCGACTTGTTGTGTATGTAAGATCAAAACCAATTACTGATGATTTGATTCAGTTAGCAAAGGAAATGCAAATCGCATTGTTAGTAAGTGATTATAGTATGTATGAAGCGTCAGGCCGATTATATATTGCGGGCTTGCAGTCGTTTAAGCAATGAATTTAGAATTTCAAGTCAAAAGTGAAGATTATGTCAATGCAGGAAAAATATCTAGTCAAGTGAAACAAACACTGAAACACATAGGTGTATCTAATGATATATTAAGAAGAGTAGCTGTTGCATGTTATGAGGCTGAAATTAACATGGTCATTCATTCTTTAGGAGGAAACATCACGTTTCAACTTCAAGAAGTTGGAAGTTTAAAATTAACTTTCCATGATTTTGGACCAGGTATTCCAAATATTGAAAAAGCGATGACTCCTGGATTTTCTACGGCAAGTCAAAGGGCACGAGAATTTGGTTTTGGTGCAGGAATGGGGTTGCCGAATATTAAACGTGTTTGTGATGTGTTTGATATTAAGAGTGGCGAAAATGGAACTATCTTAACGATCGGATTTAATTTAGTATAATGAAGACAGCAATTTCTTATACACTAGCTAAGTGTTCAAAATGTATGAAGTGTTTGCGCATATGTCCAACAAATGCAATTTCAATAACAAATGGAAGAGTACAAATTAATCAAGAATTATGTATTAATTGTGGTCAATGTATCAAGGTTTGTCAAAGTCTAGGATTGCAAGCAAAAGGAAGTACGCTTTCTGACGTGTTGCAATATGATTATTCAATCGCTTTAGTACCAAGTGTTATTTATGCGAATTGTAAGAGTGCTCAGCAAATTAGTGAGGTTAGTGATGCGATTTTAGCATGTGGATTCAATGAGGTTTATGAGATGAGTCAAATTGAGTCATCTGTCGTGAATGAATTGAATAAACGCATAGAAAAACAATCATTTAATCCAAAAATATCATCTTTTTGTCCTGTTGTGAATCGGCTGATACAAGTAAAATATCCAATGCTTGTTGATAAAATTATTGATTTAGATTATCCACATGTGATTGCGGCAAGACTTCTTCGGAAGAAATATGAACACCTAAATAATGTAGGGATTTTCTACTTTAGTGAATGCGTTGGTAAATTAGTCATTGCTAAATATCCATATGGCGATTCTATGTGTGAGATTGATCATGCGTTATCGATTGGAGATATATTTCCGACAATCAATCGAAATCGGAAATCAACAGATTATCCATCATGTTTATCAAAGCAAGGCATAGAAAGCACATGTATGAAGTTTGAAGTTGATCACGGAAAAACCATTGCTCATATTGACTCAATGAGCAAAGTTCAAGAGGTACTTGAACTTTGTGAGTTTTCACAGCTTAATAGTTATGACTATTTAAGTTGCTCATACTGTTCGAATGGATGTGTTGGTGGAAACTTACTATGGGGAAATGCTTATGAGTCACAAAAAAATGTGTTTACTCAAATAGAATATGGTAATCAGCAATTAGCTGACTTATCTGCAATCAATCTTACTAGACATTCAATGGGGATGCGACCTTCAATTTTATCAATGGGAGAGCGCATTAAAATGTTTAAACAAGTAAATGATGTTTTAGAAACATTACCACAATTTGATTGTGGGGCATGTGGTTTTGCGAGTTGTCGACAAATGGCAGAACAAATCGTGCTTAATCAAAAAGAACGTTGCGATTGTAGAATACTAAATGAAGACGAGGGAAGCAAATGAAAATAAATGAATTATTAGATGAAACTAAATGGGAATTGCTTGTAAATAACGTGGACCTAAACAAAGAAGTACATGGTTGTTTTAGCGGAGATTTGTTGAGTTGGGTAATGGCGAATGGTGAAACAGATCAAGCATGGGTCACAGTTCAAGGTCACTTAAATGTGATTGCGGTTGCAGTTCTTTGCGAATTTAGTTGTGTAATTGTAGCTCATGGAGCAGTGGTTGAACAAGATGTAATTGATAAAGCTCAAAGTGAAAACTTAATTTTGATTCGATCATCATTGAGCTCGTACGAAGTTGTAAAAAAACTCGTAGCTTTAGGTGTGTAATGAAATTTTATGACTTGCATATGCATTCTTGCTTATCACCATGTGGGGATGAGTTAATGACACCTAATAATATTGTCAATATGGCTAAGTTAAAAGGATTAGATCTTATTTCAGTGAGTGATCATAATTCGATGAAACAACAGAAAAGTCTTATTAACTGTGCAAAAAAAGTAAAACTTGACTATTTAATAGGGGTTGAGTTACAAACAAAAGAAGAAGTGCATGTGTTAGCTTACTTTAGTGATCAAAATGTGATTGATGTTTTTCAAGATTGGATTGATTGTCACTTAGTAAAAATGAAAAATAAACCTGATTTCTTTGGACATCAACTTATTTTAGATGAGTTAGATGAAGTTGTTGATGAAGAAGAGTGGTTGTTGATTAATTCGCTTGATACGGACTTAGAGGCAACAATTCAAGCTATACATGAGCATCATGGAATTGTAGTGCTTGCTCATGTAATGAATAAAATGAATGGGATTATGACTCAACTTGGGTTTATCCCACCTGGTTTAGATTATGATGGAGTTGAAGTTACTGATTTATCACATGTTGCACTTGTAAAAGAAAGAAACCCATGGATTTCTTGTGATTTATGGTTGTGTAACTCTGATGCTCATCAGTTGATTGATATTCATGAAAATGAATATACAATTTCAAGTGACGAAGAAAGAAAACTTGGAGGACAAAAATCATGATGCAGGATTTCTCAATGTATGTACTTGATATTGCGATGAATGCTGTTGCGGCGAACTCGAATAAAATCATCGTTGAAATTGTAGATTCTTTAAAACATAACTATGTTTCATTGCAAATTATTGATAATGGAAAAGGAATGAGTAAAGAAACACAAGAAAGAGTATTAAATCCATTTTATACTAGTCGTACGACAAGGAAAGTAGGATTGGGGATTCCGTTTCTAAAAAGTTTAGCTGATTGTTGTAATGGTTGTTTTAGCTTAACGTCTAAAGTAGGCGAAGGAACTACTATTGGTGTGAAATATCAAAGAGATCACTGGGATGCACCACCACTTGGACGTATTTCAGAGTCTATCGTCACTCTTATACAAGGGAGTGAGGACATTCATTGGATATTTTCTTATACAAGTGATCGAGGTACATTTGAATTAGATACAAACCAAATTAAAGGAATGCTTGAAGGTGTTAGTATATGTGAGCCTAGCATTATTGTTTGGTTAAAAGAATATATGATTGAACAGTTAGAACTATTAAAATAAGAGGAGGAACTTATGAAGTCATTAGAAGATTTAAAAAGAATGCGTGATGAGGCAAAGAAACAAGTTGAGTTACGCGATGGTGAGAAAGATTATCGAGTTGTAGTAGGGATGGCAACATGTGGAATAGCTTCAGGCGCACGTCCAGTATTAAGTGCATTAGTTGAAGATACTGCTCGCTTTGGATACAACTGTGTTGTAACACAAACTGGATGTATCGGAATGTGTACACTTGAACCAATTGTAGAAGTGTACAATAAAGATGGTGAAAAAACAACATACTGTAAAGTAACAGCAGAAACTGCAAGAAGAATTTTAAAAGAGCACGTAGGTGAAGGGCATCCAGTTGCTGAATTCACAGTTGCTAACTATAGCAAATAGAGGGGAATATTATGGAACGTATACACGTATTGGTATGTGCTGGAACAGGTTGTAGTTCTTCTGACTCAGGAGAAATTGTAACACAGCTTAGAGAAAGTATCGAAAAACATGGATTAGGTAGTGAGGTAAAGGTATTAAAAACGGGATGTTTTGGATTGTGTCAAAAGGGTCCAATTATTGCGATTCATCCAGATAAGACATTCTATTGTCACGTAAAATTAAATGATGTTGAAGAAATCGTAACTGAACATTTCTTAAAAGGACGTCGTGTTGAACGACTTGAACTAGTTGATATTGATGAAGCTACACAAGAAAGAATTTTTGACATCGATAAAATTCGCTTCTATGCAAAACAAAAACGTATTGCTTTACAAAACTGTGGTGTTATTAATCCAGAAGAAATAAGCGAATACATTGCAAAAGATGGATACATGGCGTTAGGGAAAGCACTAACAGAAATGACTCCACAAGAAGTAATTGATGAGATGAAAAAATCTGGTCTTCGCGGACGTGGTGGAGGAGGATTCCCAACAGGTTTAAAGTGGCAGTTTGCTGCTGATCAGCCTCCAGGAGATAAATATGTTATCTGTAATGCAGATGAAGGAGATCCAGGGGCATTCATGGATCGTTCTATCTTAGAGGGGGATCCACACTCAGTACTTGAAGCGATGATGCTTGCAGGTTATGCAATTGGTGCAAAACATGGTTATGTTTATATTCGCGCTGAATATCCTATTGCCGTTGACCGTTTAAATATTGCAATTGAACAAGCAAAAGAACTTGGTTTATTAGGAAATAATATTCTAGGAACTGATTTCTGTTTTGATTTAGAAATTCGACTTGGAGCAGGAGCGTTTGTCTGTGGAGAAGAAACTGCATTAATTATGTCAATTGAAGGTGAGCGTGGTATGCCTATGCCGAAGCCACCATTCCCAGCGGTAAGTGGTGTTTGGAGAAAACCTACAATTATCAACAATGTTGAAACTTATGCAAATATGCCTCAAATCATCTTAAAAGGTGCGGAATGGTTTTCATCATTCGGAACGGAAAAATCTAAAGGAACAAAAGTATTTGCGTTAGGTGGTAAAATTGTTAACACTGGGCTTGTAGAAATTCCAATGGGAACTACTCTTCGTGAAGTAATTTATGAAATCGGTGGAGGAATTCCTGGTAATAAAGCATTTAAAGCAGTTCAAACTGGTGGACCTAGTGGTGGATGTTTAACAGATCAACATTTAGATACTCCAATCGATTTTGATAACTTAATTTCTCTTGGTTCTATGATGGGGTCAGGTGGGATGATTATCCTTGATGAAGATAACTGTATGGTTGACGTTGCACGCTTCTATATGGACTTCATTGTAGATGAGTCTTGTGGTAAATGTACACCATGTCGTATCGGAACAAAACGTATGCTAGAATTACTAAACGATTTATGTGAGGGTCGTGGAACACTAAAAACATTAGAAGAGTTAGAAAACCTTGGTGAAAAAATCAAAGATACTTCACTATGTGGACTTGGACAAACTGCACCAAACCCTGTGCTTTCTACAATGAAATTATTCAGAGATGAATATTTGGCACATGCACAAGATCACAAATGTCCTGCAGGAGTGTGTAAGAACTTATTGGCATTTACTATTGATGAAGTTAAATGTAAAAAATGTAGCCTATGTGCTAAGAAATGTCCTGTGGGAGCAATTTCAGGTGTTCCAGGAAAAGAGCCATATGTTATTGATCAAGAGAAATGTATCCAATGTGGTGCATGTTTGGAAAGTTGTCGCTTCGCTGCGATTGAAAGAAAGTAGGTGCATAAAATGAAATTAGTAAATCTTAAAATTAATAATATGCCCGTGCAAGTTGAAGCTGGTACAACAGTACTTGAGGCTGCAAAATCTGCGGGAGTTAAAATACCAACGTTGTGCTTTTTAAAGGATTGTAACCAAACTGGTGCATGTCGTGTCTGTACTGTTGAAGTAAAAGGTGCACGTACGCTTGCTGCTGCTTGCGTATATCCAGTTGGTGAAGGAATGGAAGTAAACACACATTCTGAACGTGCAATTGATGCACGTCGTAATACAGTTGAATTGATCTTATCAAATCATAGCAAAAACTGTCTTAGTTGCCTACGTAATCAAAATTGTGAATTACAAGAGTTAGCACAAGAATTAAATGTACGTGATGTTACATATTCTGGGGAAACTACTTCTCAAACTTTTGATGATGTTGCACCTGGTATTGTACGTGATACATCTAAATGTGTATTGTGCGGAAGATGTGTTGCAACTTGTGAAAAAGTTCAAGGTTTAGGAGTTTTAGGGTTCCAAAACCGCGGATTCAAAACAAAAGTTGGTCCAGCACAAGATCGTAGCTTTGATGATGTAAACTGTATGCAATGTGGACAGTGTGTAAATGTATGTCCAGTAGGAGCATTAACTGAAAAAGAAAGCATTCATGAAGTAATTGCTGCATTAAATGATCCTACAAAACATGTTGTAGTTCAGACTGCACCTGCAGTTCGTGCTTCACTTGGTGAAGAGTTTGGTATGCCAATTGGGAGTCGTGTAACTGGTAAAATGGTTACATGCTTAAAGAAAATTGGATTTAATCGTGTATATGATACAAACTATGGAGCTGACTTAACAATCATGGAAGAGGGAACTGAGTTCATTCAACGTGTAAAAAATGGTGGAGTGTTACCGATGATGACTTCTTGTTCACCAGGATGGGTGCGCTATATGGAATTTGAATATCCAGATTTACTTGGGCATTTAAGTTCATGTAAGTCACCACATATGATGTTTGGTGCAATTTTAAAAAGCTATTATGCAGAGAAAAAAGGCATTGATAAAAAAGATATGTATGTTGTATCAATTATGCCATGTACTGCTAAAAAAGCTGAAATTGAACGTCCTCAAATGATTGAAGATGGCATCAAAGATGTTGATGCTGTACTTACAACACGTGAACTAGGACGTCTTGTGAAAATGTATGGTATTGATTTTGTTAACCTACCTGATTCTGAATATGACCAAGATATGTTTGGTGAATATACAGGAGCTGGTGTAATCTTCGGTGCTACTGGTGGGGTTATGGAAGCAGCTCTTCGTACAGTTAAAGAAGTACTTGAAGGAAAAACATTTGATGATGTTGACTATGAAGTTATTCGTGGTATGAATGGAGTTAAAACTGCTGATCTCGAGATTGCTGGTATGAATGTGAAAATAGCAGTTGTAAGTAGTATGGAAATGGTTAGACCATTACTGGACGAAATACGTGCTGGTAAATCACCATATCATTTCATAGAAGTTATGGGATGTCCAGGAGGTTGTATTAATGGTGGAGGTCAATCTATTATTAGTGCATCAATTCGTAACGGATTTAAAGCAATTGATTGGAAAGTTGAACGTGCAAAAGCGCTTTATGATGAAGATGTGTCTATGCCTAAACGTAAATCACATGACAATAAGCAAATTCAAGATTTATATACAAACTATTTAGGTGAGCCTTGCGGTCATAAATCGCATCATCTATTACATACAACTTACGAAAAGAAAAACCGTTTTAAATAGATTTAAGTGCCTACTGTAAAGTCAGTAGGCTTTTTTTATTATTCTCTTAAAACTAGTAATGAGTTTGTTGAAGCGTGCATATACTTCAACTAGTTAGGAGGATGTTATGGAGACGAAAGACATATTAAAAAATATAGGTGAGCGATGCGGTGGAGACATTTACTTAGGGGTTGTAGGACCGGTACGGGTTGGAAAATCAACTTTCATTAAGCACTTTATGGAAAAAGCAGTGATTCCATATGTTAGCGATGACTACGAGAAGAGTCGAATGATTGATGAACTCCCCCAAAGTGGTGAAGGGAAGACCATCATGACAATGGAACCAAAATTTGTGCCTAATAATGCTGCAGGGATTACTTTTGATGATGGTTTTTCTGTAAAGGTACGCCTTGTGGATTGTGTTGGTTATATACTTCCAGAAGCCAAGGGATATAAAGATGAAGATGGTATACGTATGGTACACACACCGTGGTTTCAAGAACCAATTCCATTTGATGAAGCAGCGAAATGTGGTACACAGAAAGTAATTCAAGATCATTCAATGATTGGTATTGTAATTACTACAGATGGAAGTATTGTTGATCTGGCAAGAGAAGCGTACGTTGAACCAGAATCACAAGTAATTAATGAACTAATTGAAATTGGGAAGCCTTTTGTTATTGTGGTTAATAGTAAAGATCCTGATGGCATTACGTGCCATGGGGTAGTGAATAAGTTAAAAGAGAAGTACAATGTTCCAGTGTTACCTATAGCTTGTGATCGGATGAATGAGTCTGATGTTCACGCGATTTTAAGAGAAGCTTTATATGAATTTCCTGTTTCACAGATCGACGTTCAAACACCAAAGTGGGTAAGTGTTTTACATGAAAATCATTGGTTAAAACTTAGTTTAGCAAATACAATTGATGAATCAATGGTAAGTATATCAAAGTTACGTGAAGTAGATCAAATTGTTGAACTACTACAAGTAAATGAATATATTGAAAATGCTAATTTAGCAAGTGTAGATACAGGGAAAGGTATAGCCTATGTTGAGGTAGATGTTGTGTCAGGTTTATATCATCAAGTATTGAAAGAAATACTTGGTGAAGATATTAGTGAAAAGTCACAACTTATCTCGATACTACAAGAATTTGCAATTGCCAAAAAAGAATATGATGCAATTAGTAGTGCGTTGAAAATGGTAAAGCAGACGGGATATGGATTTGCATCGAGTTCATTATCAGATATTCAATTATCAACTCCAGAACTTGTTAAACAACAAGGTCGCTACGGAGTTAAAATAAAAGCTGTTGCACCAAGTATTCATATGATTAAAGTAGATGTTGAAAGTATTTTTGAACCAATAATTGGATCAAAAAATCAAAGTGAAGAACTTATTCAATACTTATTGAGAGACCAAGAAAATAGTGATTCAATTTGGGAATCAGATATTTTTGGACGTAAGCTTTCTGACTTAATCAAGGATGGTATGAATTCAAAGCTTTCAATGATTCCAGAGACAGCACGAATCCGATTGCAAGGAGTTCTTGCCAAGTTGGTGAATCGTGGCAAAGGAAATGTAATTGCGATTGTGCTTTAGACGGATTCGTCCGTCTTTTTACTTAGTTAGAGCATACAGTGTTGCTTTTGTAATTACTTGTTGTGATAAAATATCCGCATACTCGAATTTGAGATTGATCACTCCAATCCCATATCGTTGAATCTTGCGAAGATATTTCGTGAGAGTATTGTCCATTTATGTATATCGTAGCGTAATATGTGGGAGTCCCAATAAATTTACTAGAATCTAATATTTGCAATCCATAGGCAATGACGGTGTTGTATTGTGAGTGTAAAGAAATGTTTTTCGTGCTACCAGAGGAAATGTTTGAGTGAAATGTGATTTCAAGATCACCATTTTCATAGTGATTAAAACTGATTCTCGATAGGGAAGCCTCTAATTGATCATATATACTGCTAAGTTCACTATCTTTCTTTTGTATTAAACCTGTTGTATATAAATACTCATAACCTGGAGCTATGGCGTAGGGGAAACTACCAAGGACATAAGAAATTTCGACAATATTTTCAGGTTGATATAGAGGGGAAGGAAAACTATTTTCGGGGTAAAGTGAGTCAAGTAAGTGATTGCAAATATGTCCAGTCAAATTTAATTTGCTTTTTTCATAGTCAAAATAAGTATCTTTATCTTTGATTGCTTGGTCATAGCCTATCCATACTGATGTTGTATACTCAGTTGTTGAAAAAACCATCCATTTATCTTTCATTGCCCCTTCAGGGATTCCGTACGTGATTCCTTCTGTACCCCAATCAGTTGTTCCTGTTTTTGCGTAGACGGGATAGTCTCTTTGTAAGATTTGCATGTAGTTAAAATATTTCTTACTAACGTTGTCTTCCATCAAATAGGCTGCAAGGAAGGCTGCTTCTGGGCTTAATGCTTGATTTATTTCGGGATTGCTAAAGTAAGTAGGAGTATCATTATAAAATTCAATTTTTTGAATAGTGTGAGGTTCAATGTATTCGCCTTGATTCAAAAGTGTTGCATGTGCTCCAGCGAGCTGAAGAGGTGTGCTTAAGAAACTTGAACCTCCGATTGCATAGCCTAAATCGAAATTGTTGCGAGTAACATTGCTGAATCCGATATTTTGTAGATAAGTAATAGTTTTGTCTACTCCGATAGTATCACTTACTTCTTGTAATGTTTGAAGAGCGGGGGTATTCATAGAAGTACTCATAGCATCTTGCAATATCATATCGCCACGGTATTTACCATCAAAATTGTGAAGTACTGTAGAAGTTCCACGATATTCAATAGGACGATCAACAACCACATGATTTGTAGACCAACCTAAGTGTTCAAATGCAAGTGCATACGAAAGGAAAGGTTTTACACTTGATCCGGGTTGTTTTTGCATATCTGTTGCACGATTGAACATACGTTCACCTTCGTAGTTTCTTCCACCACCTAAGGCAACAATGTGTCCATTTTGATTATCCATGACAGCAATAGCTACTTGCATTAAATCATCTGGAAACACAACTGAGTCAACTTCTGAGTTTTGAATACTTTCTACTGTGTTCTGAATCTCTTGCTTCATATGTGTGTGTATTACCATGGGTGTAGTGCTAGGGTCGAAACCGGTTTTATCTATAACTTCATCAATTACTGCATCAATGTAGCTCTGATAGGTATATGAGTCACTGCCATGAACACTACCGTTGTTCGTGAGTTGATTTTGGATATTTATTGACTTCGCGAGTGAACATTCAGATTCACTGATGTATCCATGATATTCCATCATATCAAGTACCTCATTACGTCTTTGGGTAGCGAACTCTAAGTGATAGTACGGATTGTATGAATTAGGTAAATTCACAATTCCTGCTAGCAATGCTGATTCACTTAATGTAATTTCATTCACATTTTTATTGAAGTAATACTCAGCGGCCTTTTGTATTCCGCGGATATTTGCACCAAAGTTAAGTTTATTTAGATAATTGATAAAAATACTCTCTTTATCTAATTCATTTTCAATATTTAATGATATATAAATTTCCTGTATTTTTTGATCAATCGGATCGATATTTTGTGCTACAAGATTTTCTATAAAATATGTATTATCGATAAGCTGCATTGTTAAAGTTGAGCCTCCTTGTACAAAAGTGAGTTCATTTGCGTCTAAAGAAGCTTGTATGTTTTCTTGTAGTGCCTTGGTGAAGCGTGGTACATCAAATCCATTATGCACAAAAAAGCGACTGTCTTCTATAGCAATGAAGGCGTCTATTAAAGTGTGTGGAAGGTCATTATAAGAGATGTTGTATCTTAACTGTACACCAAGCTCCGCGATGACCTGTCCATTAGAGTCAAGAATCAATGAAGAGTTTTGTGATAATAAATCTTCAGTCTGGTAAAGGGGAGCTTCCTTAATTGTCTCAATAGTGTAATTTAAAGCCCATGCACTACAGAGAGTGACGATACCAATAGTACACCACAAAGCTATTGCAAAAAAGTATTTAAGAAATACAAGTGAAGAACTCTGCTTTTTATTTGTTTTGTTTACCATTATAATACTCCAATCCTTTGTTTATATATACTATTAATATATTCATTTATCATAACTTCTAATCATCAAATCATTTAAAATATGCTATGATATACAAGAGGTGTTGGTTGATGATTACACATTTACATGCTAGAAGCAGTTATACACTTTTACAGAGTACATTAAGTATAAAACAGTTAGTTCAGGAAGCGAAAACTCTCGGTTATGATACGATTGCGTGTACAGATAAAAATGTAATGCATGGCGCAATGGAATTTCAAAAAGAATGTAAAAAAGAAGGGCTAAAAGCTCTTTTTGGAATGGAATGTGAAATGGTCATCGATGAGTACGTTGTTCCAATGGTGATACTAGCTAAAAATAATCATGGATTTCAAGCACTTATTCACATGAGTAGTCAAGTTAGTGATGGGAAAACACAATTTAGCTATGAAGTTTTTTGCAACTACCAGCAAGATTTAGCAGTTATTCTTTTTGTTGAGGGAGGAATATTTGAAGAAGCGTGCATTAAGTCGAATCAACTAGAAATAGACCGCTTAATAATTTTGTTAAAGAGATATATTAGTGAATTTTATTTAGGTCTTTCTTATCAAGAGAGTTCATTTTGGAAAATTCGTAATCAGTTAGTAAAAGAAGTTGCATGTACACATCAAGTGATGTGTACTGCATTAAATAAAATATATTATGCACATCGAAATGACGAAGAAGCATTACGAATTTTAAATGGAATTCGTCTTCAAAAAACAATAAACGACAAAAGTTTAGTTGAAGTAAGTGGCAGATATATGCTTAGTCCTTTTGAGATGGAACAAATTTATGATCAAGATGACTTAAAATGTAGCGAGATGATTAGTGATTTATGTAATGTAACACTATCACTTGATAAAGCGCAAATTCCTAAATTTGTGTGCCCAGCTGAAATCAGTTCTGCACAGTTTTTGGCGCAATTGTGTATTGCAGGAATGAAGAAACGTTATGGCACACAAGGAATTGATGAAGTAAAAGAACGGCTTAAATATGAATTAGATACAATTATTAATATGAAATTTGAAGATTACTTTTTAATTGTGTGGGATTTTGTTAGGTATTCGAAAGCTCACCAAATTTATGTTGGTCCAGGACGAGGTAGTGCGGCTGGTTCTTTAGTTGCTTATTGTCTTGGAATTACGCATATCGACCCAATTGAGAATGGATTGCTGTTTGAACGATTTTTAAATCCAGAACGGATATCGATGCCAGACATTGATATTGATTTTCCAGATGATCGTCGAGATGAAGTAATTCAATATGTAAAAGAAAAATATGGTGATAATCGTGTTGCGCATATTGCTACATTTGGAACACTAGGTGCAAAACAGGTAATACGTGATGTAGGTCGAGTTATGGGAGTTCCATTAAGTAAAATTGATGCTATTTCAAAAGCTATTCCAAATGCAGTAAATATGACTTTAGCACGTGCCATGAAAGAGTCTCAAAGGTTTGTACAATTTGTTAATTCATCAAGTCAACATATTAAGTTGTTAGAGATTGCACAAAAGCTAGAAGGATTACCAAGACATATGAGCATGCATGCTGCGGGTATTGTGCTTAGTGAGAAGCCATTGAGTGAAGTCGTCCCTACATTAAAACTAAACGAAGATATGTTAGTGACTCAATATACGATGGAACATCTTGAAGATTTAGGATTAATTAAGATGGATTTTCTAGGATTAAGAAATTTAACGATTATTCATGAAATAGTGGAAGAAATCAAGGTTAAATATCCATCATTTGATATTTTAAAAATTCCACTTGATAATCAAAAAGTGTATGAATGTCTTGGTAAAGTTGATACTGCAGGGATTTTTCAATTAGAATCAGATGGTATGAGAAAGTTGATTCAAAAAATGAAACCCACAAATTTTGAAGATGTTGCTGTAGCGATTGCACTATATCGTCCAGGACCAATGCAAAATATTGATTTATTTTTGGGGTCTCGCGCAAATCCGGATGGAATTGAATATATTCATCCAGATTTAGTCGATATACTTAAGCCAACGTATGGGGTTATCATTTACCAGGAACAGATTATGCAAATTGCCAGATTGATGGCTGGTTTTTCATTAGCTAAGGCAGATATATTACGCAAGGCAATGAGTAAAAAGAATGAAAAAGAATTGTTAAAGCTTCAAAATGATTTCTTGCAAGGTTGTCAAAGTAGAGGGTATGCTGATTCTGTGACAAAGGATGTATATGATTTAATACTTAAGTTTGCAAATTATGGTTTTAATAAGAGTCACTCTTATGCGTATGGTTTGATTTCATATCAAATGTTATATCTTAAATCCAATGTTCCTTTATTGTTCTTTAAGTCTTTGTTAAATAGTGTAATGGGTAGTGAAAGTAAAACTGCTGAATATATTGATGAGTGTCGACGTCGTGGTGTTCAAGTTTTAGGACCTTCAATTAATCGAAGCTCTAGTGAATATTTAGTTGAAGAGGGGGGCTTGCGTTTCCCGCTTTACGCAATTAAGAATGTGGGGATTAACTCTTGCCTAGCAATATTAAAAGAAAGAGAAGAGCGTGGCGAGTTTAAAGATTTTTATGATTTTGTGGCTCGTATGCTAATGTATCGTTTTTCTCAAAAGGTTATTGAAAGTTGTATAGATGCAGGAACATTTGATGAGTTCAAAGTGAATCGCAAAAGTTTACGAGCATCATTAGATGAAGCTATAAGTTTTGCGAATTTAGTAAGAATTGAAGTGGAAGGTCAAACTAGGATTGATTTAGGACTTGTTTCTAAGCCGATTATGATGTCATTAAAAGAAGATGTAATGGAGCGTTCGCAACGAGAAAAACAAGTATTAGGTTTTTATTTTTCATCACATCCAATTTTACAATTGAAGAAGATAAAGAATATACAACTCGCTAATTTAGCGATTATGAGTCAAAAGAATGGTGTCGTTCAAGGGTTTGGGATGATTCAAAGAGTGAAGCAACATCGGACAAAGAGAGGCGATTTAATGGCTTTTGTCAGTGTTCAAGATGAGAGTAGCGAATTTGATTTAGTATTTATGCCAAATACTTATGTTCGCTACCAAGAAGTTCTTGAAAAAGGAATTTATCTAAGATTTGAAGGTCGAAAAGATAAAGAAACATCATGTATTATTCAATCATGTCAAGTGATTGATGCTGAATAAATGAGAGGTGAATATAATGGCGAAAATATTAATCGTAGATGATGAAGTAAAAATAAGAGAAGTTGTCAAAGAGTATGCATTAATTCATGGTTTTGAAGTGGATGAAGCAGAAGATGGACTACATGCTATTGAAAAAGTTGAAGCGCATGATTATGATTGCATCATTTTAGATGTTATGATGCCAAGATTAGACGGTTTTTCAGCTTGCAAACAAATTCGTAAAATGAAGGCGATTCCTATTATTATGCTCTCTGCAAGACAAGAGGAATATGATAAATTGTTTGGTTTTGAACTTGGTGTGGATGACTATGTAGTAAAACCGTTCTCGCCAAAAGAATTGATGGCGCGTGTACGTGCTGTTGTAGAGCGCTCTAAAGGGAAAGAGAATGAAGTGATACGCTTTGAGGGGCTTCATATCGATGTTGAAGGACGTGCAGTCTATGTAGATGAAAAGAAAGCTAATTTAACTCCAAAAGAGATTGATTTGCTTTTGTATATGGTTAAGAACAAAAATATTGCTCTATCACGCGAGAAATTGTTAGATGAAGTATGGGACTATGATTACTATGGAGATGATCGTACTGTAGATACACATATTAAGATGTTACGTCAAAGTTTGCGAGAATATCGAAAATATATAGTAACAGTAAGAGGAATGGGGTATAAGTTTGAAACTTGATTTCAAAGGAATTCGTTTTAATATTTGGTTGTATTATGCATTTTTCGCTATCGGTATGTTAGCGTTTTTTGGAATGCTTCAAACAGTAATTACAGGCCCCTATTATCGAGATAATAAGATTCAAGCCATCGAGCAGGTCGCTAATACAATCGAATCTTCTTTATTGAGCAGTGCACACTTAACATCAGATCATATAGAAGAGGCATTTGAAGCTTCGGTATTAAATAATGTCTGTGCTATTGTATATAATCAATGGGGAGATATTGTTTATGAGACAGATAGTTTAGGGGTTAGTTGTATGCTTTCACAAACTGTGGAGTTAGATGGTGTGAGTTATGGTGCACTGAGTCACTCAAATAGTTTAAAAGATGTTATTGCGACTACTAATGGAGATACATCTATTTCACTTGATAATACGCATACAAATCAAGAAATGTTGTTGTATGCGAGAAAAGTAGATGCATTACTTGATACATATTATCTCTACATTAACAGCCCAGTTGAGTTGCTTGATTTTACATACGAAGTATTTCAAACACAGTTTGTTTTACTAACTGCAACTGTTGTTTTGCTGTCGTTGATTATTTCATTGTTTTTATCAGGAAGACTTGCTGGTCCTATTATCAAAATGCGATCAAGCGCAAGAACATTGGCGCATGGAGAATATGATGTGCAATTTGATGGGGGGAGTTTTACTGAAACTAAAGAATTGGCACATTCATTAAATGATGCAACATATAAGTTGTCTAAAGTAGATGAACTTCGTAAAGATTTAATTGCGAACGTTTCTCATGACATTAAAACACCGCTGACAATGATTAAAGCTTATGCTGAAATGATTCAAGATATCTCAGGAGACAATAAAGTGAAGCGGGAAGAGCACTTACAGGTTATTCTTGATGAAGTGACATATTTAGATAGTTTAGTACTTGAGTTATCGGAACTAAGCAAAATGCAATCTGGAACTTATGATTTAAATGTTACTCAATTTGACTTGGCGCTGAAAGTAAGGGATATCACAAAACTATGTAAGGGATTGTTTGAACAAAAAGATATGCATGTTGAACTTGCTACACCTGAGGTGTGTTTTGTATCAGCGGATGAAGTGAAAATTGGTCAAGTAATCTATAATTTTATTTCAAATGCAATTAAACATAGTGAAGAAAGTACAAATGTTTATATAACATGCCAAGATTTTGGAGACACGGTGCGTGTTTCTGTACAAGATGAGGGGAAAGGAATTAAACCTGAAGAGATACAGTATATCTGGGATCGATATTATAAAATTGACAAAGGTTTTAAACGCTCAAGCAAGAGTACGGGATTAGGGCTTGCAATAGTAAAGGCGATTTTAGATACACATGAGGCCCAGTTTGGTGTAGAGAGTAAAGAAGGAGATGGTTCAAACTTTTGGTTTGAACTTAAGAAGGAAGATGCAAAATAGTGGGAAAGATTATTTATCGGGAACTGATATTTATTTAATGCAACGTAAAGATATGTTTCGCTGCAATACGGATACAGCCTTGCTTGGAAACTTTATGAAAGTAAAACAAGACGAAACAATACTCGATATTGGATGCAACAATGGGGCATTAATGTTGTATGCAAGTTTACATTCTCCTAAACATATTTATGGTATTGATATATTTGAAGAAGCGGTTGAGTTAGCACGCCAAAATTTAAGTGATAATAATGTAGAAAATATTACGCTACTCCATGGCGATGTTACGGAAAGTGAAGTTCCTTGCGTTGATGTTGTAGTGTGTAATCCGCCATATTTTAATACTGGAGAACAAGGGAATTTAAACAAAAATGAGTTTTTACGTGTCGCTAGGCATGAAGGGACTTTGAATTTGAATAGTTTGTTTGAAGTGGTTTCATCGTGTTTAGAAGAATGTGGTAGATTTTATCTAGTTCACCGTGCAGCTAGATTGAATGATATTATGGCAGCGAGTAAGATGACAAACTTACGTGCAAAGTCATTGAAGATGATTTACGATGTTGATAAGGATGAGGCAACAGCTATTCTGATAGAATTTGAAAAAAATTATCAAGGGGATGTTAAGGTGTTGTTGCCATATACTGTAAAGAGAGGATAATAGTAATGACTAGTTTTGATTATAACTGTGGAGTAATTGATGCATTTAATGAAGTGGTTAAAGCAGGGGTGAAGCGACTTGCCTTAAGTCATCCGTTTAATAGTGAAGAAGAAGCAAAAGAATATGTAGGATTTGTAAAAGAAATAACTTCTGTATATGGGAATTGTTATTATTTAGAAACCGAGTTGTTAATTAGTGATTTGTTTGCAACTTCATTAAATAGAGGAAAAGTAGTGTATTTATTTTATAAAGATCCTTTAATACTTGAGTATTATTTAAATTTAAAGTACAAGAAACAATCGTTGATTCAGGACGGTGAATATCTTGGAGAAAATCGAATCAATATTGCTAAAGAGTTTGGGAATTTGCTTTCTTACAGTGAAGAAGCCATTGAAAAGTATATCCAAATTAATGATGAAAAAGAAAATGTTTAAGTAGTATTATACAACTAGCAATAAAACTGTGAAAATTGTTGACGAAGGGGTGCATGTGTGGTAAGATCACTATGTTGTTAACCCTCTTATCGGGTCAGCAACCGCTCAAAGCAGGTTATTAAGAACAAAATGTCACCTGTAATGGCGAGTCTATGATAAATAAGAAGGAGGTGCAAACATGTACGCAATCGTTGAAACTGGTGGAAAACAGCTTCGTGTAGAAGAAGGACAAACAATCTTCGTTGAAAAACTTGATGTTGAAGAAGGAACTGATGTTGTTCTTGATAAAGTAGTTGCTGTTTCTGACAAAAGCTTAAAACTAGGTGCTCCATATGTATCTGGTGCTAAAGTTACTTGCAAAGTTGAAAAACAAGGTAAAGAGAAAAAAATTGTTATTTTCAAATATAAAGCAAAAAATGGTTCAAGTCATCGTAAACAAGGTCACAGACAACCTTATACAAAATTGACTGTAACTAAAATCGAAGCTTAATTATGATTTATATCAAAACTAAGCATCAAAATAATCTAATTTATGAAATTGAAGTCAGTGGTCATGCAAACTATGCTGAACATGGAAAAGATATTGTTTGTGCAGGAATAAGTTGTATCATGTATGGTACATACAATGCTCTTGTAGAACTATGTCAAGGAGGTTTTGATTATAAATTAGATGAGGGCTATTTTAGAATTACGACAACAAGTCAAGATGAAAAAATTCAATTAATTTTAAAAATAGCAATGATTCAATTAGAAACTGTGCATACTAGTTATGCTCAATATATTAAAATAAAAAAGATGGAGGTGTAAGCCATGAAGTTAATGTTAAATATCCAGTTATTCGCATCGAAAAAAGGAACAGGGTCGACTAAAAACGGTCGTGACTCTCATTCTAAGCGTTTAGGGGCTAAAAAATCTGATGGACAATACGCAAGCGCTGGATCAATTCTTTACCGTCAACGTGGAACTAAAATCCATCCTGGGACTAATGTTGGTCGCGGTGGTGACGATACATTATTCGCTAAATGTGATGGTACTGTAAAGTTTGAACGTATGGGAAAAAACAAAACTAAAGTTTCTGTTTATCCTGTTGCATAATTTAAATCCCCTCATATGGGGATTTTATTTTTAAACATGAAAGGAGGGAAAAATTGTGTTTATAGATCGCGTGAAAATAAAACTGAAAGCTGGTAAAGGTGGAAACGGTTTAGTTGCTTTTAGAAGAGAAAAATATGTTCCGCTTGGAGGTCCTTCAGGTGGTGATGGTGGTCGTGGTGGCGATATTATTTTTGAAGCAGATTCAAATAAATCAACACTACTAGATTTACGTTATAACAAACTCATCGTTGCTGAAGACGGTGGCGTTGGAAAAACTAAAAAAATGCATGGAGCTGATGGAGATGATGTTATTATCAAGCTACCAATTGGTTCAGTTGTTAAGAATCATGAAACAGGAGCGATGATTGCTGATTTAACAAAGCATAAACAACGTGCAGTTATTGCTGCTGGTGGTCGCGGAGGACGAGGAAATTGGCACTTTGCATCAGGACGTAATAGTGCACCTGATTATTGTGAACATGGTGAAAGTGGTCAAGAAAGTGAAATTTCAATTGAATTGAAACTTCTTGCAGATGTTGGTCTTGTTGGTTTCCCATCAGTAGGGAAGTCAACGTTACTCTCTGTTGTTTCAAAAGCAAAACCTGAAATCGCAGATTATCATTTTACTACGATTGTTCCAAATTTGGGAGTTGTTCAAGTTCCAGATGGTCGCTCGTTTGTTATGGCTGATTTACCAGGTCTAATTGAAGGCGCAAGTCAAGGAAGAGGACTTGGGCATCAATTCCTACGACATATTGAACGATGTCGTGTATTAATTCATATTGTTGATATGGGTGCAAATGATGGAAGAGATCCTGTTGAAGATTATCGAATTATCAATCAAGAGCTTGAGCAATATCAGATGAGATTAATTGAACGTCCACAAATCGTCATTGCTAATAAAATGGATTTAGATGATGCCCCTGTGAATTTAGAACGTTTTAAGGAAGCTTATCCAAATGTTGTTGTGTATCCTGCAATGGCAGCAATTGCTGAGGGATTAGATGAAGTTTTATATAAAGTGGCTGATTTATTAGCTACAACTCCAGAGTTTCCACTTACAAATGAAGAAGAAGTCGAAGAAGGAGTATTATTCAAATTTGAACCAACAGGTCCTGCGTTTATTGTTAAAAATCTTGGGAATGGTCGTTGGCAAGTTACGGGTGAGCGTGTTGAGAAGTTGTTCGATATGACTGACTTTGAAAATGAGTCCAATGTATATCGTTTCGCAAATACACTTAAGAAAATGGGTGTGGATGAAGGGTTAAGGGATGCCGGTGTCCAAGAAGGTGACATGGTGTTTATCAAAGATTATGGATTTGAATTTTTAGACTAAATATAAACAAAAAGTATACTTTGTATACTTTTTGTTTATATTTCTTGACCGTTAGCGTTGCTAAATATATAATATATTTATAAGATAACTTGTCCTCAAAATACTACTGTATTACTACAAATACAATTATAAGGAGGAAGTTTAATGAAATTTTACGAGTGCAGACATTGCGGAAACATGGTTGGAATTGTAAATGAAGGTGCAGCACCTATGATGTGTTGTGGTGAAAAAATGCATGAATTAGTTCCGGGTATCGTTGATGCTTCTATCGAAAAACACGTCCCAGTTGTTGCAAGAGACGGTAATATGGTTAAAGTTATGGTAGGTAGTCTTCCACACCCGATGGAACCTGAACATTTTATTGAGTGGGTTGCATTAGAGACAAAACAAGGAAATCAAAGAAAGCCACTTAAAGGTACTCCAAGTGTCTGTTTTTCACTCACAGACGATGATGCTGTTGTTGCTGTATATGCCTACTGTAATTTGCATGGTTTATGGAAAGATGTAGTTAAATAAGTTATCGTTTCGCCAAGACAAGTTGTTAATGAATATAAGATGTTTATGAAGTTATGTAAAGATAATCTCGTCATTGATGCATAGGGTTTATCCCTTAAAATCAAATACGAGATTTTTCATTTAGATAGATTACATGATTAGAGTATATTATAAATAAAGGTAGTGCTACGTTGCAGATCGATTTAGCTCTTTATCATTGAAGTTAAGTATGTTAAAATGAACAAGGTGATTAGATGATAGCATATATAAAAGGAACAGTAGAATCAATTGAAATAGATAGCATCATAGTAGAGTCTTATGGAATTGGATATGAGATGTTTTTTCCCTCGGTTGATCGTGTGACTATTGGGCAAAATGTTCATGTTTATACGTATCAACATATTCGTGAAGATGAAAATACATTATTCGGATTTTTTAATAAAGCAGAAAAACAACTTTTTGTGCGTCTTATTTCAGTAAAAGGAGTAGGCCCTAAAACAGTTATGGGAATGTTGCGCTTTGCGAAATATCATGACATCATTCAAGCAATTGAGGGTGAAGACGTTGTGTTTATTAAGAGTATGCCTGGAATAGGTGCGAAGAGTGCATCGCAAATCATATTAGATTTAAAAGGGAAGCTAGTTGCGCCAGCAGATGCAGTCAGTCAAAAGGTGTCTAATCAGGCGTTAAGTGATGCACTAGAGGCATTAAAAGCGTTAGGATATAAAACGACAGAGTGCAATCAAGTTTCAAAACATTTAAGTACAATTGGTGATAAAACTTCGGATGAATATATTCGTGCAGCTTTGTTGTATTTTCAAGGAATAAAATAGGAGGAAAGTGATGAGTGAGCGATTATTAAGTGGTGATCAGATGGTGAATGATGATGACGTCTCATTGCGTCCACAACAACTCAAAGAATATATAGGGCAGGATGATTTAAAATCTAATTTAGAGGTTTTTATACAAGCAGCTCTTCAACGAAAAGAAACGCTTGATCATGTTCTTTTATATGGTCCACCAGGACTAGGGAAGACTACTTTGGCTTATATTTTAGCTAATGAAATGGGTGGAAAAGTTCGTGCGGTAAGTGGACCAAGTATTGAAAGAAGTGGAGATTTGGCAGCAATTTTATCTGGACTTGAAGCTGGAGATATATTGTTTATTGATGAAATTCATCGTTTGTCGAAAGTGATTGAAGAAGTACTGTATCCTGCGATGGAAGATTTCTTCATTGATATTGTAGTTGGGAAAGATGCAAGTGTACGCTCAATTCGTTTAGATTTGCCGCCATTTACATTAGTGGGTGCAACGACAAGAGCAGGTGATTTGAGTGCTCCATTGCGAGATCGTTTTGGGATTGTCTCTAAACTAGAATATTATTCAATTGAACAATTAACTTCTATCGTTTCAAGGACAGCAGGTGTACTTGGAGTTAGTGCAGATGAAGATGCAGTTGTAGAGATGGCGAGACGCTCTCGAGGTACTCCGCGTATTGCGAATCGCTTATTTAGAAGAGTAAGAGACTTTGCACAAGTGCTTAATGAAGGTCATATTTCGTTGGAGATTGCCCAAGATGCACTAAATCGTCTTAAGGTAGATAACTTAGGACTTGATGAGGTTGATGTTAGATATTTAAGGGGAATAATTGATAGATTTAAAGGTGGACCAGTAGGCCTTGAGTCGTTAGCTAGTGCGATTAGCGAAGAACCACTGACACTCGAAGATGTCTATGAGCCATATTTGATTCAAATTGGGTTTGTGAATCGAACTCCAAGGGGGCGTGTTGCTACGACTAAAGCATATGAACATTTAAAAATTCCTTACCATGATAACTTGTTCAAAGAATAGGCTAATAAAAAAGATACTTCCAATTTTATAGAAGTATCTTTTTATTCATATTGAAATAAACGTTTTAGAATCACTTTTGATGTCATGAATACAATGATTGGATTGATTAGTAGTAAAAATATGAGATAAAACCAGAGTGGTGTAATACCTTGAAAAAACAAAGGAGAAAACATATCAATGAAGAAAAATTCTAAGAAAAAAAGTAGCAAGTACTCTCCTAAGCAAACTGCATAATAAACTAGTAATTCCATAATTTCCTCCTAAAAATTAATCTTGTTGTGAATCAATTTACCAAGAATTCGGATTCCTTTATTGGTAATTTCATCTTCGCTAAATATAAGCTCGGGGTAGGTGCTATTCTCTGATTTTAATATCATTGTCGCATCTTTAAATAAAACTCTTTTTAAAGTGACCTCTTCGTTTTCGAGTAAGATTACGCCGATCTCACCATTTTCAAGAGAGTTTTGTTGTCTACAAAATACACGATCACCTTCTAAAATACGGGCATCTTTCATTGAGTCACCTACAACATCTAAATAAAAGTATATACCACCTTGTGATTCATTCAATGGTACGTATTCGAAGTCTGTGATATTTTCTTGTGCTAGTAGTCCGTATCCTGCTTTGACTTCACCAATTATAGGAATACGAGTGTATTCGTTGTTCAAGACTTGAAGTTCACGATGACATAAATCTTCGAAGGGAACACAATAGTGTTCAGCGATTCGCTTCAAAACAGGAACACTTGGCATAGAGGTCCCATCTTCCCATTTTTGAATTGTAGTATAAGATTTATAATTGAGCATATTGGCCAATGTGTTTTGTGACTCTTGATTAATATGGCGCAGATAGCGTAAATTTTCTTTAAAATACATAAAATCACCCATTTCATTATACTTGAACTAGGTGTATAGCACAAGTGATAAAAGCATATACATGAAAATAATTCATGTATGGTATTGAACTTGAAAATAATTCAACTATAATATAGTAGAGGTGAGGTATTTATGTTTGAATTTGTGGAAGTCATTTGTCGCTATAATCGAAAGGGAGATATTTATCCGATGAGTATTGTCTGGCATAATGGTGTTCAATATGTAATTGACCGTATTATTCAAAGATGTAATGCGAATATAAATAATAAAAACTGCATTCGATATACATGTGTTATTCAAAATCAAAGACGTTATTTGTATTTGGATAAAGGTTTATGGTTTATTGAACGAAAGTAAAATGCATAACGATTGTTTTCGGTATATAAATTTAATAAAATAAAGGTGCATTTAAAATAACTAAGTATATAAAGTTGGAAAGGAATACAATAATGAATAGTTTAAACTTGAATAAACAACTCACATGGGTAGGAGTAAGTGATGCTAAATTAAGAAATTTTGATATTATTATGCATACTCCCTATGGAACAACATACAATTCTTATATATTACAAGGTAGTGAAAAAATAGCTTTAATTGAAACAGTTAAACTTGACTTTGTAGAAGAATACATAGCAAAGGTTGAGTCAATTATATCGATTGATAAGATCGATTATCTAATTGTGAATCATACAGAACCAGATCATGTAGGGAGTATCGCTAGAATTTTACAGATTAATCCTGACATTATAATTGTAGGTACTGCAGTTGCGAAAATGTACATAAAAGAAATCTTGAATTGTGAATTCAAGTTTCATGCGATAAAAGACGATGAAACATTATCGTTAGGAGCAGATGTTAATTTACAGTTTATGATGCTTCCAAATCTTCATTGGCCAGATACAATGTATACATATTGTAAAGAGTTAAAAACACTATTTACATGTGATTCATTTGGAGCACATTATGCGCATGATGAAGTGTTGTTGAGTAAAGTTAGTCACTATGATGATTACTTCAGTGCCTTCAAGTATTATTTTGATATGATTTTAGGTCCGTTCAAAATCCCCTATGTGTTGAATGCACTCGATAGAATTGCAACATTAGAATTTAAGATGATTTGTACAGGTCATGGGCCAGTTGTAGATACACAAATAGACATGATACTAGATTTATATAGAACATGGTCTACTCCTATTAAAAATGGGAGAAAGTCAGTCGTGATTGCGTATGTAAGTGCATACGGCTATACTGAGAAGCTTGCTCAATCAATAGCTCAAGGAATTCAGAAGGTTGAGGGAATAGATGTTCAATTGTTTGATATGGAATTAAACAATCACGAAGATGTAATGAAACAAATTTCCTATGCCGATGGTATATTGTTAGGATCTCCTACAATATTAAAAGCACCACTTGAGCCGATTATGGCACTAACGCTAAGTATGATTACTCCTGCGTTCTCTAAGAAGTTAGCGAGTGCATTTGGAAGTTACGGATGGAGTGGAGAAGCTGTGAGCCATTTATGTGAACGCTTTGAACAACTTAAATTAAAAGTAATGCCAGGATTTAAGGTGAAATTTAACCCGACAATACAAGAGCTAAATGATGCCCAAAATTTTGGGATGGCTTTTGCACAAAAGATAATAGAATAAATAGGGAAAGCATATCAATATGGTATGCTTTTTTCTGGAATTATAATAAAATTAAAGTGAAAATATGATATATTTAAAATAGTAGATGTGAGGTAGTTAAGATGTACTTTGAATATGGGCAGGAAGAAATAGAGTATTTAAGTCAAAGGGATAAAATGTTAAAATTTGCAATCGAAACAATAGGTATGATTGATCGACCTTTGGATGAAGATTTATTTTCATCGGTAGTGTATCACATCATTGGTCAACAAATCTCTGTTTCTGCACAAGCAACTGTTCGAAATAGATTGATAGAAAAAGTTAAAGTAATTAGTGTAGAGACGATTTCAAACATTTCAATTGATGATTTGCAAAAATGTGGTATGACATTTCGCAAAGCAGAATATATCAAACTATTCTCGCAAAGCGTAGTAAATAAAGAGTTAATACTTGAGGAATTAGAGTTGTATAGCGATGAAGAAGTTATTCGCAAATTATCCTCTATAAAAGGGATTGGTATATGGACTGCTGAAATGATTATGACGTTTGCTATGCAAAGACCGAATATAATTAGTTATGGAGATTTAGCAATTTTACGAGGAATGCGAATGTTGTATCGGCATCGAAAAATTACACCAGCTTTGTTTGCAAAGTATGCAAATAGATATACTCCATATGGTACAACTGCTGCAATTTATTTTTGGGCGATTGCAGCCGGTGCAATACCGACTTTGAGTGATCCAATGCCAAAAAAGAAAAGAAAAAATAACTGTATACAGAAAAAAAAGTGAGTTTAAAAATAAAAGGAGATAATGATGAAAAAATGTGCGATTTATGAAACAAGATATGGATTTATAAGAATAGAATATGAAAATGAAGTGGTACACTCAATAAAAAAAGTCGATGATTACGGAAGCATCACAGATAATAAAGTTCAATTTAGTGATTTTGTATTCAATCAATTATGTGAATATTTCGAAGGCAAACGTAAAGAATTTACCTTTGAATATAAAGTGAAAGGTACAAATTTTCAAGAAAAAGTATGGTCAGCACTTTGCCAAATACCTTATGGAGAAACACGTACATATAAAGAAATTGCAGTGATGATAGGGAATGAAAATGCAAGTCGAGCAGTAGGAATGGCAAATAATAAAAACCCGCTTCATTTTGTGGTGCCTTGTCATAGAGTGGTAGGTAGAAATGGCAAGCTTGTAGGATATGCTGGAGGTTTAGAGTTAAAAGAATATTTATTGGATATGGAGAGTGTACGAAAATGAGTAAAATTATTGTTCTATTTGAGGTAGTTCCGACAAAAGAAGGATTTGACAAATATTTAGAGCTTGCGGCAGAGTTAAAACCAATGCTTTCAAATGTAAAGGGATTTATTAATGCTGAGAGATTTCAAAGTTTAAATGTCGAAGGTAAAATTTTATCAATGAATGTGTGGGAAAGTGAAGAAGACATTGCCCAGTGGCGTAACAACTTAGCGCATCGTTTAAGTCAAAAACAAGGAAAAGAAAAGCTCTTTGAGAGCTATAAAATAACTGTATGTCAAGTGGTAAGAGAGTATAACGAAGAGAATCGATATTATGCACCCGATGATTCAAATGAATATTTTTATAAGAATAAATAGTAAGCTAGTGCCAAACTAGCTTTTTCATTAAATTTCTGATTGAAGAGTAATTTTTTTTTTTTCGAAGTAAGTTAACTTGTTAAGTCTATAGTAATCCGAGTGGTTATTGAATATTATATCTAAAATTTGCTTTGCATTCATATACTGATGTGAGGTGATTTTTATGTTTCATTCTAAAGATAAAATATTAGTTGTTTCGATAGTAACTCTTACACTAACAGGTGTTGTAATGGTTGCGTCAAGCTCATATTTATGGGCATTAATGAAATACAACGATGCGTATCATTTTATTTCAAGGCAAATTTTGTTTTCTATAATTGGTTTTGCAGTATTTCTAATCACATCTAGGATTTCTATGCGTTTCATTCGGCAATATAACAGGATATGGTTAGTGCTTTGTTTTCTCACATTATTATTTGTTTTAATTCCGGGAGTTGGAATGGCACGCAATGGGTCAAGGAGCTGGTTTGGAGTTGGTGTTTTTTCAATACAACCTTCTGAATTTTTCAAGCTTGCATGTATTTTTACTATGGCAGATATCCTTGCGATGAGAGATAGGTTAACTACATTAAAAGATGTGTTTCTTCCTTTAATTATACCATTTATAGGCTTTATGTTGATTCTATTACAACCAGATTTTGGAAGTGGTCTTGTAATGGTTTGTAGTATTATTGTCATGGTAATTGTAGCAGGGGCTCCAATGAAATATTTCGTTCAACTTGCTATTGTTGGCGGGGGAGGTTTATTAGGTCTTATACTAGCTGCTCCTTATCGATTAGCAAGAATCATTGCGTTTTTAGATCCTTGGAGTGATCCTCTAGGAAGTGGGTTTCAAATTATACAGAGTTTTTATGCTATTGCACCAGGAGGTTTACTAGGAGTTGGGATTAATCAATCTATGCAAAAACACTACTATTTGCCAGAGCCACAAACGGATTTTATTTTTGCGATTTGTGCAGAAGAGTTGGGGTGGATTGGAGCGAGTTTGATTATTTTAGTATATATCATAGTCTTTTTAGAATGTGTAAAATTGGCAAAAGAATGCAAAGATAAATATTGCTGCTACGTTATTATTGGTATTACTAGCTTATTTGTAATTCAAGTGTTAATAAATCTAGGTGTTGTGGTAGGATTGTTTCCGGTAACAGGTGTAACGTTGCCGTTTCTTTCATATGGAGGAAGTAGTTTAATTATGATGATGTGTTCATTTGGATTTATAATAAGTGCAAGAAAGAATTCGTAATAAAATCAATTTGTGGTATAATAGAACAAGTTAGAGGAGTGAATGTAATGCGTTATCTTATAGCAACAGGTGGCACAGGTGGTCACATATATCCTGCATTAGCTTTAGCTGAGGCGATTCAAAAAAATGAGCCTAGTTCAACGATTGTTTTTATAGGTGATGAGCGCAGAATGGAATCACAAGTTATTCCAGCAGCTAATTTTAAGTTTATTGGTTTGAAACTATCTGGAATGAATGGTGGAATAGTCAATAAAATTAAATCTTTAAGTTTAATGATGAAGTCATATCGTATCTGTATTAACTTATTGCGACAAGAGAGACCTGATGTAGTCATTGGGTTTGGGAATTACATTAGTGTTCCTGTTATATTAGCTGCACATCGTTTGAAAATAGTAACTATGATTCATGAACAAAACTCATACGCTGGTAAAGCCAATCGTTTTTTAGCGCGACATGTTGATGCAGTTGTAGGATGCTATCGAGAGAATTTAACTCAATTCCCAAAAGAAAAAACACAGATTTTAGGAAATCCACAAGCTAGTAAAGCTGCTGAAACACGTAAATTACCACTATTAGTTGAAGAATTGGGACTAGATGCATCGAATCCACTCGTTGTGGTCGTAATGGGCTCATTAGGATCTTCGAGTGTGAATCAAATTATGAAATGTGCTTTGAGTCAAATGAAGGATAAGCCATACCAAACTTTATATGTAACCGGAAAAAAACACTATGATGATTTCGTAAGAGATACTACATTTGCGAAAAATGTAAAAGTAGTACCATATATCGATGGAATTCAAGTAATGGCCAATGCAGATTTGTGCGTGGTGCGTGGTGGTGCGACTACAGCTTCGGAAATATGTGCGATGGGTATGCCATCAATTATAATTCCAAGTCCATACGTACCAAATAATCATCAATACTATAATGCCAAGGCATTGCAAGACGTAAATGCTGCTGTATTGATTGAAGAAAAAGAACTATCAACTGAAAAAATAATAGGTCAAATTGATGAAATTATGAGCTCAAATATAAGAAGAAGTGAAATGAGCAAGAATGCTCTAAAGTGTGCTCAAAGTGATGCGAGTACACAAATGCTAAAATGGATGAAAAAATTAAAGGATGAGAAAGATGCAAGATTTAAAAAATAAATTACTGATATATGGAGATGTTCAAGAAAATGTTTCCTTAAAAACAATGACAACATTACGTATAGGTGGGGTTGCTCGTTTTGTAGTGTTCCCTAAATCAGTTATTGCATTAATGCAAGTAGTTGAGGAAATTAAAAAAGCTGAATTACCAATCAAAATTATAGGAAAAGGAAGCAATTTGTTATGTTCTGATCAATATTTTGATGGTGTAATTTTACGTTTAGACCATACTTTTTGTGATTATTATTTTGATGGTAATCAGTGCTGTGCTGAAGCAGGATGTTCAATTATTTCATTAGCATATGCTGCTATGAAAGAAGGGTTAAGTGGTCTTGAATTTGCTAGTGGAATACCTGGTACGGTAGGTGGTGTTACGTTTATGAATGCCGGAGCCTATAAATCATCGATGAAAGATATTATTGAAGAAGTGTTAGTTTATCGTAATCATGAATGCGTGTGGTTAAGCAAAGAAGAGTGTCACTTTACTTATCGTCATTCTATTTTCCATGACAACGAAGATTGGATTATATTAGCAGTTCGCTTGCATTTGTCGAATTCGGCACAAAGCGAAATTCGTGAATTAATTGAAAGTCGAAGAGAAAGACGTATGAAGTCACAACCGCTTAATTTTCCAAGTGCAGGTAGTGTATTTAGAAATTTCCCTGATCGTGCTGCATGGCAATGTATTGAGGAGTTAGGATTCCGAGGGAAAAGTATTGGAGGTGCAGAAGTTTCTGATAAACATGCGAACTTTATCATTAATAAAAATGATGCATCTGCCAGTGATTTTTTGGAGTTGATTAATGAAATTAAAGTAGCAAGTCATGAAAAATATGGGCAATCATTGATTATGGAAGTAGAGATGTTTAATTGGAATGAATAAAGATAAACAACCAATTCAAGAATCACTGGTACATGAGGAAATTATTCGTGACTATCACTTCAATAAAAAAAAGGCCTCTTTCAAAAGAAAACAATTTATTACATTTTCATTGGCAATTGTAACAGGACTTGCTCTAATATTTGGTGTTTATCTTCTAAGTGATATCTCTAAAGTTACAGGATACAATGTAGAAGGTAATATTTACTTATCTGATAGGGAAGTATTAGAATTCTTTGATTTAGATCAAGACACAAGAAACATCTTTGTGTTCGATTATATCTTGGAGGTGGAAGCACAAGATTCTGTTTTAATTGATTCGGTTAACTTTCATTTAGACGAACAAGGTGTATTACATATTGATGTAATAGAAAAGCAAATTGTTGGACATCGAATAAAAGAACAATTAGAGTTAATTACACGAGATGGAGAGATTATCGTAGCGGATCATACATTAAATTCAATTATGAGTATGACACCTTTAATTAGTGATTTTGATGAAATTATTGAAGTTATTTCAACTGATGATGAGGGTGAGGAGCAGATTGAATATTTTGATACAACAGCTTATTTAGTTTCAGCAATGGAAGAGATAAGCCCACTTATCATCGAAAATATTTCAGAAATTCACCAATATGAATACTCATATGATAAATATGGAATACTAGTTATTATGAGAGATGGTAATTACATTTACACTACTTCCTCGGCGATGGAAGTATTAAACAATTATGTAGCAATTGCATCATATCTACCAAATAAAAAGAATTGTATTTATACTGATGAAGTAACAAAGAACGCATATACAAGCTTATGTCCAGAAGAACAGCAGGCGCTAGAAGAACAAGAAGCTCTAGAAGCTGAGCAAGGAGATGGTGAAAATGGGCAAGAAAGCGATGAAAACGAGTAAAATAAGTAGAATATGATGAAAATTTTGTCACAAAAGTTGAAGTATGATAGAATTTGAGTATAATTATTTAAGTTAAGGAGGAATTTACATGTCCATTGAAAGATTAACAAATTTAGGTAACATCAACATATCGCAAGAAGCAATTGCAACACTTGCGGGTGGAGTTGTGAGCGAGTGCTATGGTGTTGTAGGTATGGCAAGCCAAAAACTATTGAAAGATGGTTGGGCAGAACTTCTAAAAAAAGAAAACTACGCAAAAGGTGTAGTTGTAAGAAAAACAGATAAAGGGCTTGAGCTTGATTTATATATCATTATAAGTTTCGGAGTTAAAATCTCTGAAGTAGTAGTAGAAGTACAAAAGAAAGTAAAATATGTCTTGGAGAAAACGCTAGAGCTTGATTGCTTGATTGTAAATGTTTATGTCCAAGGAGTCAAAGTAATAGGCTAATTGGAGGAAACATGAATACATTAAACGGAATAAAATTTAAGGAAATGCTAGTGAGTGGCGCAGCCCACTTAAGTAATCGTTATCAAGAAATCGATGCTCTAAATGTGTTTCCTGTACCAGATGGTGATACTGGAACTAACATGTCAATGACTTTTAGTTCTGGCGTAAAGTCAGCAATAGATAGCCATTCTGAACAACTGAGTGTTTTAGCAAAAAAACTTTCTAAAGGGTTACTTATGGGAGCAAGAGGGAACTCTGGAGTTATTACATCTCAAATTTTTAGAGGGATTTATCAATCGATTAGTGATCAAGATGAATTAGATGCACAAGGATTGGCAAAAGCTTTTGTAAGTGGTGCAGAAGTTGCGTATAAAGCGGTAATGAGACCAGTTGAAGGGACAATTTTAACAGTAATCCGCGAAGGGAGTTTCTATGCTCAAGAATATGTAACGGCAAATCCATCTTGCACTGTTGAAGAATTTTTTGAAAAACTTATAGAATATTCAAAGGAATCGTTAGATAACACACCAGAATTATTGCCTGTATTGAAAGAAGTTGGTGTAGTCGATTCAGGAGGAGCAGGACTTGTCGTTATCCTTGAAGGATTCCAAGCAGCTCTGTTAGGGAAACCATTTGTTAAAGAAGCACAAACGACAAATACAGAAACTGTAATTACAAATTTTGAAAGTGAAGAGTTTGGATATTGTACAGAATTTATTATTCGTTTGAGTGATAAAGGAATGGCAATATTCTCTGAACAAGCTTTCCAAAATGCATTAGCACGTATTGGTGAGTCAATTGTAGTTGTTCAAGATGAAGAACTAGTTAAAGTTCATGTTCATACATTAACACCTGGAGATGCTTTAAATATGGGACAACGCTATGGTGAATTTATGAAGTTGAAGATTGAAAATATGCAAGAACAACATTCAAATATTCAAGAAGAAGTGCATGCAACAGAAATTGTTGAAGAAAAAGAATTCGCACTTATCGCTTGTGTTGCAGGCGAGGGGTTAAGTGATTTATTTAAAGAGTATCGTTGTGATTATGTTATTGCAGGGGGACAGACAATGAATCCGTCTACCGAAGATTTTGTAGAGGCAATCAATAAAGTAAATGCGCGTAATATTATTTTATTACCTAACAATTCAAACATTATTTTGGCAGCGCAACAAGCAGCTGAAGTAAGTGAAGGAAAAAATGTTTCAGTAATTGCTTCTAAAACAATTCCACAAGGATTAAGTGCATGTATTATGTTTAATCCAGAAGTAACGATGGAAGAAAATATTGAAGAAATGACACAGGCAGTAGAACATGTCAAAACTGGACAAGTGACATATGCTATTAAAGATACAACTTTTGAAGGATTGGAAATCAAAGAAGGAGACTTCATGGGGATGTTCGAAAAGAATATTGTCATTTCTACAAAAGATGAGTATGAAGCTTGTAGCAAGTTACTTGATAAAATGATTACTGATGATAGTGAAATCTTAACTGTTATTTCAGGTGATGGTGTTAGTGAAGAAGCAGTAAATCGTGTAGTGAATTATGTAGATTCAAAATATAAAATTGAAGTAGAAGTTGTAGCTGGTCAGCAACCAGTTTACTCATTTATCTTTGCAGTAGAATAAAGAGTTCATATGGACTCTTTTTACATAAAGGGTGTACGAAATGATGATGACGTTAAAGCAATGTAGATGTACAAAGAACCAAATAGAAATTGCACACAGGTATAATTGTAGTACGGCAGAAGAATTGTTGCAGTTATACCCTTTTCGTTATGAAGAAAATCGAGTAATTCCTTTTCAAGATTGGGAAGAAAAACAAAGAGTTCTATTTGAAGGTGTTGTTGTAAGTTACCCAAGTACAGTGCGTTATCGTGGGAATCGATCTATCACAAAGTTTCAAATTGAGACACAAGATAGCTATCTTAATGCTTCTTTGTTTAATCGTCCATGGACTACAAATTTAAAGGTTGGTGAAAGATTTACTTTCATTGCAAGATACGAGGGACAAGATAGAGTATCTATTATACAATATACGAATCAACCAATTCAGCAACAATTAGGAATTCAATGTGTGTATTCACTTAAAGAAGGAATCCAGATGAGATCAATAAAAACACTTGTAAGAAAAGTGTTCGAATCAAGCTATACACAATTGATAACACTTATACCTAACGAGTTTATAGAAAAGTATCGATTACTTAGTAAGGCTAAAGCGATACAATATATTCACTTTCCAAAGTCGTGGGATGAAATTAATCAAGCAAGGCGTACATTAAAATATGAAGAATTTCTTTTGTTTTATTTAGCAATTGAAATGAGCCGGAGGCAAAATCATAGCATTACATTAGGGAATAAAAAACACTTTAATAACCAAGATGTTTTCGATTTGATTGATAAATTGCCGTTTGATTGCACTCCAGATCAGTTAAGCGCAATTCAAGATGTTTTAGAAGATATGAAAAAAGATCAAGTAATGTACCGGCTAATACAAGGAGATGTTGGTTGTGGGAAAACAATAGTTGCATATTTTTCAATGGTGGCATGTGCATTATCAAAGAAGCAATCGGCAATGATGGCACCAACAGAAATTTTAGCAAAGCAACATTATCAAAGTTTTTTGGAATTATCTCAAGGTTCAAATCTTTGCGTTGAATTGATTTATTCAAGCCTTCCAGCTGCAAAAAGAGCTGATATTTTAAGTAGATTAAAAGCTGGTAGTGTTGATATTTTGATAGGTACTCATGCAATTATTCAGGATTCTGTTGTCTTTTATGACCTGGGTTTAGTTATCGCAGATGAACAACATCGATTTGGAGTTGAACAACGAAAAAAATTAAAAGAAAAAGGTCAAAAAGTTGATTTTATATTGATGAGTGCTACACCAATTCCACGCACCCTAGCTAATACTGTTTATGGCGACATGGAAGTTAGTACGATTAAAACAATGCCAAAAAATCGCAAACCCGTAACTACAAAACTTATTGAAGAGAATAATTTTAACAGAATACGAAATGAAATCATTGAAAAACTAAAACAGAGGGAACAACTCTATGTAGTTTGTGCAGCTATTGAAGAAAGTGACACATTTCAGGCTCAAGATGTGATGAGTGTTGCAAAGAAATTTGAAGAAGAATTTAATCAATATGCAAAAGTTGCGGTTCTTCATGGTAAAATGGATAATAAAGATGAAATCATGCGTAAATTCGAAGGAAATGAAATTCAAATATTAATTGCAACAACTGTCGTTGAAGTAGGAGTAAATGTAGTTAACGCAACAACAATGGTAATATATGATGCACATCGATTTGGACTAAGTAGTTTGCATCAATTACGTGGTCGAGTACAGCGTGGAAGTAAAGCAGGAACCTGTTTCTTACTTACAGATACAAAAGAAGTGCAATCACTTGATAGATTGCGTTTTTTAGAAAATACTAGTGATGGTTTTGAGATTTCATTGTATGACTTAAAATTACGAGGTCCTGGAGATTTACTTGGGATAAGGCAAAGTGGTTTACCAGGATTTGTTTTAGGAAATATTTTCGAAGATACACGTATTATTGATACTGCAAGAAGTGATGCTAAGCAGATTATCTTAAACGAAAATCTTAAAGATAATCATGCAATAGTAGCACATGTTATAAAAATGAATCAACATCAGGTAGGATACATAGATTGAGAGGGCTTATTATGAAATTACAAACTTGGTTGCAAAATAGGGGGATAAATGTAGGTAACGTAAAATTTTTATTACAAGCATTTGTGCATAGTTCATATTTAAATGAACATAAACAAGCAAAGCATGACAATGAACGTTTAGAATTTATGGGAGATGCTGTGCTTCAACTTTGGGTTAGTGAAAAGTTAATGAAATTAAAAAATCCTCTAAGTGAAGGTAAAATGACGATTTTAAGAGCGCAGCTTGTTTGTGAAGAAGCACTTGCAAGTTATTGTCGCCAATTAGAACTTAATCAATTTATTATGCTTGGAGTAGGTGAGGAGCGCAATGGCGGTCGCGATCGTGATTCGATTTTGGCTGACACCTTTGAGGCATTATTGGGAGCGCTATATTTAGAGAGTGGTATCGATGCTGTATCAAATATACTAGACGAAGTTATATTAACTCTATTAGAGCGACCTGAAGAAATTATTAAATTAGATTTTAAAACGAAATTACAAGAATACGTTCAGGCTGATTTAAGAAAAAGTGTAGTATATGAAGTAGTAAGTATGACGGGGCCGAGTAATAAACCAGAGTTTATTGTACACGTAAAGATGGATCAAATTATCCTGGGACAAGGTAAAGGAAATAGTAAAAAGAAAGCTGAACAGCAAGCTGCACAGAATGCTTTTGAAAAACTAGTTAAGTAAAAAAGAAAAGTCAGTGATTCTACTGATTTTTCTTTTTTATAAGGTAGTTGTGTGTTATGATAAAGCATAGTGAAAGTAAGGTAGTAAAATGACAAAATTTAAAATGTATAATTTAAGTGAGGAAATCACAAAGAGCTTAAGCTTATTAGGTTATGAAAGTCCGACAAAAGTTCAAACTGAGGTAATTCCTTTATTGTTAAGAGGGAAGGATATAATCGTAAAGTCAAAAACGGGGAGCGGTAAAACAGCGGCTTTTGCAATTCCATTATGTGATCAAATCGTTTGGGAAGAAAATAAAACTCAAGTGCTTGTGCTCGCACCAACTCGTGAACTTGCATTACAAATTCAACAGGATGTAATTGCGATAGGGCGTTTTAAGCGAATCAAATGTAGTTGTTTAATTGGACATGAATCATTTCAAAAGCAATTTCGTGAAGTAAGTCAAAAAAATCATGTTACTGTAGGAACACCAGGTCGTATTTTAGACCACTTAGAGCGAGGTACACTTGATTTATCGAACGTTAAGTATCTAATTATTGATGAAGCTGATGAAATGATGGCGATGGGATTTATTGATCAGGTTGAGGAAGTTTTATCTTATGTGCCAAAACACAGAGTAAGTATGATGTTATCGGCAACTATGAATGAGTCAGTTGTTCGTGTTGCAGATCGAATGTCTAAAAAAGCTACTTTAATTGAGATTGAAGAACAGCTGTCTCATAGTTCTCACATTGAACAATATTTTTATAGTGTAGATGTAGTGGAAAAGAAACAGGCTATCAAGGATTTACTAGTAATCAATAATCCTGAAAGTGCAATTATATTTTGCAACACACAACTTGTTGTAGAAGAATTGCATGAGTATTTGCAAAATAGAAATTTCTCTTGTGAGAGAATTCATGGCGGACTAGATCAAAAAGATCGCACAGATATTATGAAAAGGTTTAGAAAAGCTGATTTTCGCTTTTTAGTAGCAACAGATGTTGCAGCTAGAGGTATTGATATCGACGAGTTATCACTTGTCGCAAATTATGATTTTCCTCTAAAGAACGAAACATACCAACATCGTATTGGGCGTACAGCACGTATCGGAAATAAAGGTGGTGCAGTTACACTAGTGAGTAGTGATGATTTACAGGCACTTGAAGAATTGGAGTTATTTCTCGGGAATGAGTGTGTGTTAAGTGAACTTCCAAGTCAGGAAATATTAAAAGCAGCTTACCCAGCTTTTGAGCAAAAAAGAGGTACACAAGCGAAAAGAAAGCAACATAAGAATGAAAATGTGAATCAGGAAATACTGCGTTTACATATCAATGCAGGGAAGAAAACTAAATTACGTGCAGTGGATGTCGTAGGAGCGCTTTGTTCATTACCTAACATGAGTGCGCAAGATATCGGTATTATTCAAATTTTAGATATTTCATGTTATGTAGAAATATTGAATGGGAAAGGAACGCAAGTATTAACTCAATTACAAAATACGCCAATTAAAGGAAGACAACGAAGAGTTAGTGTTGCTAATGATTGGCTGAATGATTAAGTAAAAACAGTAATTTTTACTGTTTTTTATTTGATAATTATTTAACAATCAATTATAATGACATAAGGAGGAAGAAATTAATGAAAAATTTTATTAAAATCACATTGTCTTTATTTTTAACTGTAGCTCTTGTAGCATGTACAAGCACCACTGAGGAAAGTGGAATAAAGGATGGGACTTACACAGGGGTAGGAACAGGCTACATGGGAGAAGTTCAGTTAGATGTTACTGTTACCGATTCTATGATTAGCGATATTGTAGTTGTAAGTTCTGAAGAAACAGAAAGTTACTCACAACCAGTATTTGATAATTTAATTCCAATGATTATAGAACATCAAAGTGTGAATGTTGATGTAATATCTGGATCAACAGGAGCAAGTACTGCAGTTATCGAAGGTGTAAAAGCAGCATTAAAAGATGCAGGGGCAACTGAGGATCAATTTATGGGTGAAGTTGTTGTTGAAGTTGGTGAAGACTTAGTTATAGATGCCGATGTTGTAGTTGTAGGTGCTGGTGGTGCTGGTCTAAGTGCTGCGATTGAAGCCCAAAATGCAGGTGCAAAAGTAGTTATTCTTGAAGCGACAGGAATTTCTGGAGGGAATACAACTCGTGCTACTGGTGGATTGAATGCAGCTAAAACAACTGTTCAAGATACAAATGAATTTGGACAAGAAGCGGGGGTACTGGCACAAATTAGTACTGCTCGTGAAACTTATCCTGAGCTTGATGATTTAACAGACGTTGTTGAGCAACAATACAATGAATACTTAGAAAATCCAGTAGGATATTTTGATTCAGTAGAGTTATTCAAATTAGATACTCTAGTTGGTGGAGGAAATTTGAATGATCATGATCTTGTAGATACTTTGGTGGGGAACTCAAGTGATGCAGTTGATTGGTTGGTATCTCATGGAGCACAGATGGATTTAGTTGGTAGCTTTGGTGGAGCAAGTGTAATGCGTATTCATAAGCCAGTCAATGATCAAGGACAATCGGTTGCTGTAGGTAGTTATATTGTACCTGTATTAACAGAGGTAGTTTCAAATGCAGGAGTAGAAATTATTTTTAATACCCGTGCTACTGAAATATTAATGGAAGATGGAAAAGCAGTAGGTGTAGTTGGAAATAACGGTGAGCAAAAAGTCACAGTAAATGCAAGCGCTGTGATTATTGCTACTGGAGGTTTTGGAGCAAATGCAGAGCTTGTTGTTGAATACGCACCACAATTAGACGGGTTTGTAACAACAAATGCTGATATGACACAAGGGGATGGGATCTCTATGGTTGAAGCAGTAGGTGGAGCTTTAGTTGATATGGAATATATTCAAATCCATCCAACTGTTGAGCAGGAGACAAGTGCATTAATTACTGAAGGATTGCGTGGAGATGGTGCGATTCTTGTGAATCAAGCTGGTTCACGCTTTGTTGATGAAGTCGGAACAAGAGATGAAGTTAGTGCTGAAATTATTGCTCAAGAAGGTTCATATGCATATTTAATTATTGATCAAAAAATGGTGGATGCATCTGCTGTAATTGCTGGATATATTACAAAAGGGTTAACTGTTGAAGGTGAAACTGTTGCTGAACTTGCTGAAAATATTGGGGTTGATCCTGAAGTCTTAGTAAGTAATGTTGATACTTGGAATGGGTTTGTAGCTGATAATTATGATCCTGTATTTGGGCGTACTTCATTTGCAGAACCATTAGATACTGGTAGTTATTATGCAATTAAAATTGCACCAGGTGTTCACCACACTATGGGTGGAGTTAATATCAATACGCATGCTGAAGTATTAGATGTTGATGGTAATGTTATCGATGGATTATATGCTGCAGGTGAAGTTACTGGTGGAATTCATGGAAATAATCGACTTGGTGGAAACGCTGTAGCTGATGTGATTATCTTTGGAAGAATTGCTGGACAAAGTGCTGGCGCATCATTAAGCGAATAAAATTAAAACTGACTCCATTAAAATGGAGTCAGTTTTTTATAGATTTTTGATATCGTGAAGGAGTTGATCGACATCTTCTTTTTTTGTAGCCCAGCTTGTACAAAATCTGACAACAACTTTATTTTCATAATCGCACCATTTAGAAAACACATATTTTTTTTCTAAGGATTTGATTTGGGTTTGAGATAAAATTAAAAATTGTTGATTTGTGTAAGAGTCATCGTATAATTGAATATTTTTCTTCAATGCTGCTTGTTTGATGCGCATTGCTTGGTTAATTGCATTGCTTGATATTTTTAGATACAAATCATCTTCAAATAAAGTTTCGAATTGAATTCCAAGTAATCTTCCTTTTGCTAACATTCCACCATGACGTTTTATTAAATATCGAAAATCTTTTTTCAGTGATTCTTTCTTTATGACGACTGCTTCCCCAAACATGGCACCAACTTTGGTCCCACCTATATAGAATACATCACTATATTTATAGATGAGTGGCAACGTTAAATCACAAGTTTGAGCACATAACCCGTATCCTAATCTTGCGCCGTCAACAAATAGAGGTAAATCATACTTTTGGCACACTGTATATAAATCTTTCAGTTCTTGTTTAGAATAAATTGTTCCGGTTTCTGTTGGAAATGAGATGTATATCATCCCGGGTTTTGGTGTATGTTCGAATGCTTCATCATTAAGGTGTTTTTGCATCACTTCTTCTACTTGTGTTGCATTAATTTTACCAGCGATATTTGGTAATGTATAGATATGATGCCCAGTTGACTCAATTGCACCAGTTTCATGTGTTGCGATATGCCCGCTATCAGCACTAATTACACATTCATGAGGGCGAAGAGTAGCACTGATCACTACAGTGTTACTTTGTGTACCACCTACTAAGAAATGAACATCCCCATCATGTGCTTCACATGCGTTTAATATTAGTTTTCTTGCGTTCATTGAATACTGATCCATGCCATATCCTGCAGTTTGGACCATATTTGTTTCTATCAGTTTCTCGATAATCTTAGGATGTGCTCCTTCAGAATAGTCGTTATTAAATCGAATCATGTATTTTCCTCCTGTATTAGTAAAATCATAAACTAATATGTATCTCTATGCAAATAAAAAAAGCTCCCTGAGGAGCTTAATGCTATCTGTTGTAGAATTCTACTACTAATAGTTCGTTTACTTCTTGGTTTAATTCATTTCTTTCAGGAAGTCTTACGAATGTACCTTTTTTAGCTTCTTTGTTTACAGTTACATAAGCAACAGTATTTACAGTAGCTTCTAATGCATCAGCAATTGAAGGCATATTTAGTGATTTTTCCTTGATTGAAATTTCCATTCCAGGTTTAACTTGGAATGAAGGAATGTTTACTTTTTTACCATTTACTAAAACATGGCTGTGGTTTACAAGTTGTCTTGCTCCACGACGAGTTCTAGCAAATCCTAAACGATAAACAACATTGTCTAAACGTGATTCTAAAAGGAATAATAAGTTGTGACCAGTCACACCTTTCATTTTAGAAGCGCGATCGTATGTATTGCGGAATTGACGTTCGTTAACTCCGTACATGTGACGAATTCTTTGTTTTTCACGTAACTGAGTACCATAGTTGCTCAATTTAATACGTTTTGTAGGTCCGTGTTGACCTGGTGCGTAAGTGCGGCGTTGTAGTTCTTCACCAGTTTCTAAGATTGAGAAACTAAGGCGACGAGAAACTTTCCAAACCGGTCCAGTGTATCTTGCCATTTAAAAATCCTCCTTGTGTTTTATGGCTATAAAACAACAACAGGTGCAAATCATTGATAGTAGAGTGTTAATATGTATAATTTCGCTCACAAGCAGCAAGTTACTTTTAGACAGGAATCCTGATATTAACGCTTTTTACTACAACTCTGCAGGCTGCTTATGTTTTGGCGCTATATAAATTTATCAAATTATGCTCTAAATGTCAATGACTATTAAAAAAATGCATGGAATTAAATGATTTTTAAAGTACATTCTATCGATTTTATGTTACAATTACAAGTATAGAGTAAAGGTAAGGGAGAATTTCATGGGAATGTTATTAGAAAGATTAATTGATAATCAAATTGATGTAGTAGATATTTCAGTTATTGTGATTGGTTTATTAATCGTTATATTACTTGTGTGGTTATATCGACGGAATGAAAGGAAGTTATATTTAACTCATATTGAAGACTATGAGAAAAAATATAATGGCTTAAAAAGCATTCCGATTTCATTTAAGTTTACAAAAGCAAAAGCAATTGCAAGTTTAGATGAATCTACAATGGAAGAGGTTACTGGATACCAAGATTTGCATGATAAATGTATTGCAAATTTAAAACAAATCGCACAATCTTTAGCAAATGCTGAGGATAGTATCCATTTACAAAAACTTCGTAAAATTGATGGTTTGTTGGATGATATAAAAACTTCAATTGAGTTAGCTGAAAAGCAAATCAATGATTTAAATTCATATCTTGATGTAGTGCTTGAAAAAGAAAATGATTTGCGTGTTGAAATTACAGCTTGTAAAGATCGTTTTAGAAATATCAAAAATTACATCAATGAAAAAAATGCAGTGTTTTCGTTTTGTATTGATGTACTTGAGCAAAATATTGCTCAGTGTGAAAAAAGATTTACTTTGTTTGAAGAGTGGATGTATGCTACTAAGTATGACAAAGCGAACGAAGAGTATATCACGGTCAAAGCTAATTTGGATGAACTTGATCAGTTTATTGAAGTTATTCCAAGCCTTATTCAAGAAGGTAGGGGGGTAGTACCTGCAATGATTGAACAAGTAGGAAATGAATTCTCTAATGAACGTCGTAGAGGAATATTCCTAGATCATTTGGATATCCCTCGAAACTTGGAGCTTGTTCAAGATACACTAAAAGAAGATATTGGGAATTTAAAGAATGGTAAATTTGATAAATTAATGGAAAACTTCGAGGATTATAAAACTCGTTTGAATCAATTACATATGCAAATTGAACATGAATCCAAATCATTTGATGAATTAACAACACAACATGCAGCACTAGATAATACATTAAAAATGATGAATCAACTAGAAGAGTATTTAGACCAAGTCAATGCTGGAGATGCAGAGCGTATGGGGATTATTAATATCCCAGAAGAAGTAGATGCATATAAAAAGAAAAGAATGGCATTGAAAGAAACTCGAGAGGATGTACTAAAAACATCTTCATCAAATACAATTCCAGCAAGCACAATTCTTGTGTCAATGAAAGAACTTGAGCAAGAAGAAGATATGTTGCTGAATAGATACAATAAGTTGCGTGATCGTTTAGAAAGTAATTTGACAGATGAGATGCGCGCAATTGAACAATTAATGAAGTTGCAACTTGTAACAAATGAAATTCAAGTTAAAGTAAGAAAACATCGATTACCAATTATTTCTGAACAATATCATCAAGATTTATATAAAGCTTATGAATATACTTCTGGAATCAAGACATTACTTGCTGAAATGCCATTAAATGTAAATTTATTAAATTCTTATTTAGAAGAATCTCGTGAGTTTATTTATAAGCTTCATGGTAATGTAAATAATACGGTAGGAGTAGCACGTTGGGCTGAAGATGCAATTGTGTATGGTAATCGCTATCGCTCAGCATCGACAGAAATTGATTCTCATTTAACTCGTGCCGAATTAAGTTATCGCTCTGGAGATTACTCAGACGCATTAAAAGTTGCAATTGAAGCAATTGAAATTGCTTGTCCTGAATCAAAAGAAATTCAACAAAATATTGAAGAAAATTCTAAGAGTGTGTCTAAAGATGATATATTTAGATAATGCAAGTAGTACTCAAGTAGATCAAAGTGTTCTTGATACGTATCAAACTCTTTTAAAAAGGCATTATGCGAATAGTGAGAGCTTGTATGATGCGGGTGTAGAAGTACATCAACTTTTAGAAAAAAGTCGTGCTTTAATTGCAGAGATGTTTCATGTTTTAACCAAGGAAGTAATTTTCACCAGTGGTGCAAGTGAAGCGAATAATATGACAATTAAAGGAATTGCACTTGCGCTATTACAAGAAAAAAGACATTGTATAACTACAAACATTGAGCATGCGAGTGTAAAGCATGCTTTCGATGTATTAGAGAAATATTTTGGAATTGAAGTTACGCGCTTGAGTGTAAACGAGTATGGAGTAATCGAAGTAAAGCAGCTAGAACAAGCTATTCGGCCGGATACAGGACTTGTTTCAATTATGATGGTGAACAATGAAATTGGCTCAATTATGCCGATTTCAGAGATTGCTCAAATTGTGAAAAAAAAGAGCGGAGCATTCCTTCATGTTGATGCTGTACAAGCATTAGGTAAACTTGAACTTGATATTAAAGATATTGATTGTTTAAGTATTTCTGCTCACAAGATACATGGCTTAAAAGGAAGTGGAGTACTTATTAAAAAGCAGCATGTGCCACTTGTTCCGCTTATAAGTGGGGGAATACAAGAATTTTCACTACGTGGAGGCACATCAAATGCTCTTACACATATTGTACTTGCAAAAACGATTCGATTAGCTTTAGCGAATCAAAAAAGCTTACAAAAACATTGTGAGTTTTTAAAGCAATATTTGGTATCAAAACTTGAAGCAATGGATGAAGTTCAATTAAACTCATCACTTCAAGGAGTATGTCATATTGTGAATTTCTCAACACCCTATGTTTCATCTGAAGTGATGATGAATGCGTTCAATCAAAAAGGGATTTGTGTATCTGCTCATAGTACTTGCACAATGAGCTCTAAGGCTTATTCGGAAGTTGTACTTGCATGTACACAAGATATGAAACGAGCTCGTTCGAGTATTCGAGTGAGCTTTAATAAAGAAACATGCAAAGAAGATTTAGATTTCTTTGTAGAAGTATTAAAGGAGAATTTAAAAAATTATGCAACTTAAAACAGATTTAATTTTAATTCGTTATGGTGAATTGTCGACGAAGGGTAAAAATCGCAAAGATTTCATTTCAAAATTAGCACAGAACATCAAATATACATTGAGAGAATTTAATCAGCTTAAGTACATTAAAACTTATGATCGTTTATATATTGAACTTCATGATACGCCAGAACAAGAAGTAATCGAAAGATTAAAGAAGGTTTTTGGGATTAGTTCGTTTTCTTGTGCATCTAAAATCGAGTCGAATATTGACCAAATAGTAAAAACTGGCTTCTTGGTTGCAAAAAACGCAACTGGAAAAACCTTTAAAGTGGAAACACGACGCAGTGATAAAAACTTTGACAAACGTAGTGATGATGTCAATCGCTTAGTTGCGGGTGAAATCTTACGTAATACAGAATGGAAAGTAGATGTCAAGAACCCAGATCTTCGTATTCAAATTGAGATTCGTGAAGAGTATACATATGTCATGAAAGAAGTTATTCAAGGTGCAGGTGGTTATCCTACTGGAATAGGAGGTAAAGTCATGCTTTTACTTTCTGGTGGAATTGATTCGCCAGTTGCAGGGTATTTAAGCATGAAGCGAGGGCTTGCGGTAGAATGCGTTCATTTTGCGTCTCCGCCTTATACTTCAGAGCGAGCACAAGCCAAAGTAATTGAGCTTGCGAAAAAAATTACTCCATATCAAGGCTCTATTCGTGTTCATATTGTACCATTTACTGATTTGCAATTAGCAATTTATAAACATTGTAGTGAAAGCTATGCAATCACGATTATGCGCCGTATGATGTTTAGGATTGCTGAACAGTTATGCGAGCAACGTAAGTGTGGTGCAATAGTTACTGGAGAGAGTGTGGGACAGGTAGCATCACAAACAATTGACAGTATGAACTGTATCAATAGTGTGGTGAATATTCCTGTGTTTCGTCCAGTAATATGTTATGACAAGCTTGAAATTATTGATATTGCAAAGAAGATTGATACATATGCTACATCAATTTTACCATTTGAAGATTGTTGTACAATTTTCACACCAAAAGCGCCAGTAATCAAACCATTGATTTCTAAGTGCGAACAACATGAGGGACGATTTGATTTTGCTCCTCTAATTGAAGAATGTATTGCGAAAACCGAATTCATTTATGTTGATTCACATCAAGATGATCAAAATGATATTTTCTAAATCAAATTTATAAAGCAGAATCTATTATAATGGATTCTGCTTTTTTGTAGTATTTGAAGAGCATATGTGTTGTTAATGTTAATTTTACCATGTTATATTTATCAAGAAATACGGAGGAAGAAAAATGAAAAAAATGATTATCGTGTTATTTGCTATGATGATGTTAGCAGGATGTACATCAACTAGTACACCAGCTACAACACCAGAGAATTCAACTGAAACAAATGAGACTGTAACTAATGTTACATACAAGGCAGGATTAGGAGTCAGTGCTTCACTTACTGGCACGGATGCTACAGAAGATGATGGATATGTAAAAGTTATGGCTAGTCTTGCAAGTGTTGTGTTAGATCAAGATGGAAGATTTGTGTATGCTCAACTAGATGCACTTGAACAAAATGGTTACTTTAATAGTGATGGAGAATTTATAGTTGATTCTTCAACACCAGTTCTTTCAAAAGATGAATTAGGTTCTGACTATGGAATGAGTGATATAAGTGGAATTTCGAAAGAATGGTTTGAACAAGCCGATGCATTTGAAGAATTCTTGATTGGAAAGACACTGGAAGAAGCAATGGCAGTTGAGTTAAATGAAACGGGGGCACCTACATCTTCAGATTTAGTGAGCTCTGTTTCAATATCAGTAAGTGATTTTCTTGTTGCAGTTGATAAAGCAGTAAATAATGCAGTAGAAGTTAATGAAGCAAGTGCATATAAAACAGCGATTTCATTATATGTTACAGGATCAAATGCTTCTCAAGAAACAGAAGGAAAAGTTGAAATTTCAATTACAAGCGCTTTAGTGGGATTGACAGAAGATGAAGTGATTGTATTTTCATTGATTGATACTGCTCAAAATTATGGATACTATTCTAATACTGGTGTTTATAATACGGAAACAAGTGTTGTAATGCCAACTAAAAAAGAAAAAGGCGAAGAGTATGGTATGGCTGAGTATAGTGGAATCTCAAAAGAGTGGGATCAACAAGTAATAGCCTTCGAAGAGTATACTGTAGGGAAAACTGTAGGTGAAGTAGTTTCAAGTATGGGGGAAGATACAAAAACAACTGATGCAGATTTGATTTCATCAACAACGATTTCAATCAGTCCGTTTGTTGAAGTTTTCAATAAGTTAGACTAAAAAAGGGTTTGACACATTGTAGCGATTTGATCGCTCAAGTGTCATAACCCTTTTTTATTAATTTAATTCAGTTGATAATTGTGTAAGTGCGATTTCTAAACGACGTAAAGTCTCATTTTTCTTTAAAATAAGGGCGATTTCAATTGCTCCTCCCGGTGTGAATTGTTTGCCAGATAAGGCAACACGCGCAGGGAAAAGAATTTGTCCGTTTTTTACACCTAGTGTCGCTACTAAATCCATAAGTGCACTATGAATTGAATCATGTGTCCATTCTGTTAACTCGCTTAATGATGCTTTAACAGCCTGTAGTGATGAAAGTGCAACTTCAGGGTTTGTCTTCATTTTTTTGTTTGTGTAGAATTCAGTTGAGAACGTAGGGTAGTGATCAAAGAAATCTGTCATTTCTTCAATTTCTGCAAGTGTTGTAACACGTGCTTGAAGAATTTTAGCGATTTCTTTGTGATCATACATTTTGTTTTTAACACTGTTTTCTAAATAGGGTTGTATAAGGGTGAAATAAGATACTTCATCCATGTTACGTAAATACATTCCGTTCATCCATGATAATTTATCAATATCAAAAATTGCTCCAGACGTTCCAATACGTTTCACATTGAAGGCTTGTTTAAGTTCATCCATTGTATAGATTTCTTGTTCAGTCTCAGGAGCCCAACCTAGTAGAGCAATATAATTTAATATTGCTTCTGGTAAATACCCTTTTTGTACTAAATCTTGGAATGATGCATCTCCATTACGTTTAGATAGTTTGTTTGTTGCGTCTTTCATTACTGGCGGACAGTGTACATATGTTGGAATGTCCCATCCAAAAGATTCGTAAATTAAGTTGTATTTTGGAGTGCTTGATAAATATTCGTTTCCGCGTACAACATGTGTGATTTCCATTAAATGGTCATCAACTACATTTGCAAAGTTATAAGTGGGGAAACCATCTGTTTTTAATAATACCCCTTCATCAAGTGATGCATTTTCTACACTAATAGTTCCATATACTTCATCCTCAAACGAAGTTGTTCCCTCAGGGTTAATTGTTTGACGAATTACATAAGTTTCACCAGCCTTAATGCGAGTTTGAACTTCATCGTTTGTTAAGTTTTTACAAGAGTCTACAAACTTGAAAGCAACACCCTTTGCACTAGCAATCTCTCTTTGTTTTTCGATTTCATCTTCTTTACAGAAGCAAAAGTGTGCTCCACCAAGTTCAACTAATTGATGTGCATACTCTTTGTACATACCTGATTGCATACGTTCAGACTGTACATAAGGTCCATAGTCTCCACCAACATCTGGTCCTTCATCGTGGTGTAGGCCACACTGGGCAAGTGTGTTATAAATAATATCTGTTGCACCTTCAACCAAGCGACCTTGGTCGGTATCTTCAATACGCAAAATAAATACTCCGTCGTTTTCTTTTTTAGCAACGAGGTATTCATAAAGTGCGGTACGTAAATTTCCGATGTGCATATACCCCGTTGGACTTGGGGCAAATCTTGTTCTTACTTTAGTCATTTTATACCTTCTTTCATACCTTCCTATTATACATTGGTTTATTTTCACTTTCAAATATTTCCCGCATCTCTTTCGCAAAATGAACATTTTTCTAGAACCTTTCATTTAATAATTATGTTTTTATGATAAAATTAATAGGAATGAAGAGGGAGAACTATGATATTTAGAAAAACACAGGTAGATGATCTTCAAGAAGTCATGCAAATTATTGATGATTCAAAAATTTATTTTAAAAAAAATGATATTCCACAATGGCAAGAAGGAAAGCCAAATCAGGATACTCTGATAAATGATATAGAACAAGGATATGCGTATCTTGTTGAAGAAGATGGAGAAATACTAGGGATCATTTCAATTTGCTTCAATACTGAAGCGACTTATGAACTGATTGAACAGGGGAGATGGTTAAACCAATATGAATATGTTACAATCCACCGAATCGCTGTAAAAATCGGAAGTAAGCAACAAGGAATTGGAGGTCGCTTGATGATGTTCGCTCAAGAAATAGCTTTAGAACACAATATAAATAATATTCGAATTGATACACATCGATTGAATACGAACATGCAACGTTTAATTGCAAGAAACAACTATGTTTATTGTGGAGTTGTTTATGTAGGAGGCAGCGATCCAGAACGGTTAGCTTATCAAAAAGTTTTGAAAGATTGAGGTAAATAATGAGTAAAGTTGTAATAATGACATTCAACGCAAAATATATACATAAAGCACTAGCTTTAAGATGGCTCTATGTTGCACGCGATCCACAGTTTGATACAGAAATTGTAGAGTATACAATTCGTGATGAAATCGAACGTTGTGTTGATGATATGGTAGCAAGAAATCCGGATGTAATCGCATGCAGTACATATATCTGGAATGTAGAGATGATGAAGCAGTGGATTTTGCTTATTAAAAAGCAATTGCCAAAGGTTCGAATTATACTTGGTGGACCAGAAGTGAGCTTTGAGTGTGAGGAATGGTTGGACTATCCGATTGAATGTGTTTTAAGAGGTGAGGGTGAACAAACTTTATGGCAAGCAATTCGTCAAGAGGAAGAAATTGATGGGTACTACTCTAGTCATTACAAGTCGAAGATTTCATATGCAAAAGTACCTATTTCTTATTTAGAAAAACTTGAAAGTCCCTATTTTCTGCAAATTGATTCTAATGATATGGATAAACGATACTTCTATTTTGAAACATCTCGAGGATGTCCATTTAGGTGCACATATTGCTTAAGTTCAGTTGATAATCAGGTACGTCATTTTTCATGGGAATACATTAAAGAACAATTAGATAAACTTGAGACAATTCGAGTAAAGCAAGTGAAACTGCTGGATCGAACTTTTAATTCAAGTGATGAAATAAGTTATCGTTTTCTAAGGTATTTAGAGAATTTGAAGTGTAATTGTTCATTTCAATTTGAAATTGTTGTTGATCGTTTATCAGAAGAAGTACTGAATTTTTTGATTCATGATGCTACAGTTGCAAAATATCGATTTGAGGTTGGAGTTCAATCATTTCAGCAAAAAACACTTAAAGCTGTTGAAAGATACCAAAATTTAGAAAAAACTGTAGAAGTAATTAGTAAGCTAACAGAAAAAGGATATGAATTACACACAGATTTGATTGCGGGATTACCATATGAAACAATGGTACTTTTTGAAGATTCATTTAATCAACTTTTCAATACAAAGACAAGAGAGATTCAAGTCGGAATTTTAAAACTTTTAAAAGGAACAAAAATGAAATATCAGAAAGATACTTACCAGATTGTATATGATGTTAATGCACCGTATAGTGCACTAAGTACTGCTTGGATGGCGCAGTCTGATTTTGATAAAATAGAATGTGTTTATAAAGCTTGTGAGCGTTTGTACAACTCAGGGAGATGTTATAATTCATTACATACACTTAGTCAGCTAGGAGTTATTGAAAGTCCGTTTCAGGTGCTTCTTGAGTGCGGTCAACTGATGAGCTCAATTAAGCAAATTCAAGTAAAAGATTATTTTTTGATACTGTATAAAATTTTATTAAAAAGAATTAAGGATGTTGATTTAATTCAAGCAATACTCATGAGTGATTACTATCGATTATTTAAGCAAAGACCTCAACCTATATTTAAAGATACAGTAGAAGAAAGCATTCGAAAAAAAATGCTCAGATATTGTGTTGATGCGAATATATTAAGTGAAAATATAGCATTTAACTACACTGCGATCACAAAAGGCTATTATAATCAAAATATTGCAATTCAATTATTAGTCTACTCAAGTAAACATTCGCTATCAAAGCGAATATGGTTTAATATTGATTTAGATTTACTTCATATAGAAAACATTAATTAAAGGAGATCAAGATGAAAGAAATATTTATTGCAACAGGAAATCAACATAAGGTAGAAGAATATCGTAAGATGTTTAGTTCACTTGATGTGCAAGTTAAAAGTGTTAAAGATATTGGTGAAACTTTAGATGTAGAGGAAACAGGATCAACTTTTGAAGAGAATGCCATAATTAAAGCTGAATACTTTGCTAATAAAGTAGGTCACTTGGTCATATCTGATGACTCAGGATTGGTTATAGATGCACTTAATGGGGAACCTGGAATTTATTCAGCACGTTATTTAGGTGAAGATACAAGCTATGATTATAAAAATTCTGTGATTCTGGAGAGAATGAATAATGCAACAAACCGTTCTTGTCGATTTGTGTGTGCTATTGCACTTGCAGGACCAGGTATAGATACTCAAGTTTTTGTAGGGAAAATTGAAGGACAGATAGCAGAAAAAATTGGTGGCGTGAATGGGTTTGGATATGACCCTATTTTCTTTGTTCCAGAAATTGCTGCGTGTTTAGCTGAGATTAATGATGAAGAAAAAAATAAAATAAGCCATCGCGGTAAAGCTTGTGAAAAATTAGTGAGGTTTTTAAATGAGATGTAAACACATTTTTGCAACGGTTGTAGGCCTGTGCATTCTTGTAGCTAGTTTTTTGAGTGTATTAGACATTGTAAGTTTTGATCGCCAGTTTTATGAACAAGAGTATCAGAAATATAACAATGCAGAAGTTATCGGAATAAGCGATGAAGAGTTGTTAGAAGTAACTGATCGTCTCTTAGGTTACATTCAATCTACTTATCATGATTTGGAAGTAAGTGCTACAATTCATGGAGAAGTGCGAGAAGTTTTTAATCAAAAAGAGATTGATCATATGGTAGATGTTCGGATATTGTATACTAATGCAATGCATGTGCGGAATGCTTGTTTGATTGTGGCTGTTTTAATTGCAATTGTTTTGTTTATTATACATAAAGACAAAGCGATATATTTATTAGTGAGGGGCTATATTCAAGCGTTTGGTTTATTTTTTGCACTATTCTTAGCGATAGCGCTATTCGCATGGATAGATTTTAATGCGTTTTGGATTCAGTTTCACGAATTAGTGTTTACAAATGACTTGTGGCTACTTAACCCAAATACAGATATTTTAATAATGATGGTACCTGAAGGATTCTTTTATGATTTAGTCTTTAAGATTGCGTTTAGTTTTGTCGGCTTTAGTGTGTTTTTTCTTGCGGTTTCCTATTTTGTAAAGTTAAAGTTAGAGAGTAAAAGGAGAATGAAAATATGATTCATGTCGTGTTATACCAACCAGAAATCCCACAAAATACCGGGAACATTATGCGTACATGTGCAGCAAGTGGTGCACAGTTGCATTTAATTAAGCCATTAGGGTTTCGAATGGATGAAAAGTCACTTAAGCGCTCTGGCATGGACTACCGGGAAAGTGTTGATTTTCATTTATATGATAGTTTTGAAGATTTTAGAAATCAACATGATACAGGGTTGTTTATTTATATGAGTCGCTATGGTAAAAAAGCACCATCGGAGTTTGATTACACAAACTGTGATCAAGAAATTTATTTAGTGTTTGGAAAAGAGAGCACTGGAATTGACAAAGAAATTTTGAAGGGAAATCTAGAATATTGTGCTAGGTTACCTATGAAAGAAGAGGCTAGAAGTCTTAATTTATCTAACTGTGTTGCGATTTGTGTCTATGAAACATTGCGTCAACAAGGATATCCTAACTTAAGTTCGAAAGAAGTAATTAAAGGAGAGGATTGGCTTTTAGATGAAGGAAATCTTAGCTAGACTTGAAACAAAAGTATTGATTCATACGTTAATCTTAGTATTTCTTGCAGTGTATTTTAGCTATTCAGTTTTTTTAAACTTTAGATTAGCAGTTGAATTAGTGATAAGTAATGATACTGCTGATTTTTTATCATTATTACAAAGTCCTGTGCTCACTTCAACTTGGCTAGGGAGAGCAGTACATAGTTTTTTAAACGACTTTTATATTGGTTATCCTCGTTTCGTTCTTTCGTTAATACAATCATTTCGTTATATTGATTTTATTGTGTTGATATTTACGATATTACTATGTGGTCTATATCCTTGTGCAAAATCCGTTAGCTCAAGCTTAATGAAGGCGAAAGGACATATTATCAATTTACATGTTGCTCACTTATTCTCATATTCAGTGTACATTTGGTTAGTTGTGATAGCTTCATCATCACAATCTCCGGCAACTGCTTATGACTATTTAAATAAAGTAGGGGACGCGATGTTTTTCTTTAATGCTGTTCGTAGTGTTTTTTTGTATTTTATTATAGGTAATTTAATTAAACATATCATATGGAGTTTCAATAATGAAATGAAGGTGGCTGAATAGCCACCTTCATTACGTTTTAGAACTCTTTCATTTTTGAAAAATTTGAAGCATCTTTGCCGTCATTTTTACTTCGGATGTGTTTCTTTCCGTCACGACCAGTAAAGCAGATTGCATTCTCAATTTTGCCTTTTTCAACAGCTTCTAATGCCATTTCGTAATCATACACTTTACCTGAACTTGATTTAAATTCACACAAGTTACCATCAGAGTTTTTGCGTACAGCTACGAACTTTTCTTGTTGAGAAGATTTTGATTTTTTTGTCATTTTCATGTCCTCCTACTTATATTTTGTATTTAATATTAAATTCTATGCTTATTCATTAATAGAAAAATATGGAAGGTTCTTATTGCTTTATATGAAGTGATAGTGTTGTAAAAACATTAATATTTTTGTATAATAGCAACAGAGGTGATCATCATGATTGAAAATATCAATGATTTCTTATCTGTCGCTATTCTTGTGGCTTTTTTGTTTTACATGTTGTATGCAGGATTCCATTATTTGAATCGTTTACGCATTAAGAAACATATTGAAGAAGAAAACTATTATTATACTGACATTGATGAATTAGACTAAAAGGAGGACTCTATGTTCAATCAACCAATTAAATCAAACAATGCACCAGCAGCTATCGGACCTTATTCAGCAGGAATTAAACTCGGAGATTTTGTATACATGTCTGGGCAGTTGCCAATCGATGTAAATACTGGAGAATTAGTTTCTGGTGGAATCAAAGAGCAAACTGCTCAAGTAATTAGAAACTTGGAGGCTTTACTAGCTGAGTGCAACCTTGAGTTACGTCATGTAGTAAAAACTACAGTATTCATGAGTGATTTAGCTGAATTTACAGATATGAATGAAATTTATGCTACTTATTTTAATGAACCATTTCCAGCACGTTCAACTGTGCAAGTAGCTGCGCTTCCAAAGGGCGCAAAAGTTGAAATTGAATGTTTAGTAATCGATACTCTTGCTTATGAACAACAAATGCAACAACACTCTTGTGGTGGTGACTGTAGTTGTGGTGAGAATGGTTGCTCAGATGACGAAACATGCGGCGGAGGATGCTGCTCAGAATAAAAAAGCGAGGATTCTCGCTTTTTTTGAAAGGAGATAGGATATGAATATAACTAAAGATTATCATAGTCATAGTATAACTAGTGCTGATGGAAGTTATAATGCAAGAGAGCTCGTTGATATGGCTTTTGCAAATGGTTTGAACACTTTTTCAATTACTGATCATAATTCAGTGGGAAGTGTACAAGAGGCAATTAATTATGTAAAAGAAAATGATATACCCATGCAGATTATTCCTGGAATAGAGATTGATTGCGACATCGATGGTGTAGGACTTCATGTTTTAGGATATCAAATTAATATCGATGATGAGAGATTTCATCTGTTAAGCAAAAGTGTCCATCAAATGGAGTATGAAGCTGGTATAGAAATGGTAAAGAAGATTGAGAGTTATTTTAACATTGATATAGATGAAGAGAAGTTGATTGAACTTTCTAATCATAATATTATTACAGGTGAAGTCATCGGTGAGTATCTTTTGAGTCAAAATAAATATGATTCAATTGAGAAATTGAATGAGTTCAAACCTGGAGGAATTCATAGTGAAAACCCTTATGTTGAATTTTATTGGGAGTTATGTTCACAAGGGAAACCTGGTTATGTAGAGATGAATTTTATGTCATTAAAAGATTGTATTGAATTGATTCACTCTAGTGGTGGAGTAGCTGTTCTTGCTCATCCTGGAAAAAATGTGAAAGAAAATCTACATTTATTAGATAAGATACTCAAATCTGGAATTAACGGTATTGAAGCATATAGCTCATATCATACATCGAAGCAAGTTGAATTTTATGTTGATTATGCTAAAAATAACGAGTTATTTATTACAAGTGGTTCTGATTTTCATGGAAAAACAAAGCCGTCAATCTCTATTGGTGAATTTTCGTTTGATATTGCAGAGGAGTTAATTCATTCATTTTAGTTAAAATAGTTTTAGGATTTATAAATAATATTAGTATAATAGAAAAGGACAACAAGGCCGTCGTAAGAAAACGAGGGTAATTATGAACAATGTATTATATTTTTATTATGATTCTCCAACTCAAGCGACTGTGCTTGTGTTGGAGAATGGAAGTAAGCGTTTGGACAAGATAACTCCACTTCGCTATTTGAAAGAATCCTGCTTATTGTATGGAAGTTCATACAAAGGAGTAAGAGAAGCTTTTTCTTATTGCATAAATGTGAAAAGAAAGATCCCAATTTGTGTTTCTGTATATTTTAGATTGCTATTTATTCCTACTATGAGCGAACGATCTTTAGATACAATATACATTCAGTTTAGTAAAGTCAAAAAAATTGGACGAAACAAAAAAGGTTGTTATCTCGTGTTTAATAATCAACACATTTTAGATCTGGATTGCAGTGTTCGAACAATGAAAAAGCAGTATGAACGATGTAGTGAATTTTTAGAAATTTCGACTACACCAAGATTAATAGATATCGTGTAAATGTGAACAAAAAAGTGCATCTCCTATTTGATTTAAATAGTGGAGATGCACTTTTTTATTGTTATCGTTTCTTTATTTCTAATCCTACTTTGCGTTGAACTTTATTAAGTTTTTTTCGAGCAAGATGGCGAGCTTTTGAAGCGCCATCTTCAAGAACTTGTTCAATCATATTTGAATTTATTACTTCATGATATCGATTCTGAATTTTTTCAATTTCTGCGCACACAACATCTGCAACTGCTTTCTTGAATGTTCCATAGCCTTCATTTTCAAACTGTGAAACGATATCTTGAATAGGGGTACCTGATATTGATGAATGAATTTGAAGTAAGTTACTTATTCCAGGTTGGTTAGATGGATCATATTGTACTTTAGCGAAATCATCAGTTACAGCAGACATGATTTTCTTTCGGATTACATTCAGTTCATCTAATAGATAGATACATCCCTTATCACTTTCTTCTGACTTACTCATCTTTTTAGTAGGATCACTTAATGACATGATACGTGCACCTACTTTTTGAATGAGTGGTTCAGGTATCTTGAATGTTTCTCCATAACGATTATTAAAACGTTCTGCAACATCACGTGCTAATTCAACGTGTTGCTTTTGATCCTCTCCTACAGGAACATAATCTGCATCATAGATGATAATATCAGCACTCATTAATGTAGGATAGGTATAAAATCCAGAAGTAAGATTTGTTTCTCCTTTGGCTTGCTTGTCTTTGTACTGAGTCATGCGATTTAGTTCTCCAAGGTACGTATTGCAACCCATAATGAAACCTAATTGAGCATGCTCTAGAACATCAGTTTGTAAGAAGATTGTCGCTTTTTCCGGATTTAAGCCACATGCAAGATAAAGTGCAACACAGTCTTTGAGGTTTTTCTTTAATTCTTTTGGATCTTGATAAACAGTAATACAATGTAAGTTTGCAATAAAGGCAAACATTTCATAATCTTCTTGATATTTCACAAAATTTTTTAATGCTCCAATGTAATTCCCTAATGTCAATTGACCTGATGGTTTGATACCACTTAACATTTTTTTCATGATGAGTCCTCCTATAAATAAAAAAAATTTTGAGAGAAGGGACGATTAACCGCGGTGCCACCCAATTTGTATATTTTTTAATATACCTCTCAAGCGATAACGGCGCAACCGTTGATGACTTATGCCATCAATACTCCCAAGTCCCAATTCAAATTCCATTCTTGATTAGTTTTCATCAACCACTAATTTTCTAGTTTCCATATGGTAATTTTACTTATCTTGTTCAACGTATTTTAAATTTATCATACATAAGGGGATGTTTCAAGGGAAAAGTAGTAAATATGGATTTACAACATATTTGAAATAAGTTAAACTAATTTTAGGAGGTCGCCTTATGATAGTATTGTATTCCTCGCCAGGTTGTTCATCGTGTCGTAAAGTGAAACAATGGCTTAAAGATCGTGAACTAAATTTTGTAGAGAAAAACATTTTTAAGACAATTCTTAATAAAGACGAGATAAAATATTTATTAAGTCGTAGTGAAAATGGTACTGAAGATATCATTTCACGTAGGTCAAAGTTAATTCAACAAGGAGATGTTGATATTGATAATATGAGAATGAATGATCTTGTTGGATTTATTCAGCAAAACCCTTCTGTACTTCGTCGACCTATAATTTTAAGTACAAAAGTACTTCAGGTTGGTTATGATGAAGAGGAAATTGATGCATTTATTCCTCGAGAAATTCGTAAGATTGTACACGAGAATTGTAATGAGACATGCCCACACTATGATACATGTGGTAAACTCAGAGAAGAAAATTAGCACATTAACGTGCTTTTTTTTTATTTACAAGCTATAATGAAGTAGATTTGAGGTGTATATTATGAAAGTATTAGTAGGTTTATCAGGTGGTGTAGATTCGGCGGTTGCAGCATATTTATTGAAAGAACAAGGATATGATGTCACTTGTGCTTTTATGCGCAATTGGGATTCAATGTTGAATCATGATACATTAGGCAACCCAACATTGAATCAAGATGTTTGCCCACAGGAAATTGATTATAATGATGCTAAGATAGTAGCAGAGATGTTAGGATTAGAATTAAAGAGAGTTGATTTTATAAAAGAATATTGGGATGATGTTTTTCAAACTTTTATTGCAGAATATGAAAAAGGAAGAACACCAAATCCGGATATACTTTGTAATAAGTATATTAAGTTCCATCAATTTTTGAATTATGCTATGAATCAGGGATTTGATATGGTTGCAACAGGACACTATGCTTCTGTTGTTCATAATGAAGAGGGTTCAATGCTTATGAGGGCAAAGGATCAAAATAAAGATCAAACTTATTTTTTGTCACAAATTTCTAAAAATGCTTTAAGTAAAACATTGTTTCCTCTTGGAACTCTAGAAAAAACAGATGTAAGGAAAATTGCTTTAGAGCTAGATTTAAACATTGCAAGGAAAAAGGATTCAACTGGAGTATGTTTTATTGGAGAGCGAAATTTTAAAGAATTCCTAAAAAACTACTTACCGACAAAACCTGGAGATATTGTTGACATTATGTCAGGAAGAGTATTAAAAAGACATGAAGGTGTGCTTTATTATACAGTTGGACAAAGAAAAGGGTTAGATATTGGTGGTAGTGGAGGTCCGTGGTTTGTCGTAGGTAAAGATGTTGAGACAAATGAACTGTTCGTAGCGAATCAAAGTGATGATCGTTTGCTTTATTCAGATTCATGTCTTGTATCAAATTTTAATGAGTTGGCAAGTATTGATTGGACTCAAAAAATCTCATGTACTGCAAAATTTCGTTATCGTCAGGCGGATAATCCAGTTATGATTGAGCGTATAAGTGACACACAAGTTAAAGTTACCTATGATCAAAGAATTGCTGCTGTAACATGCGGACAAGAAGCTGTATTTTATTTAGATAATCAAGTTATTGGTGGTGGTGTAATTGATCAAGTTTTCTTAGCGGGAATTGATATTGAAGATGAAATCAAAGCACAGTTACAAAAAGCTAGGGACGAAAGTCAAGTTTTGAAAAAAAAGAAGGGGAAATAAAAATTTAAATGAGCGAGCGTTCAATAATCAGTGGGAAAATTATTAAATCTCTATTTTACAATGAAAGCAACTATTATTTAGTTGCTTCTTTTGAATTGAACGATATGAGTGAAAAGCGTATTACAATAGTAGGTTATTTCAAGGATTTTAAGTTCAACCAACTCTATGAGTTGACGGGGAATTACATTGAGCATGCAAAGTATGGCATGCAGTTTGCGGTTCAAAGTATAGATATACTAATGCCTAGTGAGAAAGAAGAGGTTATTCGTTTCCTCTCTAGTGAATTGTTTAAAGGGATTGGTCGCAAGTATGCACAGGTTATTGTAGATGAGTTAGGTGAAGATTGCATTGCACTTATCAAGGAAAATGAATCAATCTTAGATCGAGTTTCCAAAATGAATGATAAGCGCAAGCATGCGATTATCAATGGAATTGAGCAAAGTCAAGATGAGTTGCAAAAAAATATGTCTTTCTTTCAATCTCATGGTCTAGGATTACGCTCAATTATTAAAATTGATTGTACCTATGGTAGTAACGCTGTTTCTATTGTCAGAAACAATCCTTATCAGCTTATTGAAGATATTGATGGAATCGGATTTAAAACAGCGGATCACCTTGCACTAAGTTTAGGTTTTGAAAGAGATAGCAGTCATCGACTAGAAGCCGCTTTAGTAAGTGGTGTGATGGATACTTGTATGGCAAGTGGAGATAGTTATGTAAGTGTTCATAACCTTCCTGAGATATTAATTCAAAAATGTGGGATTAAGGAAGTTGACATTGAGCAAGTACTCCAGGCATGTTTAGATAAAAAAATGCTAGTTCAAGAAGAAAATAGAATTTACCATTACACTCAATACTTAGCGGAAATATATACTTCCCGCTATCTAGAAACATTTCCGATTGAGAAATTAGTAGCTTGTAATTTGGAGGATGTTTTTTCTCAAATAGAAATTCTACAGAAAGAAAACAATATTCAATATGAGCAAAAACAAACAGAAGCCATTGTGGGATTTTTTAAAAATGATATATCTATTTGTACAGGAGGACCCGGAACAGGAAAAACAACTGTTGTGCGTGCCATGGTTAATTTATTTAGAAGAATTTACCCGAATTTTCAAATTGCTTGTTGCGCACCAACAGGACGCGCTGCAAAGAGATTAGCAGAATTAACAGGGGTAGAATGTAGTACCATTCATAGTTTGTTAAGATGGGATTTAGAGACAAATTCGTTTGGAAAAAATGAAATTGATCCGCTGCAAATTGATTGTTTAATAATTGATGAATTCTCAATGGTAGACAGTTGGTTATTTGCTAATTTGCTTCGAGCAGGAGCACAAATAAAAAAAATATGTATCATTGGTGATGAAGGACAACTCCCTTCAGTATCTTGTGGGAAAGTTCTAGCAGACTTAATTGATTCAAAGTGTTTTGGCGTGTATCAACTTGAGCGCATATATCGACAAGTTGATGGTTCTGGTGTTATTAATTTAGCGCATCATGTAAGAAATGAACAAGTAGAACAGATTACTTTTGAGCAAGATGTAGCTTTTTTTGAATGCCAACAACAGCATATTAAAGAGCTTGTTTTACAAGTAGTTAATAAAGCAAAAGAGCGCGGATTTGGAGTCGATGATATCCAAGTGTTAGCTGCTAAATATAGTGGAGTCTCAGGTATTGATATGTTAAATCGTGTATTACAAGATTGTCTCAATCCCAAACGTGATGGAATTCGAGAATATCGATACAATTATCGCGTATTTAGAGAGAATGATAAAATTCTGCAACTTAAAAATCAAATTGATGATGATGTTTATAACGGAGACATCGGTACTCTTGTAGAAATTGTATATCCTGATGAAGATGAAATGAAACAACTTCGTTTTTATGTAGATTTTGATGGTATTATTGTAGATTATACGTTAGATAAATTAATTAACATTACGCATGCATATTGTATATCTGTTCATAAATCACAAGGAAGCGAATACCCAATTGTGATTTTGCCTATAGCGAGTGAGGCATCATTCATGCTTTATAATCGTTTCTTGTATACAGCGATAACACGAGCTAAGCAAAGCTTAATTCTAATCGGAGATAAAGAAGTTTTCTTAAATTCAGTCGTTAAGAAAAGCACACATGAGCGCAATACTACTCTTGTATCACGTTTAAAGGGAGACTTGGAAGTTAACTTATAATTAAAACACAATTAATGTAAAAATAAAAGTCAATATTTTAGTTAAAATTTTGGCTTTTATTATTTTTGCAGGTATGTCAAAATTCACTTTCGGTGGTCTTGTTGTCGATTGCCATTGGAGGATAAAAAAGTGAATGAACTTGGAACATATTTTAAATTAATACGTATTTTAAATCAGATAAAAATAAAGGATGTTCTTTCAGAACTAGGTTTTTCACGTCCATACTTTGCGAAGATTGAAAATACAATCGAATATATAAGTATTAACAATCAAACAAAGAAAAAATTAGAGGATATTTATAGGGTTAAAGTAACAAACAATATGAAAGTAGAGTTAGAGTTTCATGATTATGCAAAGCAATTTCTTAGGTTTGTCATCTATGAAAACCATTATGAAGCTAAATGTTTCTTTTTATTAATTCAGCAACAACGAGATGAGATTCAAAATATGGTATGTCTTCCATACTTTACGTTAATTGAATTCGTGTATGGTGTTACTTATCGTTATGAGAGTGAAATCATCGATGAATACATTCATGTTTTAAATTCAGTTAAATCTCAACTTGACCAAACTTATGTTGAGTTTTATGAATTATTTCATAGTTTTTATTGTTTCCAAAATGAACAGTATGATTCATGTGCACAGATTGTTGAACGAATGCGCTCTATGAACCACAATGATGAATTAGTGGGAATAAAAGCATTGATGAGTGCAAGATTGATGTTTCAATCACAACAATATTGCAATGCACTTGATGAATATCAGGTGGCTCATCAACTGTTATTATATAAATATAACTTTAAACAAGCCTTAAAAGTACAAATTTACATTTCACAGATTTATTCATTTTTAAATGATTATGATAAAACAATCACGAACTGTCTGATTAATGAAAGTTATTTATCAATAACGCAGCTCAGTGACACTGATGGATTAAGAGCGTTAAACTATGAAATGCTATTGTATGCACTTTACTGTGATAAACAATTCGATCAACTTCAACAATGGTTAGATAAAGTAGTTGTATTTCCATACCATACGATGCAACTTTGCGTGCTAGCAATAACTTATATGATGATAAACAAAAATAAGTCTGGTGTTAATCTTTGGAGTACTAAAATGTCTAAAGCTTTAAAAGTAACAAAGATGGACTTCGAACTGTATAAAAATTTTAATAGTTTATTTAAATCAAATCGATATGATGTGGCTCAACTCAGGCAATGTTTAATTAAGGTTCCTACACTTACTAAGTTGATTGAATAACTAAATTTTTTTCGGTCATACTAATTGTGTAAGGAGTGTGATGGTGATGAAAAAGTGTTGTGTATCTTTCATTCTAGGTGGTATTGCAGGGATGGCGGTTGCGATGATGTATGAAGAAGAATTGTATAATGGAATGCATTGTGCTACCAAATATCATCGTAGAATGATGCGTAAAATTGCTCGTGCATCGAAATAACCCTCAGGGTTATTTTATTTATGATTAAGTTAAATCAACAACTAAAGTTTATCTCATTACTCGTCGTGGCAATTCTGGTGTGCGTTCTTTTATCCTATTTGAATATATTTAATTATTTAATAGGTATTGTAGAACTTATATACTTTATTCCGTTATCATTGATTTTGGTGTTTTTGTTTGAACCGATTATTGAAATTATTCCATTTAAATCTCGAGTACTTTGTTGCAGTATCGTTTACTTTAGTATTTTGATTGTAATATTATCATTGGTGATATTATTTATACCAACTTTGATTAATGAAAGTATTGAGATTTTAAATTCCAGTTTTTTTCAAAATAATCAATTTATCCAAGACATAATTGAAATAGGTGATGAATCTAATGTTGGAATGCAAGTTGCTGTTGAATCTACACTGGGAGTTATTAGCTCTTTTGAACAAGTTGCATTGAGTTATATTGGAGCTTATTTTATTTCACTAGATTTACATAGTATTGTTCAAGTCACAAAAAAGCATTTTCCTGTTGTTTTGAGATTTAAGAACTTCTATTTAACATGTAATAATGTTATGTACTTTTATATTAAAAGTTTAAGTATTGACTTAACTGTTTTATTCATTGGTGTGTTTAGTTTTTTGTGGTTAATGGATTTTGAACATCCTTTAGAATTTGCAGTATTACTTAGTTTTTTTAATCTGATACCTTATGTAGGTGCTACGATTGGGCAACTATTAATTGTGGCTGTAGATGCAGTGAGTTATGATGAATTAAGAATAATGCTTTTAATTGGTTTATTTGCAATTCAACAAATTGAAGCTAATTTTTTACAACCTTACATTTTTAAGAAAATACTTAATGTAAAACCAATCATTACACTGCTTTCATTTTTAATTTTTGGATATTTGTTTGGAATAGCAGGGTATGTCTTAGCGCCAGTTTTAGCTGTTGTAACACAATTAGCCTATCATAGCTACATGTACACCAATCAAATAAAAACTGTTGGCACATGGGAAAAAATGTGGTATAATTTCGAAGAAATCAATGATGAAGATAAGTAGAAACATACATTTTAGAGAAGAGGAATAGGTGAAAACCTCTATTTGTTTCGAAGCTACTTCTGAGAGTGTTTAATTCACACCGTTACTCGCGTTAAGAGAAAATGAGGTGCATACAGTAATGTATGAATCAGGATGGTACCGCGTATTTTACGTTCCTGGATTATTTCAGGAACTTTTTTTGTTTTATGGAGGTAAACAGATGAAAAAACTTACAGGAAATCAAGTACGACAATTATTTTTGGAGTACTTTGCATCACACGGACATATGATTGAACCAAGTGCAAGTTTGATCCCGCATAATGATCCAACTTTATTATGGATTAATTCAGGTGTTGCTGCATTAAAGAAATATTTTGATGGAAGTGAAACACCAAAGTGTAATCGTATTACAAATGCTCAAAAAAGTATTCGTACAAATGATATTGAGAATGTCGGTAAAACAGCACGTCACCATACATTTTTTGAAATGTTAGGTAATTTCTCGATTGGTGATTATTTTAAAGAAGAAGCAATTGTATTTGCGTGGAATTTTTTAACTGATGAGAAATGGATAGGCCTAGATAAAGAATTGCTTTATGTATCAATTCATCCGCAAGATGAAGTTGCATATCGTGTTTGGACAGAGGTATGTCATGTTGATCCATCTCGTATTCTAAAAACTGAGGATAACTTTTGGGAAATTGGTGAGGGTCCAGGAGGTCCAAACAGTGAAATCTTCTTTGACCGTGGTTTAAAATATGATTCAGAAGAGTTAGGAGAAAAATTGTTTTTTGACGAATTAGAGAATGATCGTTACATTGAAGTATGGAACGTTGTGTTTAGCCAATATGATTGCAAACCTGAATTAGATCGTTCTCAATACAAAGAGCTTCCACAAAAAAACATTGATACAGGAATGGGATTAGAACGTCTTGTGTCAATTATTCAAGAAGGAGAAACAAACTTTGATACTGATTTATTTATGCCAATTATCAATCAAACTCAAAAGTTTGCGAGTCAACCTTATGAAAATGAATTCAAAATTGCATATCGTGTAATTGCTGACCATATTCGTACTGTAAGTTTTGCAATTGCTGATGGAGCGGCATTCTCGAATGAAGGACGTGGATATGTTTTACGTCGTGTACTACGTCGTGCGATTCGTTATGGTATTCAAATTGGCATTCAAAAACCGTTTATGTATGAACTTGTGAATACTGTTGTAGAGATTATGAAAGAATTCTATCCAAATCTTGAACAACGACAAGAATTGATTGAACGTCTTGTAAAAGTGGAAGAAGAAACATTTGCAGCTACATTAAATAATGGCGAAAAATTGTTGCAAGAAGCGATGAGTAATTCAAAAGATAAGCAGTTGGCAGGAAGTGTTGTATTTAAATTATATGATACTTATGGATTTCCTAAGGAACTTACGATTGAAATTGCTGAAGAGAATGGCTTTAGTGTTGATGTAGCGGAATTTGAAGCTTGTATGGAAGAGCAACGTCAACGTGCTCGAAATGCTCGAGTTGATGAACAATCAATGTCTAGTCAATCAATTGCTTTAATGAATTTTACAAAATCATCAACATTCTTAGGATATGAGCAAATTAGCAACGAAACAACAGTTATTGGATGCTTTAAAGACAACCAAGAAGTAAATGAAATTACTGATGAAGGTGCAGTCATCTTAGCGCAAACAAGTTTTTATGCTGAGAGTGGGGGACAAATCGCTGACAGTGGTTGGATTATAAATGATTCATGCAAAGCACGTGTAGTGAATGTAGTTAAGGCACCAAATCAACAGCATCTTCATTTTGTAAAGGTGACAGAAGGAACATTAAGATTAGATAATTCATGCGTTGCAACTATTGATGAAGAAAAACGTCTTAAGATTAAAGCAAACCATAGTTCTATACATTTGCTTCAAAGTGCATTAAAAGAAGTAATCGGAGATCATGTTGCTCAAGCTGGTTCATATGCTGGTGATGAGTATTCTCGATTTGATTTTACTCATTTTGAAAAAATGAGTGAGCAACAACTTCATGAAATTGAAGTTAAAGTAAATCAAATGGTAATGAGCAACAATCCAGTAATTACTGACTTAATGACAATTGAACAAGCAAAAACTTGTGGAGCAATCGCTTTATTTGATGAAAAGTATGGAGATTTAGTTCGTGTAGTCACAATGGGGGATGTTTCTAAAGAGTTATGTGGTGGTACTCATGTAAGAAATACACAAGAAATTGGTATTTATAAAATTGTATCCGAAGAGAGTATTGGGTCAGGAATTCGTCGTATAACTGCCAAAACTAAAATGGCTGCTTATGAAGAGTTCAATGCTTATCATGAAACGCTAAAAACTATTTCAGAATCACTAAAAATGAATGGTATTTCAAAAGTAGATGAAAAAGTTAAACAAGCATTAGAAGAAAATGCAAATTTGAGAAAACAACTAGCTGCGCTTAATCAAAAAGTGATTTTGTCACAAGTAAATGAGCTTGCTCAAGAAGTAAAAGAAGTTAGTGGATTAAATGTTCTTGTACGTCGTGTTGATTTTGTAGAAGGAAGCCAACTTAAAGGGTTTGCAGAAAATTTAAGAGATAAAATAAGTGATTCGTTTGTATTCCTTGTGAAAGTTGAAGCTGATAAAATTATTTATGTATGTGCAAGTAGTAAAGCGGCAATCGCTAAAGGACTGAAAGCTGGAGATATTGCTAAAATGGCAGCACAAGCAAGTGGTGGAAACGGTGGTGGACGCCCAGATATTGCTCAAGCCGGTGGTAAAGAAGTAAACAAAGTGGATGAAGTACTACAATTAGTGTGGGAAAAACTGTAACATATCCTTTATTTTTTTAATGATTTACGTTAAAATTAAGTATATACTTTAAGGAGGGTCAAGCGATGTCAAAACAAATTACCGAAACGATGTCATTTAAATCTGACGAAATTAGAAAAGATAATATTAGACAAGTGTTAAGAATGACTGAAGAAGCGTTGGAAGAACGCGGGTATAATGCAGTAAATCAATTAGCTGGTTATTTGATCTCAAATGATCCAGCATACATATCAAGTCATCGTAATGCTAGAACGATTATTCAATCGGTAGAGCGTTATGAAATTATTGAAGAAATAGTTAGATACTATTTAGAAGGTAAGTAATGAAGAGAATATTAGGTTTAGACTTAGGAAGCAGAACATGTGGAATAGCTGTATCTGATCCTTTAGGGATGATTGCACGCACTGTAGAAACATATCGTTTTCAAGAAGATGATTACACAAGTGCAGCTGATTATGTAGCAAAAGTATGTAAAGAATTATCGGTACAAGAAATTGTACTAGGTTTACCAAAACACATGAATGGAGACATTGGAGTTCGTGGTGAAATTTCGCAACAATTTAAAGTGATGCTAGAAGAAAGAACTTCTTTAAAAGTAATCTTAATTGATGAGCGATTGACGACCGTAGCAGCAAACAAATTATTGATTTCAGCAGATGTTTCGCGAAAAAAGAGGAAACAAGTTGTTGATCAAGTTGCTGCAGTACAAATACTTCAAGGGTACTTAGATTCAAAATAAAAGGGTGCCTACACCCTTTTTTAGAGAAAGGAAGAAAAAATATGTTAGATTCAAACAAATTAGTAGTAGTAAATGATGATGGTAAAGAGGTGGAGATGCAAATCTTATTTACTTTCGACAATGAGGAAACAGGAAAAAGCTATGTGTTATTTACAGACCCGGCTGATGAAGAAGGGGAAGTGTTTGCTTATGCTTATGATGAAGAAGGTAATTTAATCCTTATCGAAGATGAAGCAGAATTCGCAATGATCGATGAAGTTTTCGGTGCATTTATGGATGAATTCGAAAATGAAGAAGAGTAAAATTATTCTCTTTTTAATTGTTGTGATGGCATTATTGCTTGGTGGAGTGTTTTTCTTCTACCAATCACAATTGGGGGCAACAAATACAGTTGATGAAGTAACATTTGAAGTTGTTTCAGGAGAATCAAGTGATTCCGTGTTGTCAAGGTTAGAGTCAGAGCAATTAATTCATGATGCATTAATTGCTAAGGTGTATATGCGTTTAAACGAAGGCTATGCTTTTAAAGCAGGTACCTATGAATTAAGTGGTACACAAGATTTAAACGGTATACTAACTACGATTTCTGATGCTTCACAAGCATTGAAAAATGATATCAGTATTACTTTTATCGAAGGTGACTGGCTTAAACATATGGCTGCAAAGATTGAAGATTCTCTAGGGATTCCATCTGAAGAGATGATGGAACTTTGGAGTGATGAGCAATTTGTGCGCTCATTAATGAGTGATTACTCGTTCTTAAGTGAAGAAATATTTAATAGTGATTCACGTTATTTGTTAGAAGGTTACTTAATGCCAAACACATATAGTTTTAGCCCTAATGCAACACCCGAACAAGTAACACGAACAATTTTAAATCAATCACTTCTTGTTTATGAGCAGTACAAGGATCAAATTGAAGTTTCAAATTTATCAATACATGAGGTTTACACATTAGCTTCAATTGTACAATATGAATCTGCGACTATTGAAGATATGGGGATGATTTCTGGTGTGTTTTATAATCGCATTGATAGTGGTTGGAAGCTAGAGTCAAGTGTAACAGTGTGTTATGCCATTGATTTAGATGAAGATGGTAGTTGGCAAGACTGTGAAACAAATCCAACGTATGACTCGCCTTATAACACTTATATGGTAAGTGGACTTCCACCTGGACCTATTTTAAATCCAGGAGAAGATGCCATTGCCGCAACATTAAATCCGACAGAGTCTGATTATTACTTTTTCTTAGCAGCTGTTTATGATGATGGAAAAGTATATTATTCTGAAACTTTGGCGCAACACAATGCTTATAAAGCAACATACTTAGATGGAAGAGAGTAAAAAAATGAGTACAGTTATTATTGGAATTGCAGGAGGAAGTGCCTCTGGAAAAAGTTTAATTGCTAAACGACTAATGCAAAAATATGGTAAGGAAAATTCAGTTGTGATTATAAAACTGGATGATTATTATAAAGACCAAAGTCATCTAACGATGGATCAAAGGGTATTAACTAATTATGACCATCCATTCGCGTTTGATTTAGATTTATTACTAGAGCATTTAGTTCAATTAATCAGTGGTAAATCTATCAATAAGCCAATATACGACTTTGTTCAACATACACGTAGTGATAAAACAGAGGTAATTAATCCTTGTGATGTTTTATTGCTAGAAGGATTATTTGTATTAGATGATGAACGCATACGTGCTTTATCAAGTATCAAAATTTATGTAGATACAGACGCAGATATTCGTTTTATTCGTCGCTTATTACGTGATGTTGAAGAAAGAGGAAGATCTCTTGAGTCAGTGACGAACCAATACATGAATACGGTACGTGTAATGCATGACCAGTTCATTGAGCCAAGTAAGCGTTTTGCAGATGTTATTATACCAGAAGGTGGACATAATGAGGTTGCGATTGACTTATTGACAACTAAAATTAGTAGTATTATTAAATCAAACATGCTATAATAAATCGAGTTAGGAGTGATAAAATGGCAGAAAAAGTTTTTGTAACCCAACAAGGTTTGGAAGAATTAAATAATGAATTAAACAACTTAGTTCACGTTGTTAGATTAGAGGTAATTGAAGATTTACGTGCAGCGCGTGCTCAAGGGGATTTATCCGAAAATGCTGACTACGATGCAGCAAGAGATCGTCAAGCACAAGTTGAATCTCGTATTTTACAACTTGAAAATATGCTTAAAAATGTTGAAATCATAGAAGAAGGAAGTAGTAAAGTTGTAAGACTTGGTTCTACTGTAAAGGTTGAAGATTTATCAACAGGAATTGTTAGCGTATATGCAATTGTAGGTTCTGTTGAATCAGATCCACTTAATGGTAAATTATCTAATGTAACACCACTTGCAGCAGCGATTCTTGATAAACGTGCAGGTAGCGTTGTAGAAGTTCAAGTTGATGAACCGTATAAAGTTAAAATTTTAGAAATCAATGCAAAATAATTAGGAAGTTCAATTTAATGAATTATAAAATAAGTAGGTGATCTTATGATGAAACTACTTATTTTTTTTATATTTATTGGAATTTTAACACAAGTTAGATTTACTACAATTAATGAAATGAAATCAAATGTGATTTTTGTAGAAGTAATCGGAGAACTAGATAATCCAGGAATATTTGAACTTAGTGCACCATCTTATTTTTCGAATTTACTTCCATTACTTGAATTAAATGATGAGAGTGACTTAAGTCATATTGCCAAAACAAAACTATTGTTAGACGAAGAAGTGCTTGTTATTCGAACTAAGTCTCAAAATGAACTTATCTCAATAAATGCAGCTACATTAGATGAACTGTGTACTTTGAATGGTATTGGAGAAGCTACTGCCCAAAAAATAATTGATTATCGTATTGAACATGGTGGTTTTAAATCAATCGAGGAAATTATGGAAGTGCCGGGAATTAAACAGGCAAAATTTGATGAAATCAAAGATGAAATTAAATTGTAGTGTAATTGCAATTATACTTTTTGTTGCCATGACGAATGAGCCAATTGCGATAGCGATAATTTTTTTAATCTTATTTCAACGTCGAAAAAGTTTAACTGTTTTAACACTAATCGTTTTATTGTTGTGTTTTCTACGATTAATTGTTGTAAATCTAAGTTCTGTTAATATAGAAAATCAGTTTTCTGGCTCAGTGAAACATATTAATCCTAGTTCGATGGTTGTCTCTACTAATCAAGGGGCATACTTGGTTATTTGCGATCAAGATTTTTTATTAGACGATCTAGTCGAGGTAAAAGGGGAGCTGCTATCTTCTGAGGATAGTCCTCATTTCTATAGCTTTGATTTTCGACAATATTACTTACAAGAAAAAATCATAGGCACGATATATGCTTCTTCTGTTCGATTGATCGAATCGGGCGATTCTATTCGTCACTTTATACATTCAAGAATTCAACGGTTTGATGAAGTAGTAAGGCCAGTTTATATGCTTTTACTTCTTGATGAGGATGTATTTGATGATAATGAATTGATATTTTCATTTGGTTTTCAGTGGAGTGTCTTGCTTTATGGTTTAAAATGTCTTTTTAGTCTTGGATGGAGTGAAAAAGTAGTTTATATTCTACGTATTGTTGTGTTGTGTATTCTTACAAGTGTTCTAGGGTTTTCTTTGGTAGTTTTACGTGTGGTTTTCTTTATAGTACTAGAGACTACTTCAATTTCTAATCAACAAAAATGTGCTTTGTTTACAATTTTGTGTTTTTGGATATGGCCGTATCATCTTACAAGTTTGTCATTTATTATTCCGATAGGACTAAGACTCTTGCAATATAAAAACTATTTTGATCGCTTTTTATTTCTTGTAGCCACACAATCATTTTATTTTTATGAGTTTAATTTAGTAATGTTAGGGTTTTTCTCAATTTATCAACGTGTTATTGCATTGCTAACACTTTTGTCTATTGTAGATCTTATGTTTTTAACGCATATTGCATATGATGGATATCATTACATACAAGATATTTTAAGGTTGTTTAGCAGTAATTATGTTGTCGTTATAGGTAAGGTTCCAAATTTTGTGTACATACTATTAATCATGTACTTATACTATCGTCCTAACAATAAGAAGAGTTTCAGATATCTTTGTGCTCTAGTCAGTTTTCTTTATTTTGGTTTATTCGCACCATTTGCAGAGGTTGCGATGATAAATATTGGGCAAGGAGATAGCTTTTTAATTCGATTACCATTTAATCAACTAAACATCTTGATTGATACAGGAACACAAAGCAATTACGAACACTTAAAGTCATACTTGATGGCAAAAGGAATAAGAAAGCTAGATGTTCTCATTATTTCGCATGATGATAAAGATCATAGTGAGAATACACAAGTGCTCATCGAAGAATTTAATGTTGAAACTCTAATTACAGAAGCGAATGGAGAAGTTTTATTTAATAATCTAAATCTTCACTTTATCCAAAGTGATAAAAAAACTGGAGATGTGAATGATGATAGTTTAGTGACTCTTTTTTCGCTTAATAATCTTCAATTCTTATTTTTAGGAGATATATCGAAAGAAATTGAGCGTGAATTGCTTATTGAACATCCAAACTTGCAAGTTGATGTAGTTAAAATTGCTCATCACGGTTCTTCCACGTCGAGTGATACTCAGTTTTTAAAAAAAATTAATGGTCAGATTGCATTAATTAGTGCTGGGTATAATAATCATTACAATCATCCAAGCCCTGATGTAATAAAAACTTTAAATAGTTTAAATTATGCTATATTAAATTCACAAATTGATGGGGATGTTACTATTTATTTAACATATTTTTCAAATTTTATAGTTACTTCAAATTGGAAAATGATATTTATTAATTAATTGTGCAAAAACTAACAATTAAGTTTATTAAATTAATTTGGTTGTGCCATTACAATTTGATATAATAGAAGTGGTGATAAAATGATTTATTGTATACATGGAACAGAAAGCCTTTTAGTCAAGCGAAAAATTGACGAATTAATCAAACAATATGTAAATGAGCAATCTGAAGTTAATTGCTCGTTTTATGATGCAATAGCAACAACATTCTCTATTTCAGAGTTAATTGATGAATGTAGTATGATGCCTTTTTTTAGTGAGCATAAAATGGTTGTTGTAAGAAATGCTACTTTTTTATCTGGCAGTGGAACAATTAATGAAAATGATCAAAAAATACTTAAGCAGTATATGGAAAATGCGAATCCTTCTACAATTCTTGTGTTAAGCGGTTATTTTGAAAAATTAGATAGTCGAAAGAAAATTGTGAAATTTATTACAGGTTGTGCAAGAACATTTACTTTTAATCAAATGAAGCAAGATGAGTTTCAATCATTTGTTAGAGCAAGTGTTAAGCAGGCTAAGTTAGAGCTGTTGCCAGGAGCTATTGAAGAATTACAATCTAGACTCAGACCCAATCGTATGGACTTTGAGAATACGCTGCAAAAACTTGAACTTTATCCTGATGAAATTAGTGCTTCAGTTATAAGAAGGCTAGTCGACAAACCATTGGAAGATAATGTGTTTACTTTGGTTAATGCTGTAGTAGTACAAGATTTAAAGGTGGCAATGCATACCTGGCGTGATTTGCAAGTAGCTAATACTGACCCAATTGGCCTTGTCGCTTTAATTGGATCTCAAATAAGGTTGTTGAATCAAGTAAAAATATTGAAAGAAAGAGGTTTTGGCGAAAGTGAGATAAGTGGTATGTTAAAGGAACACCCGTATCGCTTAAAACTTGCGGGAGAATCGGTACGACGTATTTCGCAACAACGACTTTCGCGCTTAATACAAAAATGTGCACAACTAGATCAAGAACTTAAACTAGGTTTAGTTGATAAAGTCATTGGATTTGAGCGGTTTTTAATCGCTGCAACGAAAGGATAACACAATGGAATCAATCAAAAATATTTATCGGATTGGCTATGGACCAAGTAGTTCACATACTCTTGCACCAGCAAGGGCGTGTGAAACATATCGTGAGCAGTATCCTCAAGTACAAAAAGTGAAAGTAGAACTATATGGTTCACTATCACTTACAGGAAAAGGACACTTTACAGATTTTATTATTCATCGTACTTTTGAAGACATTCAATGTGAGGTAATATTTAAACTTGATTGGGATGAAAACTTCCCTAATGGTTTTTATATTTATGGTTTTGACACATCAGGAAAAGCGCTAGATAAATGGACTGTTTTTTCTACAGGCGGTGGTGCTATAAAAATTAAAGAACATGATTTAGAAGATTGTAGTGATTGCTACAGCGAAAAAAATATGTCTGAAATTATGGAGATGTGTGAGCGTAATCAATGGAATTTCTGTGATTATGTTCGCTATCATGAAACGGAAATTGAAAAGTATTTGTACGGCATTTTAGATGCAATGTTAAATTCAGTAGAAGATGGTTTAGCCACTACTGGTATTCTTCCAGGAAAATTACAGCTTGAGCGTAGCGCAAAGTCAATCTTCATGAAAGTAAAAACGATTAATGATGATATTGAAGCAACAAAAGTTAAGCAAATGGCGTATGCATATGCTGTAAGTGAACAAAATGCTTCTATTGCTAAAGTGGTGACTGCACCAACACTTGGAGCCTGCGGGATTTTGGCCGCAATGATGTATTATTACTATACAGATTTAGAAGTGACAAGAAATCGCCTAGTTGAAGCTTTAATGGTAGGTGGTTTGTTTGGGAATGTGATTAAGCGCAATGCTACAATTTCAGGTGCAGTTGGCGGATGTCAAGCTGAAATTGGTGCAGCATGTTGTATGGCAGCAGCAGCCAGTGCATATTTGAATGATTTAAATATGAAGCAAATTGAGTATGCAGCAGAGATCGCCATGGAACATCATCTTGGCCTAACATGTGATCCAGTAGGTGGATATGTGATTATCCCATGTATTGAGCGCAATGCAGTAGGTGTTTTACGTGCATTCGATGCGATGGTTCTTGCCAAACATATGGGTAAAATCAAAGAGAATAGAATACGCTTTGATATGGTCGTCAATACGATGAGCTATACAGGACAAAAACTACCGATGGAACTAAAAGAGACATCATTAGGTGGTTTAGCTTTAGAAGTGAAATTACCAGATTTACATAAGGAAGAAACATATAATGGAATTGAATAAAAATAAAAAAATTGAATTACTTGCTCCCGCTGGAACAATGGAAGCTTTACGTGCTGCAGTGAGTAGTGGTGCAGACGCTGTGTACTTGGGTGGATCTCGCTTTGGTGCTCGTGCATTTGCCGGCAATTTTAGTGAAGGTGAAATCATTGAAGCAGTGAACTACTGTCATATTCGCGGTGTGAGAGTCTATGTTACGATGAACACATTGATTTATGAAGATGAGATAGAAGAAGCAATTCGATATTTGCGTTTTTTGTATGAGCAACAAGTTGATGCTATTATTATTCAGGATTATGGTTTATTTGAAATCATTAAACAGTATTTCCCTGATTTCGAAATTCATTGTTCAACACAGATGCATATTCATAATCATGCAGGAGTCGAGTTAGCTGGGAAACTAGGAGCTAAACGTGTTGTATTGGCTCGTGAGAGCTCCCTAGAACTCATTCAATCTTGCTCGAAATTAGGGGTTGATTTAGAAGTGTTTGTACACGGGGCACTTTGTGTAAGTTATAGTGGGCAATGTTTAATGAGCGCATTTAATGGTGGGCGTAGCGCTAATCGTGGTGAGTGTGCTCAACCTTGTCGCTTACCTTATAAGCTTAAAAATATGAAAACAAATCAACAAGTTGATACACAAGGAGAATATCTTTTAAGTTTAAAAGATTTATACACACTTCAACATGTTCCAGAGTTAATTAAAGCTGGAATTCATAGTTTTAAAATCGAAGGAAGAATGAAAAAGCCTGAGTATGTTGCTGAAGTAGTTCGATTGTATCGTGAAGCGATTGATTTTTATTTTGAACAAAAGCACTATAAAGTTTCTAATGAAAATGAAATTGGTTTAAAAAAATTATTTCATCGACAATTTACAAGTGGTTATCTTATGAAGCAACCACTTGCGTCAATGAATAATGCATTGAGACCAAACCATATTGGAGTTGTTGCAGGAAAAGTAATTGGATTATCTCGCGGAAAGATTAAAATCAAACTCAGTTTACCAATCCACCAAGGCGATGGAATTCGAATACTGAGTAAAAAAGAGGATTTTGGATTGATGGTTAATCGTCTAGTGCTCAATGGTAATCTTGTGTCCTCTGCTGTTTCGGGGGACATCGTCGAGATTGAAACTTCAATTCACTTTGAATTAGATATTGATGATCAAGTTTTACTTACAAAAGATAGTAAGCAAATCGAACAAATTCAAAGTGAAATTACTCATGTTTATCGACGATTTGGTTTGTCTGTTCAGTTTAATGCGCATGTAGGAAGTTTAGCAACGCTCATTTTAGGTGATGGTCAAAATGAAGTGAAGTGTATGAGTACTGAACTCGTTGCACAGGCGCAAAAGCGTCCAATTACTCAACAAAATATCATAGAACAATTAAGTAAGTTACAAGATACGCCGTATTGTATTGAAACATGTGCAATTCAAGTTGATGATAATGCTTTTATGAGTTTAAAAACAATTAATGAGATGCGAAGAGAAGCTATAAGTCAATTAAATGAAGTACGAGTTCGTGCGAAAAGGCATAAACCTAGCTTTTTTGAAAGACAAATTAAACGTGCTCCATTAAATAAATATCATATTGTTCTTTCATCACAGAATCAAGATTTTGTTGGTTCAAAGCAAGTAACTCAATATAGTGCTATCCCATTTTCACCGAATATTCAAATAAGTGCAAATCGTGTGAATGAGATTTCAACCCCAATTGAATCAAAACAGGCAATAGCGAATCAATTAGGAGACTTGCTGCAAGTAGAGGATGACCAAATTTTTATTGCCGGGACAAGTTTCAATATAACCAATAGTTACGCTGTTCGTTTTATTGAGAGGTTAGGTGTAAGTGGAGTTATCTACTCATTAGAGATGAAATCATATGATGTTAAACGATTAGTAGAAGAATACAAAAAACGATATCACGATATACCACAACTCGGTTGCGTTGTATATGGTAGAAGAGAAGTAATGATTATGAAGTATTGTCCAATTTCTCGTGTGCTTAATTGCACAGAAAGGAACTGTGAACAATGCCCATATCCAATTCATCGTCTTTCGCAAAATCAGAAGCATTACTATTTGTTGAATAAAGGGCCACAACATCATATTCTTATTGAGGAACAGCCATTTACTGAGTTTGAATCTAATTATTTTGACGAGTTTAAGGTAATTAATTTCACGATTGAGGATGCAACAGACGTTTTAAATGTATTAAAACAATTTAATTGTTTCTAATTTGTGAAAAACGTAAGAAAATAAACAATATATTGTATTCAATTTATAGCATTTTTGCTATAATAATACAGTTAATTAAGGAGGCTACGTATGTTTTTAAAACGTGTAGAAATAGCAGGATTTAAATCGTTTGCAGATAAAGTAGTCATTTCGTTTGATCATTCAATTACTGGTGTTGTAGGACCTAATGGGTGTGGTAAAAGTAATATTACTGATGCCATTCGTTGGGTACTTGGTGAACAATCAGTAAAAGCACTAAGAGGGAATACGATGACAGATGTCATATTTGCCGGAAGTGCAGATCGTAGAATGGTAAATTTAGCCGAAGTGACACTTATTTTTGATAATAGTAATAGAACATTAAATTTTGATAAAGACGAAGTAGAAATCACAAGACGACTCTACCGTAATAATGCAGAAGCAGAGTATTTATTAAACCGTGTTCCTTGTCGTTTAAAAGATATTGTCGAACTCATTTTAGATACTGGACTAGGTAAAGATTCTTTATCCATGATTTCACAAGGAAATATCTCATCATTTGCAGAAGCTAAACCAAGTGATCGACGTGCAATATTTGAGGAAGCTGCAGGGGTAAGTAAATACAAAAAAAGAAAAATTGAATCCCTATCTAAACTTGATCGTACAAATACTAATTTAGAACGTATTACTGATATTGTGAGTGAACTTGAAAGACAAGTTAATCCACTTAAACGACAAGCAAAAAAAGCTGAACTCTATCGTCAAAAGAAAGAGCGATTAAAAGAAATTGAAATTGCAGTTTTAGTCAATGAAATTGATAGTTTGAAAAAAGATTTGGAAAAAGCCAATGATGATTTGTTTAAAATTGAATCTTTGGTAGCGATTCATAATACGACAATTCAAGTACATGAAACTAGTACAAAAGAAGCACGGAATAAAAGTGATCAATATGATAAAGAAGTAATTCAATTGCAAGCGAAACTTATGGATATTGTAAATGAAATTCAAACACTTGAAACACGTAAAATTGAGTTGGATGAAAAAAGAAAATATACAATTGAAGTTGGAGATGCACAAGCAAAGGCAAAAGAAACAATGCTGTTATGTGAAGAAGCACGCATTGAATTTGAAAACCGTAAAAATCGCCATGCTCAAATGAATGTTGAAATTCAATTATTAAATGAAAAACAAACTCAACTTACACATGAATTTGTAGAAATAAATCAAGAGTTGAGTGGAGCAGAGGCTTTACTTACAAAGCTGCAAAGACGTGCAGATTTACTTGAAAATTTACTCAAGGAACCATTCCGTTCTCAAGAAGGAGTTAAATCTATCATGGATAATCAACACTCTTTCCAAGGCGTATGGGGTGTGGTAGGGCAGTCACTTAAACCACATGATGGTTATGAAGAGGCAATTGCAGTAGCACTTGGTGGAGCTACTTACAATATTGTTACTGTTGATGATAAAGCAGCACGCCAATGTATTGGTTTTCTAAAGAAGAACTCTTCAGGACGTGCAACTTTCTTACCAGCGACAACTTGTAAAGAACGCTTTGTAAATCGCGATCATCAAATTGTTTGTGAAAACACTAAAGGTTATTTAGGAACAGCAGATTTGTTTGTAGATTGTGAGGACCATTTCCAGGTCGTCAGTGCTAGTTTGTTAAAGAATGTACTCGTTTGTGATACACTTGAAAATGGGAATGAACTTGCATTGTTATTAAAACAGGGCTATAAAATTGTTACACTAGATGGAGATGTTATTCATCGTGGTGGGTCAATGACAGGTGGTAAAGTACGTAATTCTACTTCGATTGTTTCTGTAGAAAAAGAAGTGAAAGAAAACAAAGAGCAAATTTTATCTCAACAAGCAAAAGTTGAAATCGCCCGTAAACAGTATGCACAACTTCAATCGCAAAAACAAAGTATATCTAATCAAGTTATGGAGAAACGTATTGGTATAGCCAATATTGAACCAATCCTAGAGGCAAAAAGAGCAAAGTATGAGAGACTTAAAAGTGATTTGGAAGGCTTACAAGCATCGATTGATTCAACGGATACGAATGTAGAAAGTTTCACTGATGGCTTAGTACATCAACTAAATGAAGCATATTCATCACGTGATGAAATAACTACAACAATCAATGTAAAACGTACAGAGCGAACTAACTTAAATGCAGAAGCAGAACGTAAGGAACAACAAACACGTCAGTTAAGAAGAGAATTAAATCAATATGTTGACCAAGAAAAAGCTATTCAAATTGATCAAGTTCGTCTAAATACAAAACTTGAAGACTGTTTAGTGAGGTTAACTAGTGAGTATCAATTAACATTTGAATATGCTCAAACAATGGTTGCAGAAGTTGATTCTCAAGATGCTCGACAAGAAGTAGTAGTACTGCGTTCTGAAATTGAATCATTAGGTAATGTTAATATGAATGCACCCGAAGAATATACAGAAGTCAATGAGCGTTATGAGTTCATTACTAAGCAAATGAATGAATTGATTGAAAGTAGAGATAAAATATTAAGCGCCATTGATGAAATGGATGAAGTCATGACTAAAATGTTTTCAGAGATGTTCCATAAAATCAATGATGAATTAAATGATACATTTAGAGTTCTCTTTGGAGGAGGAAAAGCTCAACTTATTCTTGAGGATCCAAGTGATATTCTAAATACTGGAATTGATATTGATGTACAACCTCCTGGAAAACAAGTTCAAAATATTCGTTTGTTTTCAGGTGGCGAAAAGAGCTTAATTGCTATTTGTGTACTATTTTCAATTCTAAAAGTAAAACCTGTACCTTTATGTATTTTTGATGAAGTAGAGGCAGCGTTAGACCAAGGAAATGTTGAGCGTGTTGCGAAATATTTGGCACATTTTAAAGATCAAACACAGTTTATTATAGTCACACATCGTCCAGGTACGATGGAACAATGTGATGTGCTTTATGGGGTAACCATGCAGAAGCAAGGTGTCTCACAAATGTTAAAAGTTGAATTAAAAGATGCTGTAACTATGGTTGATGAAACAGAGGTGAGTGAGTAATGGGATTTTTCGATAAATTAAAAGCACAGTTTACAAAAAAAGAAGACAGTGCTAAATATTTAAAAGGTTTTTCTAAAACAAAGGAATCGCTAGCAACTAAATTAAGTCGTTTTGCGTTTGGTTTTAAAGGGATCGATGAAGATTTTTTAGACGAACTCATGATTGCACTCATTGAAAGTGATATTGGGGTAGATGTGGCAGATGAATTATGTCAAATACTCTCTGATAAAATGAAGAAGGTAAATAATCCTAGTTATCAAGAAGTGGTAGATTGCTTGTTAGAAACAATGAATGAGCTTTACAATGATCAAGATGATGGAAAGATTGTCTACAGTGAACAAGGACCTACTGTTATATTACTTGTTGGAGTTAATGGAAGTGGTAAGACTACAACTTGTGCAAAATTAGCTAAGAAGTACCGTGACGAAGGAAAAAAAGTTGCCGTAGTTGCAGCTGATACTTTCCGTGCTGGAGCAGTAGATCAATTAGCAAGTTGGGCACAAAGACTAGGGTTATCCTGCATTAGCGGTAAAGAAAACTGTGATCCAAGTAGTGTACTAGTTGATGGTTGTCGTTATGCGATGGAAAATGATATTGATATCTTGTTATGTGATACAGCTGGAAGACTTCAAAACAAAACAAATTTGATGAATGAATTATCTAAGATGCGACGTGTTGTTACCAAAGAGATTCCTGGTGCGCCACATAATGTGTGGCTTGTATTGGATTCAACGACAGGTCAAAATGGGATGTCACAAGCAAAAATATTCCAAGAAGCAACACAAGTAACAGGTCTTATTCTTACAAAGATGGATGGCACGGCTAAGGGTGGAATTGTCATTGGAATTAAGAAGAAATTAGAGATACCAGTATTGTTTATTGGGTTAGGAGAAAAAGAAGATGATCTTCGCCCATTTGATTTAGAGGCTTATTTATATAGTATTGCCAATGGAATACAAGATGACGCTAGATAAAACTCAACTAATGAATCACTATATTGATTTTTATGGAGCGTTACTTACAAAGAAACAGTTAGAAATTATTGAATATTATTATCAAGATAATTATTCATATGCTGAAATATCTGAGATTTTAAATACTACACGTAGTGCCGTATATGATATGATTAAACGTGTAGAGAAAATCTTATTGGATTATGAAGAAAAAATGAAGTTAGTTCACCAGTATCAAATGAGATTGGTTCACTATAGAAAGTTACAAAGTTTAAATATCAAAGAAGTAAATGATATTGTAATTGAATGCTTAAATACAGAATAGGAGAAAATTATGAGCACAAAAATTATTTCAATCAACGCAGGATCTTCATCACTGAAGTTTCAAATGTTTTCGATGCCAGAAGAAGAGGTATTATGTTCGGGGGTATTCGAAAGAATTGGTTATGATGATGGGATCTTTACATTTGTAGTAAATGGTGAGAAACACAAATCAACACCTACAGTAAAAAATCATGATGTTGCGGTTAAAATGCTATTTGATGCATTATTAGAACATAAAATCGTAAATGATTTAGAAGAAATTAAAGGAGCTGGACACCGTGTAGTACAAGGTGGAGACTACTTCCAAGAAAGCGTATTAGCTACTCAGGAGAACTTAGATAAAGTTATTGAATTTGCAGAACTTGCACCTTTACATAACATGGCTAATGCAGGAGGCTGTATTGCTGTTTCTAAAGTACTTCCTAATTGTAAAAATGCATTTGTATTTGATACTGCTTTTCATCAATCAATGGGACCTGAAACATATATGTATCCAGTACCATATAGCTGGTATTCAGACTATAAAGTAAGACGTTATGGAGCTCATGGGACATCTCATGATTACGTAGCACACCGTCTTGCAACATTAATGGGAAAACCAGTAGAAGATTTACGTTTGATTGTATTACACTTAGGGAATGGAGCATCAATTTCAGCTGTAAAAGGCGGGAAATGTGTTGCTACATCGATGGGATTCACTCCATTAGCTGGAATCATGATGGGAACTCGTAGTGGAGATATCGATCCGGCGATCATTCCATATATTATGAAGAAAACAGGAATGAATGCAGATGAAGTAAATGAAGCTTTAAATAAAAAATCAGGAATGTTAGGAATTAGCGGAATTTCTGCTGATGCTCGTGACATAGAAAATGCAATTAAAGACGGAAATGAGTTCGCTATTCTTACACATGATATTTATGTAAACCGTGCTATTAATACAGTTGGCGGATATATCATGCAAATGGGTGGTGTAGATGCAATTGCCTTTACTGCAGGTCTTGGAGAAAATGACACATTGATTCGTGGAAAAATTATTAAAGCAATGGAAGACCACTTAAATTTAGATGTTGACTATGAATTAAATGCAAAATCACGTGGTAAAGAAATTTGTGTTACAAATGAAAATTCACCAGTTCAAGTATGGGCAGTTCCTACTAATGAAGAACTGATGATTGCACGTGATACTTACCGCCTAATTGGAGAATAAGATGTTTCAAGCATTACTCGAGCGAATTGAAAGTTTTCAAGTTATCACAATCTTTCGACATATAAGTGAAGACTGTGATGCTTTAGGTAGCACATTTGGTTTGAAAGCTTGGATACAAGAGCACTATCCAAAAAAGCAAGTGTATGTATTAGGTGAACGTGTAAGTTATCCGTTTTATCCACAGAGTGATGAGATAACTGATTCCTGTATTGCAGAAAGTCTAGCACTAGTGTTAGATTGTGCCAATGCTGAGCGAATTGATGATCATCGTTATGTACTAGCAAAAGATGTTATTGCAATTGATCATCATCCTTACCAAGATGCATTCATGTCTTTGGATGTCCGTGATGTAAGCTCTGCAGCTACATGTCAAATCTTGAGTGACTTTTTCAGATTTGTAGGATATCCTGTATCAAAAGAAGTAGCAACAAGTCTTTATCGCGGTCTTCTTACAGATACGATGTCTTTCAAGACAAACAACACTACACCACAAACACTTCAAGCTGCAGCATTTCTTTGCGAATGTGGCATTGATATTAAACAGTGTAATCATGATGTTTATGATGTAAGTTTAGAGATGTATGATTTTTCTAATTACATTCGTAATCATTCTGTGTATTCACAAGGAGTTGTTTATACTGTCTTATCAATTGAGGAGTTACTAACTGCAAAACAAACACCATCACTGGCTAGATCACTTGTATATATTTTTAATGGTGTGAAAGAATATGATATTTGGGGAATCTTCACTGAAGAAAAGCCTGGAATATTCAATGGGTCACTAAGAAGCAAAGATGTTATCATTAATGATATTGCAGAAATGTATCGTGGTGGCGGACATAAAAATGCATGTGGAGTGAAAGGTTTATCAAGACTTGAAATCGACGAGTGTATTGAAAAATTGAAGGCTAAACTAAGTCATTTTGAATGATTTAAAACAATAAAATTCTTAAAAGCATACTTAAATATTGAATTTATGTATTATTAGAGTTATAATAACAACGTTGGAGGAAATAATAATGAGTAATATCGTAAATAAAAAAGCATTAGCAGAAGTTTTAGCAACAAAAACTGGCGTTACTAAAAAAGCGGCAGTAGAAACAATCGAATTAGTATTCGAAGAAATCACTACAGCTCTATGCAATGGAGATAAAGTAGACATTAGCGGATTCGGAAAGTTCGAAGTTAAAGACCGTAAAGAACGTATGGGAATCAACCCTGCTACTAAAGAGAAAAAATTAGTACCAGCAACACGTGTGCCAGCATTTAAAGCTGCTAAAGCACTTAAAGATTCTGTAAAAGCTTAATTTAAGCAAAACTTGATAGTATGCTACTTTTGGTAGCATACTTTTTTTGTAGCATACACAATATTAATTTCATACAATTTACTAGTTAAAATCACATAATTAGTTGATAAAATATTCTTCATATCGAAAGGATGTAAGAATGGACATTTTATTATATTTCGCTGCAATTATAGTAGCATTAGTAGCACAAGCAAGAGTACATGGAGCTTACCAAAAGTATAAGCAAGTAAGAACACAAAGAGGGTATACTGGTGCACAGGTTGCCCGACGCATTTTAGATCAAAATGGGCTACAACACGTTGTTGTCGAGCAGGCACAAGGTACCCTATCGGACCACTATGACCCAAGAAGTAATGTTGTAAGACTATCAACTGATATCTATAATAATTCTTCAATAGCATCTGTTTCAGTTGCAGCTCATGAAGTAGGGCATGCAATCCAACATAAAGAGAACTATGGATTTATTGGCCTTAGAAATGCGATTCTTCCTGTAACACAAATTGCAAGTACACTAGCATGGCCTGTGATATTATTTGGCTTACTTGCAAGTAGTACAGGTTTGTTGTGGACAGGAATTGTTATGTTAAGTGTTGTTCTAGTATTTCAATTAATTACTTTACCAGTTGAATTTAATGCATCGTCGCGTGCAATCAAACTTTTAGTTGATGATGGTTTTATTACTACTGATGAGGTGAGCGAAAGTAAGTCAATGCTCAGTGCAGCAGCAATGACATATGTAGCTGCAGTAGTAGCATCTGCATTGCAAATATTACGTTTAGTTTTATTGGCAAATCGTAGAGATTAAGATAAGGTACTAGTGATTATCTGTATGACAACAGATAAATTACTAGTGCTTTTTTCAATGTCAATCATTTGCAAATCAATACAGAATAGTGTAAAGTTTAATCAAGAGATTGCTAGGAAGGGTGTTTTGTATGTTTAACTTGTTTGAAGGAATTGATGAGAGTAAGTTCACTTGGGAATCAGTGGGGGATATCGTCGACGGAAGAAGAAATCTTGGGCAAGAAATGCCAGTCTATGTATACCGACTATTTCAATTTACAATTAAGGACATCATGACTAGAAAGTTAGGTAAAGAAGAAACGACTCAGATTTTTCGTGAGGCTGGTCATCTTTCAGGTGTTGAATTTGCGAATCATATGCTTGATTTGACACTAGAATTTGATGATTTTTTGGCAACGTTACAAAAGTCATTAGAAGATAGTAAAATGGGAATATTACGTGTAGAAGATTATAATGAAGTAAGTGGTGCTGCTATTTTAACAGTTGCAGAAGATTTAGATTGTTCCGGTTTACCAGTAACAGGAGAAACAGTGTGTAACTATGATGAAGGTTTTTTATCAGGTGTACTAAGTACTTATCTTAAGAAAGAGTATGTAGTAACTGAAATTGATTGTTGGGCAACCGGATCACGTGTATGCCGTTTTGAAGCACATGTGAAAGAGGTTTAAGATGGATCAGCAAGAGAAATCACAGATCGTCCAGAACGTTCGAGAAATTTTATTAAATAAACCCTTATCTTCAAATGAAGAATTAATTAACGAAGAATACAAAGAAGTAAAAGCGGCACTAGATTACCTTTCTACATGTGTAATTGAACTAAATTCTTTTCTAAAAGATGTATCACAAGGAAAACTTAATTCATCAATACCTGATAGAAAAAATGTATTAGCAGGGGATGTCAAAGAGTTACATGCAAGCTTAAAGCATTTAACATGGCAAGCGAGTCGTGTTGCTGAAGGAGATTATAATCAATCAGTAAGTTTTTTGGGAGAGTTTTCTGATTCTTTTAATCAAATGATTTCTCAATTAAAAGAACGAGAAGAAAAGTTAAAGAGACAATCAAATGCTCTAAAGCAAAATAATTTACTTCTTAAAGATATCATGGATGGAATTCAAGATTGGATTATTGTAACGGAAAAAGACAATGATAGGGTTATCTATATTAATAATGCAGCTGAGAATGCGTTATACAAAAGTAAAATATCTTCTAGTTGTAACGAGTTAGAAGATATTTTAAAAAATAAGAAACATTTAAACGAACAAAGTAATGAGCATGCCATCAATGTGGTTATGTGTGATTCAATAAAAAAAACTTATCGCATTGAAACCTTTTTAGTTGAATGGAATGATAAAGATGCTTATGTAAATCGAATTGTAGACATTACAAAAGAAACAATTGAACATGCAAAAATTGAAGCATATGCCTACAAAGACGAACTTACAGGATTACATAATCGAAGATATTTCACGAACGAACTAGCAGTTTATCTTGATAAAAGACTTCAATTTTCACTATGTTTTATTGATTTAGATAATTTAAAATATACGAATGATGAATTTGGTCATACCATTGGAGATGACTACTTGAAATTAGTCGCAAAGACAATCAATTTAGAGCGTCGTACAAGTGATATTGTGGCTCGTATAGGTGGAGATGAGTTTGTAGTAGTATTTTTTAATTGCAATCGTGAAAAAGCTTTAAATAAGCTTATATCAATAAATGAGCAACTACATAAACAATCAAAGGAATTTGAAATGTCAATCAGCTATGGAGTCATTGAAGTAAATACGAATAATGAATGTGATTTGGAAACTATTTTAAATCAAGCAGATGCACTTATGTATGAGAGAAAAAGAAAAAAGAAAAAAAATAGATTTTAATAGAGAAAACAAAATAAAGTTTTATCATTACATTTACAAGCTTGTTGAAAATAACTATATAATCTAAAAGTATTTAAATTATATTCATAATATGAAAAAAAAGTGTCAAGTTAAGATGAATGACTTAATTTGACACTTTTAAGCTTTAAAGCCTTTGCTATAAGTGCTATAGTTCACTTGATATTTTTTACATCCCTATTTGTTCGCATTATAGTGAATTCAAATAGTGTAAAGTATTTGTGCTATATTTTTAGAGTGATTATACAGATATATTGTTACATTTTTATTATGTAATTTTAGGTGCTTATGTAATAAAATATAATAAAGAAAGTGGGAGTGATGAAATGATTTATAGTGTATTAACAAAAGAAGAGGCTCGAAAATTTTTATTAGAAGTTTTTGGAGATCAAATTGATAGGATTGAATGTTTAAATAAGATTAAAGATGTTGAGGATTATGACTGGTGTAGCAAGTATTCACTTAACATTGATTTAAACGAATTAATTATTGTAGGATATCACTCTACTTCAGGGAGTGAAGTTTTAACTCAAATACAAAAAAAAGGCTTACTGCCAATAAGTAGTCAATTTAAAGATGGTGGTTATATTAAGAAGTTTCTATTAAGATATGACATAGATTTTGATTTGGAAACCAAATACTATAGACACATTAAAAAAGATGCTGGGAAAGAAATTGGTCAAGATGTTTTAAAAAAATTTAAACCGAGCAATGATAATATTTCATTTAGTCTCTTGCCACGTAAATCCAGCGATACTGGAATATTCAATAAAGGATGTCCTGAAATACTTTATAATATTGATAATGATAAAAACTTTAAATCATTAATATGCTTAAGTATTGAGCACGAATGGGTAAATTCACACAACGGAAGAAAAGTTTTGAAAGTTAGGGTTAAATACACTGACTTGAATAAAGGGCGTGGTGGATTCATAGACGATAATGATGAGAAGTTTATTGGAAAATTAATTTCTATAGCACTTTCTGTGTACAATGGTAATTTCAATACTCATTATTGCTTTGAAACCAATGAAGGTGTATCAATATGTAGTGATAATATTACTGTTATGTCTGATGACGAGTTAAAGAAGTATTTTGAGGAAACAAATGAATAGTAAAACTATAACTGGACTTAATCACAAGAAAGTAGATATAAGTGATGACGATTCAATAGAATTAGCAAATAATAAAGATATTAATTATTTCTTCAGATTAGTTAATTACAACGATAATCTACAAAAAAGTGATAATCAATTGGATTGTCTAAAGAGAAAGCAAGTTAACACAGATGTGACTAACTGGATTAAATCGAATATAGGACAGTTTAAGAACATAGAGACTTTGAGATCAATAGATCGAAAATTTACTAATTGTTACTATGATGTTTTGCAAAGATACAAAATATATGAGAGTATCGATACAAATGCATTTAACGAAATATTAGATGTTGTCGAAGTTCCGTTTTATTTGATACTTGCCAACAAACACCTTGTGGAAAAATACGACAATATTTTATGTGAGAAAATGCTAAAGGTTAATTGCATTAGAGATTTAATGATTATCTATGAAAATTCAAAAGGGTATTATCTTCCAAATTCTTTGACAGATGGCAGAATCAACGAAATACTATTATCATATATTCAGTCGGAGAAGGTTAATCCAAATACACTAAATAGAATTATAAATAGTAATAATAGAGGGGGCCATCTATTCAAAATTTACGAGCAAACAAAATTCGAAGCAAGTAAAAGAAATGATAAATATTGGAACGATAATAGAGAAGCATATTCAACTGGACTTGAGTTTAAAGTCAACGTTTCGTTTGAAAATCTAATAGATGATTATTTCATATTACGTACAGATCCATCTGTGTATGATATTAAATATGATAGAAAATGGATTCAAGAAAACAATGACTTTGCGACATTACTCAATAATTTTATTTATTTATTTTGCTTTGTAAACAGCAATGATTCATTGCTAAGTTCAACAGCATCTTACCCTATAAGTGTACTGGAAGAGTTTCAATTTCATCATAAAAAAAATACATATAGGGCGAGTATTTCATTCTCAATTCATGAAATGATAAAAAGAGCAACATTTGAAGGATATTATATGTTTTTAAAGAACAACTTAAACATAAGATTGGAAGAAGTAATACAATGGTTTTTCTCTTATTATCTATCAAATGAATTTAATGTACAGAATTTTAAATTTTATTTTGAATATACAGAAAGTTATAGATCTAAGTGCATGATTGTATTTTCATGCTTTGAAGCTGTTATGAAACAATTTCAAGAATTAGTAAACAAAAATTATATTGATAATGAATTTTTAAAATTTTCAACATCTCCAATTTCTTTTAATTCAGTAAAGTCATTAAATAAAAGAAAATATGCATATATATCGGATGATAAAATTAACAATATTTTTGAACTTCTATTTGATGAAAAGTCAATCTTATCAATTTTAAATAATCACGCTTCAAAGTATGACACATTTTATGAGGTAATTAAAAATGAAGATGTATCTATTGATAAGTTCGATTCATACGATTTAGAAATTGTAAATACTATTGTTGACTCGGGTTATATAACTATAAAATCAGGACGAATTTTAATTAATAAGGAAGATGAGTTAAATGTACTCAAGTCGATTTATAAAAATAAATACATGTCAGCAAAAAATTTTGAAAAAAATAGTAAGTATTTAAAACTGTTCGAAGAACATAATGTTATTTCATATTTGGATACACTCTTAACTCCGGAAGAGTCTGATTACTTTAGTTATTACTTAGATAATAAGAATTTTGATAATGGATTGTCCATAAGAAATGCATATGCACATGGTTTTTGTCATTTAGAAGATGATGAAAGCGTACATAAAGATAACTACTTTATTATGCTTAGACTTTTGATATGTATAGTAATAAAAATTAATGACGATTTATGTATCTATGACAAGCAAAAAAATATTGAATAATGTTTGGTGATTTAATTATGCTTTGCATAAAAAGACGCCCCCGATAAAGGCGTCTTCATTATTTATTCATATGGTATTTCTTCATTCTTTCATTTCTTTGATCAATCAACTATAATCTTTCATTTAATGAGTTCAAATAATCCTTTACAATATAGTAATCATACAGTATTTTTGATAACTGAAAAATCGAGACAGTTGAAATGATTACTATAATCGCAATCCCAAAAAATGAAGATGTTGATAAAGGTAGAATCAATATTGCTACAATCGCTGCAACAGAGACAATAACCGTAAAAACTAAAGCAACCATAATCGTGGTAAACATATATTTATGAAGCTTCTTTTTCTCAAGAGTTCTATCATAAATATACTTTAATACATGGTCTTTTAAATCTTCTATAATCAATGCTCGTTCCTTAATTTCTTTATATTCATTCACTTTAATAACCTCCTCCGAAGTGTTCTTATAAAAAAATATTCCAATCATATTAATGGAATATTCATCAACTTGAAAATGAAATTAAAGGTGGGGCGATTGTTCCCACATCTCATCGAGCCGAAGCCCTACACTTGACACTTTCGTGTGCGATAGCCATCTTTCTATCTTCCTTAATTTCTGTATTGGTGTACTCTGTACTTCAATACTTTTTTATTATAACGTATCGACCAAAAACTTTCAATTCGATATTTTCCAATACAGTTACAATAAAGTTAAATTTTTGCCCATTTCAGATACGTACTAACCCCATTTAATGCTATAATTAAAACGTCGAAAAAAGAAAGAAAAAAGAGGGAAATAAAC
>CAYJEY010000002.1:0-186471 GCA_964369385.1 uncultured Holdemania sp.
GCTGCTTTCATAGCTGCATTGATTCCATCAACTGTAACGTCTGTTCCTTTAACAACTGCAATAAGAATTGTAGAAGATCCTGTAGGAACTGGTACACGTTGTGCAGAACCGATAAGTTTTCCATTTAATTCAGGAATTACTAGTCCGATTGCTTTTGCTGCTCCTGTTGAGTTAGGAACGATGTTTACTGCTGCTGCACGAGCACGACGTAAGTCACCTTTACGTTGAGGACCATCAAGAGTCATTTGGTCTCCAGTGTAAGCATGAACTGTAGTCATGATTCCAGATTGGATTGGTGCATATTTGTTAAGTGTATTAGCCATTGGCGCTAAACAGTTAGTTGTACAAGATGCTGCAGAGATTACAGTATCTTCAGCTGAGATTACTTCTTCATTTACTCCGAATACTACAGTTGGTAAATCGCTTCCAGCTGGAGCTGAGATAACAACTTTTTTAGCACCTGCAGTGATATGTGCAGAAGCTTTATCTTTTGATGTATAGAATCCAGTACATTCTAATACTACATCTACATCATTTGCTCCCCAAGGTAATTTGCTTGCATCTGCTTCTGCGTAGATTTTGATTTCTTTTCCATCAACTACGATTGCATCTTCTTTAGCTTCAACGCTATGACCGTGGAAAGGTCCTTGTGCTGAATCATATTTTAATAGATGCGCTAACATTTTTGGGCTTGTTAAGTCATTGATTGCTACAACTTCATACCCTTCTGCTACATGCATTTGACGGAAAGCTAAACGCCCGATACGTCCAAAACCATTAATTGCTACTTTAACTGTCATTATATAAGTCCTCCTATTGACACAAGTAAATTATAATGACTTGTTGCCCCCTTGTCAATCATTGCTATGCCTATTGTTAGAAAGTTCACAAATTTTTCATGGATATCTCTTTTTATGAACATATTTGGCCACTTTTATGCCTATTTTATTAAATGAATGAATAATTTGGTATATCAACATTATAACTAAGCATACTTTATTAAAAAGGATGTGAAAAAATGTTTATTGTTCCTACAATTATTGAAAAGACAAATCAGATCGAAAGAGCCTACGATTTATATTCTTTATTATTAAAAGAAAGAATCATTTTATGTACAGGGGAAATAGAAGACCACATGGCCGCTAGTATATGTGGACAACTTTTATACTTATCTTCACTTAATCGTGAGCCTATACAACTTTATATTAATTCTCCCGGGGGAAGTGTAAGTTCAGGTTTAGCAATTTATGATACAATGCAATTTATTGACTGTGAAGTCAGTACAATTTGTATCGGTTGTTGTGCAAGTATGGCAGCTGTTTTACTAGCAGCAGGAACTCCAGGAAAGCGAATTGCTTTAAAAAATAGCGAAGTCATGATTCATCAACCCCTTGGTGCAATGAGAGGTAGCTCTAGTGATCTTAGTATTGCTGCAAATCACATTGAAAAGACCAAGCTTAAAATGGCAAAAATCTTATCAAATCATACTCAACAAAGTGAACACAAAATACTAACTGATTGTGAACGTGATTATTACCTTGATGCAGTAGAAGCAAAAGAATATGGTTTAGTTGATAAAATTCTATAAAAAGCTACTTTGATAGCTTTTTATTTTTGTCTTTTTTTTGTACAATTACTTATAAACAGGGGGATTTTTATGAAAAATGTCACATTGAAGGATATCATTAAATATCATTTTGATAATTTGATGTCCAAAGGCACAATAGCCTTGATTGGTGTTCTCTTTTTAGTTACAGCTATTTTTATCATTATCACAAGTCTTATCATGTTGTTTTTCCGTGTCGGTAGACCTTACCTAGGTGACAATATGTGGTTAAGTGTCATGCATGTCATTGATGCTGGGACAATTACTGGAGCAGACAATGAAAGCATCTTGTTTTTGTTTTTGATGACCTTAGTCACTTTATGTGGTTTGTTTATCACAAGCATTTTAATTGGTATTATTACTTCTGGATTTGAAAATAAGCTTCGAAATCTTCGCAAGGGGAATTCTCGTATTATTGAAAAAAATCATACTGTAATCTTAGGATTTAGCGATTCGATATTCACCCTCATTGATGAATTAATTCTAAGTAATTCAAATAAAAAAGATAGCTGTATCACAATTTTGGCTATTCAAGCTAAAGAAGAAATAGAAGATGCTGTTGCGGCACGTTTCGATAAATTGAAATCAACACGTATCATCGTTCGCTCTGGTAGTCCATGTGATCGATTGATGCTAAGTAAGTGTTCGCTCGATACCGCCAGTGTAGTCATTATTAATGAAGAGGATGATTTGATGACAGTTAAAAACTTCATTGCTCTTCGTAATTACCTTCAGTCTCAAAAACTTGAAAAAAATCCCTTCATCGTCTCCACAATCCACAAAGAAGAACATCATGATGCAATTCATGTTATTTCGAATCAAAACGCTGAACTCATCCTTGTAGAAGATGCGATTGCACGGATTATCGCACAATCTTGTCGACAATCTGGTATTTCTACCGTACTTATTGAACTCTTTAATTTTGCCGGAGATGAATTGTACTTTGAAAAATTCCCTGGACTTAACGGACAAACTTTCGCTCACGCCATGCTTTCATTCAAAAAAGCTGTGGTGTTTGGTTTTAAGCGAAATCAAAAAATATATCTCAACCCCGCTAAAGACACTGTGTTAGAAAAAAATGACGAACTTATCCTCTTAGCTCAAGATGATGGTGTTTCAAAAGTTATTACCCCACCAAAACTCAGTGTACCACCTTACTTGCAGGATCAAGTTCACCAAAACATTCCTGAAACAACTTTGATTCTTGGTACAAACTGCATGATTAATCAAATCGTATGTGAGCTTGCCAACTATCTTCCCCAAGGATCATCTGTGATCATTGCTGATGATGTATTCAGTGATGAATTAACTTCTGCAATTAATAATTTTAAGCATATTCAAGTGCGTTTGATTACAGCGAACACCACAAGAAGAAATGAGTTAGAAGCACTACTTAGCGATGACATTGAGCATGTAGTCCTTCTGAGCGATGATCACGATGACTCGCAAACTGCAGACGCAAAAACACTGCTTCGTTTAGTTCATCTTCAAGAATACGCAACTAAACAAAATCGCAACTTCAATATTACAAGCGAATTAAAAAATATTGAAAATTATGAGTTAGCACTTACTTTAAAAGTCAACGATCTTGTGATAGGTCCCAGTATTGTAAATTTAATCATGGCTCAAATCTCACAAAATCGCGACTTAGCAATTGTCTTCAGAGAGCTTCTTCGCACAGATGGTTCAGAAATCTACATTGAAAAAGCATCTCAATACATCCCCATCAACAAATCACTTTCTTTTTATGAAATTACTGCAATCTTAAGTCAACATAATGCTATTGCAATTGGTTATAAAATTATTCAAGAAAATGGTAAATATGAGATTATCACAAATCCTAATAAATCTCATATCGTTACTTTGAGCTCACAAGATTATCTTATAATGCTCGCAAACAACTAGTAAAACAGCGCCCTAGAGCGCTGTTTTATTTTGTTATCTTCTTTGTCGTCGTCTTCGATATAACACAACACATCCCAATCCTGAACATCCCATAATCACGAGCCACAACAACGTATTTGTTGTATCGCTTGTATTTGGAATGTGTGGTAGGAATGGAATAGTTGGAATAATTGGACGTTTTTGTAATGCTGCGTGATAACTTCGTGCATGAGTTCCTATCACTACATCAAAATCTGAAACATTTGCTACAAGACTTCTTGTTTGTGGACCTTGATAAGATCCTAACACAATCATTCCATTCAACTCACCGTTAGCATAACCCGTATCTAAAATCGTTTTTCTTAATGCATAGCGATCAACTTTAGGTAAAGGTATCGGCTCACTCGAAGGTGTTGGCAATGGCTCATCTGTAGCTATTGGATCATCTGTAGGTGTTGGCTCAACTGGTTTATCCACAATTGGTGAAGACATCATAGTATTTCCTAATCCATTTATAGTTGGTGTGTATGCAGCTGGTATTAAATCTCTAAGCCCCATAACTCCAGTATCATCAATTATTGCCAATTGATATCCTAATAAATGATTTTGCATCTCACCTTCTGCTTCTACTTGCGTAAATACGGCAAGATCATCAAATAGGTATGTTGCTCCATTTTCATTGTTTACTTTGAAACTTTGTACTAGTGGTTGGGAATCAACTCCCAACAATGGTTGCCACTTCATTTGTGCATCTAAGTAGAATGTGCTTAACTCTAATGTAAAACTTGGTAGTTGATCATCTGTTAACTCTTCATTTTCTTCCATGAGTTCCGCAATGAAGTCTTCATAGGCTTCTTCTTCATCCATTTGACCATTTGCGTTGTAGTCAAAGAAGAATGTTCCTTCGATCGATCCTAGTTCATAAGCTTTAAACCCAGCATCCACATCAAGTTTCATCTCAATTTGCGTTACATCATAACGTTTCCCATCAGCCACAAACACATCTAGAGGATCACTTGTTGATTGTTCCTCTTCTAAAAGAATAATCATACCTGATTCATTTGGCATGAGCATACCACTCTCTGTATTCCTTGGTAAGTCACTATTCCCAATTGAATCTGAAATTTGGAAGTGAGTAATTGCATAATTTTCATCTATCGTTGTAAAGTCTATTTCTACTTGATAGCCTGCTACATAAATATTTCCATCTACTATGATTTGTGTAGCAATGTTTTGGAATAAATATTCTCCAGTAGCTGAGGTCATAGTTGTTTCTTCTTTTCCTGTTTCCTCCCATGTTTCGCTATCTGGATCGTAATAGAATTGGTTTAGTGTAAGTGTAACGTTACCAATACCTGGTTCATATACCCACTCTCCCAAATCGTTTTGGTACTCATCTCGGATTCCATTGTAATTGAGGTCATCCCATACATATCTTCCAATGAAGCTTCGACCTTCACTCACAAATCCTAATCCAATGTATTCATTGACTCCATACATTCCATTTGGTGTAGTGATTACATTTCCTTCATCATCATATGTTGCTTCCGCATAGAAAGTACTTGTAATCACTGCATTTTCTTCATTTACGAACAGGTCATTGTCGGCATTTGAGGAAGTTACATCTCTTGTTGGTAAGAATGGTGTTACTTTGAAAGCACCTCCGACATCATCTAATGTTGCAACCGCTACATAGTTACGATATGGAATCAGTTGAATTTCAAATTTACCATCTTCATCTGTTTTTATGATTGCATCTTCTCCACTAGGTGTTTTTGCTATAACGCGTTCACCATCAATGACTTCATAAATTGTAATTTGAACATTTTCAAGTGGAGCTTCTATAGCTTCCCACAATCCATCACTTAATATATCACTACCTACTACTTGCTCATCAATCCATGCTCGGCCCCCAAATACATAAGCATTTGAAATTCCAAGATTATAACTTGTCATGAGCTCATCATACGCGAAGTGAGTTGTTGTATCAGTTTGAATGGCATCAACCTGAATCGCTTCGCTTGTTTGCACGATAAGGCAATCCGAACACTCAATTCCCGTAAAGTTAGGAATATCTTTACTATTTCGATAGACTTCAATATCTTGATTTGTTTTCCCTATTTGTTGCACAGTTGGATGATACTCATCATATTGGTCATCTAAGAAAGTATAACGTAATTGATATTGACCTGGTTTTAGATTAGAGAAAATAAAGTATCCTTCATTTCCCAGGTAATCAGATTGACTGAACATTGTCGCTGGTCCATAGAGTGCAGGAATCAATTGATTATATTCATCTCTTAAATCCACACCTGTTTTTTCATCTACTTTGTAATATAATTCTTCACTAGTAGTATTATCAACACGAACCGCTTCCCCTTCTTTGTTTGAAGGAAGTCCATATTCATTCAACAACTCAATGTAAACTCCATTGATTCCAGGATCATCACTAACACCATCGTGATTTAAGTCTTTTGTCACTTCATCAAGAATCCATCTACCATCCTCTCTTTGTATATAGCTAGCTTCATCTAATTGATAATTGTAGTTTTCATCTAACCAAACATAACTTCCAAGATATCCACGGTCTTGAGGATTCCCTAAATAAACACCTGCTCGCGGTGATTCAATGTAAGTTCCTTCACCCGTTGTAGCCGAAGCCGCATGATATACAAAAGTATTCCATCCTGTGTAATCTTTTGTAAGATCTTGAACTACTAAGTCTTCTTCCTCAGGATTAATCATTGTATTCAAGCGAGGTAAGTTGATTGCTGCTTGTAACTCATAAGATAATTCGAAAGTAACACGACCATCTAGATCAACATCTACATCATCTATCGAATCTTTCACAACTTCTGCCCAAATCGCTAACGTTAACTTCGAGTAAGCCTCAAATTGTTCTGGATCACTTGCTTGCATCGACAACAGATCACTTAATCTTACAAAGTAAGCTTCTTTTAATGCATCATTTTCATATAACGTTGCATAGAATCCTTCTTCTTTTCGATCTATGTATTCTGGTAATCCATCTTCAACATAGTCAATTGTTCCATCCGCTTGTTTCACAAATGGGCCTACCCAAATATGTACATGTTTTCCATTTTCCAGTACATCCTCGTGAAGTGTGTTGGTTGCATCTGTAGCATAACGAGTTACTTGTATAGAATTTAGGTCTAGCCATCCTTGCCACTTCGATAAACGCGCTGTAGGTTTTGCGCTATCATCTTCTATGTTCTCTAATGTATTCACAATCGACATATCTTCATTGTGAGGAAGCACGTCATAAAGGATTACACTCTCATAATGTTTTGATTCAGCAGTAGCTTGAGAGAAAATTGTAGAATCAAAGTGATACTTCGTTCCCTCTGGCACAAGCGAAGGTCTTGTATTCCCTAAACCTTCTAATTCAATTTCACTGAATGAACGCTTATCTCGAATAATTTCATAGCGAGCATCAAAAGCCACTCCATTCATTGAAACAGTCATCATGTTTTCACTTGTAGATTCTTCATTTTCATTAATATCATTTGTATCTAATGCGTATCCAAAGCTTGTACCTGCTGGTCCATTTTGTTTAATTAATGGGCGATATGATCCAAGTTTATACGCATATAAATAAGTTTGAGCTAATGTTGTCGAAATAACTTGAAGTCTTTCATAGTCAAGACTCACCATGTACTCAACCACAATCGTCTCTCCTGGATTTAGGAACCCTTCAAATTCAATGTCCATGACTCTTCTTGGTATAACTGAACTTGATACCAAGCGACTCTCCGTGGCAAATGAATAACCTTTTATTCCATGATGCTCTATTTTATTACCCTCACTATCTACTACGTAATAAGACCACAAAGTATCATTCTCACGTAATGCTGAACTTGAAGTAAAGTCAGGACTTAGTGCAGAAGTAGCATATTGACTAGAATACGCATCTATATATCTTGTATGATAGTTTTCTTCATCTACTTCTTCTGCAAATGGTAAAACTAAAACTAGCTCAGGATTTGTAAGAATATCTTCTTTAATCGTTTGTCCTGCAGTCCCTCCACTATCACTCAGTGCTAGTATTTCTTCATTTGTGAGGTTTTGAATTGAACCTGTATATTTCATGATTGTGCTTGAACTACGAATTAAAATGTTTTCCGATGTCCACTCATAAGAATAACGAGGTAAATCTGTTGGATTTTCTTTTGGCAATTCTACCCGCATAAGATATTCAGCAATTAAATTGGTTGTCATTGCAGGCACTTCAGGTGATACAAAATACCCAGCGCGTGCTTGTTGCGAAATTTGAGTCAGACCAGTATCAGAGTATCTTCCCCATACTTGTGTAAGGTGATTCACATGAACTTTCTTTGTCACATCTCCACGAGTACGAACTTCAACATAAGGGGCATTTGTGTTTACTGTATCTGGTAGTGGATCAATATTTTTACGATAAGGATCAACTGTATCCATCTCTTGGTCACCCGGAGTATCAACATCAGCATCAATCGCAATACGTATATCAGCTGGAACAGGATATGATGTTTCTCCTTCTTTGGATTTAATCACAAAACGCAACTGTATGCTATCGTCACTGATTGCTAAAAGATCTGATTCAGATAAAACTTTATTTTCATCCAAAGCATAATCTCCCAAGGACACCCATTTATCATCATATGTAAGTGTCGGTTCTTGATAATCTGTAAGACCCGGTTTAAGTGCATAAACATATACTCTTAAATTATCCATGAGTATATCTTTCATTGCAGTATCTAGATAACTTGGTAACTCCCAAATACCTGTTCTAATAGTTACAATTGTGTTATCTACAGGTAAATCTTGGTTGGTTGGTGCCTGCGTTGTTTCATTGATTGTAGAATATTGAGGTAATCGATAATCCACAATCAACTCTGATAGTGCAGAATCACTCGTAATTTGGTCCAAATAAACACGACTTATATCACTACTCTTCATTGATAAATCGGCTGTTAATGGCTCGCTTGATCCAGAGTGTTCAAACTCTAAGCGACTTAATGCAGTATCAAGTCGTACTGTTGCCGATGGTTTAAGTAATACCACTTGGGCACTCATATCCTCAGCATACCATCTGTCTTCTACGCCATCATGATCGTAATCAACAAGCGCACTAGGTTCAGTGAAATCATCTTGCGTAGTTCGAATAAATATTTTTGAACCTATTTCTTGTTGCCCTATGTTTTCTACATTTAAATAAGCTCCATCACTTTCTTCAAACGTAACATAACTTCTTGCAACATAGCCCTCATCCCAATAACGAATATCATCACTTAATGTCGGTTCTTCTAAAGGATTCACTCTTGTTTTCAACTTGATTGAAACTTGTTGATCACTCGCAAGATATCCTGCGAAGTTTAATCCTTCTGAATAAAGGTCATATTGTTCTTGTGCAGATAGTGAAGGGTCAATTTGTGATGGAGTGAGTACTTCAAACACAAGTGTTTGTTGATTTGTTTCTGCATCGACTTCATCATATAAAAGTTTCACTTCCCATTGCCCCACATATGGAGCAGTTGGATCTTCTTCTACTGTTGGATTTTCTAGCTCTTCACTTGTTGCTTTTTGAACAACATTCCATGAAGATGTCCCTGCATTAAACTCAGATAATTGAATTTCAAATTCATCTTCATAACGAACGATTGAAGGTAGCTCAATACTAATCAACATTTTAGCATGCATGATATCTCCCGAGAAATCATCTCTTCGTTGTGGATCATGATTGTACACCGAACTTGTATACCATAAATAATCACCGAATTCAACTGCATCATATCGATTGAACTCTTCTTCACCAAAGTCAACATTTGGATAATATTGTACTTCATCTGCTAATGCATATACTGCTTTATCAGGATTTTTCTTGATTTCCTCAGATGTATTAATTGCGATGGAGCGCTCTCCTTCAAAACTATCCTGATTGCTTACTTTGACTTCATTATAAATGAGTGGTAATGCTACACGTAAATGAATTCCATTCATGACTCCTTGTACACCATCTTCTTGTTCTACAAGGTCATTGAATGCAACTACTTGTGAATAACGACCTACGAACTCACTTTCCATAAATTGATCTTTTGTGAATGTTTCAAGCTCAATTGTATCGCCTGCACCCACATCTAACACACCATCACTCATTGATGAAAGCAACAAGTAATCTTTGTCTTGGATATCCACCACACTAGATGGTATTACTCCACCACTAAAATTAGAATTATAGCCATCTTTTGCAACCATCGCATCTTTACGGTTGTCTTCTCGTGAATATGATGTCGTATAGTATGTATATGGAATATATGCATTCCATGGAGAACCTACAGCGAAAGGATTATTCGCAATATGATTATCTGTTGTATATCTAAATCCATCAAGTTGACTTGTCACAATTGAAATGTTTTCTTGATACATTGCAGTTAAATCAATATGTACATTTCCATCTTTATCATGACTATCTGGTGTTTCAAGAGTGATAAATTCAAAACTGAACACAACAGATTCAGATGATAAAATCTTCGCTTCATCTTGTTTTTCTTCAATTGGACTAAATGTAACGAGATATCGCCCCTCTTGCTCACCTATTTCATTTTCCACTGTAATATATTGTACTTTTGCTTCATAAACATTTATTAAAACTGGTACGTTAATGTCTTCTCCTGCACCATTATTTAATGACCAATCGAGCTGCATTGTTGCATTCAAATCATTATCCTCACTAAACCTTACGCCACTTATATCTAGTGGAGTTACACCAAATGGCAGTAGATTTGTGACAACCGGCATAAATAATGTACCTTCGTTACCACCATCGGTTGCATAGTTGTGATAAGCTTTCTCAAAAAGACCAGAGTTATTTATATCTCCTCGATTTAATGATTGATCATTCCAATAATAACGATTCTCCACATGAATATTCATTGTGTGATTATCAAATCCTGTCAACATGTAATAATCTTCGATATTTGATCCATATACATTTTCAATTGTCGGTTGACCAACAGTATTCCATACACGAATGAGTGGTTCTCTCATCTGAGCTTGAGTTCCTGTTTTAGCATAAGCATCAACTTCATCATTTCGATAAAGATCACGAGTTTCACTTATTGTCGCAGCACTTTCTTGTGCTAGCCTCTCACTCGTCTTTCGATTCGCATCAAAACTTAAGATTACTTCATTATTCTGAATGTTATAACCATCAATGTATGGCATATTCATTGATCCCGTTTGATAGTAAAGGCTTCCATTATAAGATGGCGTATTTGCTCCCTCCACTGGTCGATAAAGATAATCCATACCATATTTCTCAATACTCACTGGATAAGTTTCCAATGTTTTGGCAATATCTCCTTGATAAACTGAGATTCCATGAATTTGGCTATATAAATGGTTTCCAGATGCTGTTTCGATTGGTTGGGCATAAACTTGATCATACCAATACCCACTTGCGGCATTGGCATTAATTGTTGATGCAATATCCACTTGCATCACATAGCCTGTTTCATCGCCACGATTAAACCATTTATTTAATGGATGTTGAACTATAACTTTTATTGCATAAGGGACAACCGTATCATCATAATATGCTGTATCATTTTGTGATCCTGTTTTATTCATGTAGTCTTGAGACAACAATGGATCTTGCATATCGTTTGCTGCACGATAGCCTTGATCATTTTCTGGTGTTTGAATGATAGAATAACTCACATTTGCTGCATCTATACTAGAATACGTTGGAGTTACTGTATTTCCTGCAGACAAATAACGTGCTTCAATATCTAAATTGCCGTCAGCATCCATTTGAGGACTCGCCCCATAAGGATATACATAGATGAACTCTATTCCATCTACACCCCAGTCTCCATAATTATAGGCAGAGATTTGTGCTGTATAGTTTTCTTGATATTCCATCGTCGTAATGTGGTCATCCCCCAAGTCAACATTGCGATTATGATACCAACTACCATAAGACCCATTTAAATAAGTTGTCACATAATTTGGATTGTATACCCCTAAATCTGGTATCGCTAAATAACGAAGCGCATGTAAATCATAATCTACATCTCCTACAACCTCACCATCTTGGGCATCTGGAATCATTTCACTACTTGCCGAAATCCAAGCAGTTTGTAAGTGTACTCTTGCAGAGGTCCAAATAATTGGATTTCGCTCTAGATGACCATCACTCAACTTATCCCAATCTGTATATTTTAACTCTGTACGGTATTTATAGAGTTGTGTATAAATACTTCTTTGGGCATTATTTAAGCCAAGGTAAGATTGAACCGCTGGCATTACCGTAGTATTACTCGCTACCATTTGTGCCTCATATACTACTTTTTGCATATTGTTTGCACTAGCACTATCGTAATCAATCAATACAGTGTTGTTTCCTTGCATAATATCAGTATAGTAACCATTGTGTATATCATTTGCAGTAGTCCCTGGCAAGTAAGTTGATGATCCTTCTAAATATTCCCAACGATCAACCGATTTATTTAGTGAACCACTGACCCCAACATCATGAATTAAGTAATTTAAATCCATCATAATATTTTCATTCGCAATCACATCACTTTGAATCATGAACGGATAAGAACGATTGTAGTAAGTTGAATTAATTGTAGAGTGATATTCTCCCATTTTTGGATAGTATTCCGGATAAACTACTCCACTCTCTTCAATTTGTGTATATACAAGAGGTAACCCTGCATTTGTATGATCAATTTCTACTTCATAATAAAACTCGATGCGCTCTCCTACTTCTACACGTGTTCCTGGTTCAAAAGTAATTTTTACCATTGTATAATCAATTGGATTGGAAGTTGAATTCCCTTCATTTTCAGATGTAAGTGGGTCATCAATATCCATATCAGCATAGTGTTTTCCATTTGTGTTATGAGTTGCACTTACTGCTTTATTAATCGTTACATCGCCTCCATAATCAGCTACGTTTTCTATTGCATAAGTTTCAATTTCAAATGGTGGAACTACTTTCTCATTGCCATCAATGTCATACCACTTCATTACTAATACGCTCGTATCATTCAATATTGCTGCATCAACGTACACTGGTAATTTATCGTAGATCACTGGATCAAGCCAAACTCCCTGAGGTAAAGTATTTGTCTCAGTTTCAACTTTAATATTTTGTATCGAAGTTTTAAACACAACTTCATCACCTGGTCGATAACCTAATGTTTGACTTGGCATATCATCGGCCCCATAAGGAATAGCTGCTTCTGATACATCCGCAAATATTTGCGTATGGAGTTCTAGGATTGGTCGCTCTCTTCTTACTAGTTTTGTGATCGCTCCTTCTCCTTGATAATTCACACTCGATGTGATTAACTCTGGGTTTGGCACGGTGTCCGTATACACATGATCATGCTCATGTGCATATGTTTTTGTAGCTCTAAGATTTGCTGTGTAAGTGTCTGCGGCCGGTGTTGTTAGTTTTTGCTCATCACTTCTTAAATCATGATAGCTAGAAACTCCCGTGAGCAGTATCGGATTCTCATCGTCAATCAGTACAACTAAATTTCCATCAGTTCCCACTCGTGGAACATCATAATATGTCCATCGAACTGCGCTTGCTTCACTCACTGAAACAACATCTACCTCTTTTACCCATTCTCCATTAATCATATATTCTATTAGAATTTCTTGTGTTTCAATCATATTCACTGGTGCATCTACATGAATAAACTCTGTTAAGTTGAAGTCTTGCTCAAGTGTAGTTTCATTTATAAATGAAACCTCCATTGTCATATGTGATAAATCATGTCCACCATCATTCACGACATCCATTACTTTTTTTCCATAGACATCATAGCCACGAACTTTAATCTGAGATGCTTGTTGATCATATTGGGAAGTTAAGTCACTGAAAACAAATTCAAGTGAAAGCTCATCTTCTAAACGTGTCGTCACTCTTGAATTAATTCTTGATATGTAGTTGGATACGGTATAACCAGGCGTAAAACCTGCATCAAAAACACCATGATAGCGATAATAATTAATATCATTGCTCGTAGCATAAGCTTCTGCTCCCGCATCTTTATAGGTATATGGTTGACTCGCTGACACATAATCACTATTATTTCCATTCCCAATAATTTGATATTGTGGATACGTATGATTTGGTTGACTATGCGCTTCATAAACTAATGATAAATTACGATTTTCAACAGCTAAACTGTCATCAATAATCTGCGTATGAACAATCAATTCAACTTTCTCTCCTGGTTGTATTTCATTGTTTTCAATATCAATCACAAGTTGTTGAATATGTGTAAGAGTAGCTTCATCTTCGCTTTTCACATCAAAGTATGAGAATGTTTCTGGAGCTAATTCAAATGAAGTTTGAGCTCTAAACAGTTCATTCAATAGGGCAATACTTGTCCCTCCTACTGAAGCACTAGCTGTCGCACTTAAGATTGGATCTGATGCAAATGTATCTGATTCAAGTGTCCACCCAATGATACGCATTCCCTCAGGCACACTAAAGCGTAGAGTTGATTCTTGAAGTGGTATACGTGTTCCTTCACCAGCTCCAAAAGTAACATGGTGATCAATGAAATCATACAATGTCACATCTTCTTTATTCACCGAGATGATTTCCATATTTTTTGAAACTTCATTCCACTTCACATCATAGGCAAAGCTTTCTAATGTTGCTTGGTCATCATCCAAATTGATTCCTCGTGTGATATCTACGATCATTTGTGCAACGCGATTAGAGATAGCAAAACTAGCATGCTCATCTGTACCACTCAAATGACCACCATAACTTTGTGCGTTGACATCATATGGATCAGCGACAACACTCATCCGAACATAATCATGTATTGCCTCAAAATTATTAGTGTTATAACCAAATGTAGGACGCGAATTTTCATTGTATTTATCTTCAGTAAAATCTTCTTGAGATCGATTCACAAATACACCTTCAAGATATAAGCCATGACCTGTACTGGTCTTATCTGAAGTTAAGTATTGACCACCATCAAGTGTTGTTGTTGGATCACTTGTTGGAGTAACGGCATCAATCGAAATTGTTAAGTTAGATACAAACTCACTAACATACTGTTCTGCACTATTATTCACTGAAAACTTATGAAGACGTGCAATCTCATCTCTTAAAATAGCTTCAACATCAATATAATAATATTGCTCACTATCTTTTATTAAATAAGTATCACTTGAGAATGTTGCCTTGTCATAAGTTATACTCGAACCTGCAATCTCTAATGTAAATGCATTGACATTGAACCAATCCCCCTCAATGAATTCAGTTGGTATAAATATTCGTTGTAGATTAAAGGCAGATTCATCATGATTCATTCTTTGTGTCAAATCAAACGCTTCAATTCGTGTAGATTGAAGTTCTGGTGTTGACCCATCTGTACGATTCCATACTGCTAAGTCGAAACGCGCCAATGTTGGCGTAATATTGCCAATAATTTCTCCATTACTAACATCATAGTAATCATAATAGTGAGAAGCACTCTCTGTAATCGAATACCCTATTTGGAAAGGAATTCGATACCCTTGAATTACTGCGCTCACTGCAGGATTTTCTGTCAATACCTCACCTTGATCACTTTCAATATTGTGTGTCATAGTTAGTGTCGCATCAGCCTTTGGATTGATTCCTGCTATTGTATAAGGTTCCCCTCCTACATAAGCATCAATATCATTGCTTGTACCGTGCCCCATGTATGGCACAAGATTTGGATTCTCTTTATACTCTCTTGCATAATCTCCATGCCCACTTAAATCTTTTAAACGAATTTCAACTGAATGTGGATAAATAGCATCTTCCATCAGGATAGCTGGTCTTCCACCACTATCCGCTAAGCTTTCTCCACTTTCCGCATATAAAACAGCTAGATAGAAACTACCTGCTTTTTCTCCATCCGAAATTAGATAGTCATTTATTTTAGCTCCACTCAGTTCTAATAGTGGTTCTTCAATTTTTGTACTTGTATAACCACCCATACCACCAGTATTGCTTACTGCTGGATCATCAACTACAGTTTTACCATATACCGTAATAGATTCAATATTTTCCATCATACTTGGCTTTAACTCAATATCTCTTACTAAGAACCCATAATAACTATCTTCATCTTTTCGAATGCTTGGGAAAGTCATTGTCATATTGACATAATCAATATAACTTATTTTTCCTACCCAATCGTTTGGATCTTGTCTATAGAAAGTCCCTTTTGTGCCTGCAGAATAGTCCACATTCGTAGAATCAGTACGACTAAAAGAAATTGGATATTGAATGTATTCTCCAATCGTTGCATCTAGTTTTTCACTGGCGTTGATATTTGTTGCCGTACCTACCTTTACTAAGTTTTTAGCTGGTGTGACAATCACATTCGCCTGCGAAATAAGATGCGCTGAAGTATATTCTTCAGTACGCTTTGAAGATGAATAGTAAGATGTGTAGAACGTATAGTAATCACGATAACTCCAATCACTCTTTTCACTTCCCGATGACTCTCTTACTAGTGCACGATCACTACTTGTCACAAGCTTGGTTGTTGCTGTAGCGATTGCATTCCCTGTCTTTGTAAACCGGCCTGTTACTTCAATCATAAATCGTGTCGATTGATCACTAGGGACATAGTCATAGCCCAAATCTGGATTATTGGCAATTCCTGCAGTGCTTTGTGTTTGGTTAGCACTCATTGTAAATACCAAGCCTGTCACATGAGATTGAGCTGCATATATCGTTTTTTGTGATTCATAAATTGTACTGTAATCAGTTCCTGCAACATCACTAAAACGTTCTGCTTCTGATGCTAATAAATTTACACGGAAAAATCTTTGTCCATTCTCATCCACTTCCACACCATTTGCAGCATATGTTTCAATTTGTTCTTTCGTGATTGTGAAGTTTCCTGTTGTTGCTTCTACTTCTATCATCTCAATGTAGTCAATTACACTTGGATCAATCTTAATGTAGTAAGCATCAAAATGAGTCTCTGGAATATCCAATGTCATTTCAATATCGACTGCAGTATTCAATGATTGAGTAAAGATATAGTTCAGTGTTCTATGTGATTGATCTGTTGCCCCTTCTGGATAATTTGTCCCCACATTTGGATACTGTCTAAAATCAAGCATATACGATCCGATCCCTTTATAGCCAATTTCTAATTCACTATTATCATAGAATTGTCCATGTCCACTAGTTCGATAGTAATTTCTTACCTCTTCAAATGGAGTTGCCAGTTTATCAAAACGTAGTTGACCTTCATCATCAGTAACATCATTATATCCAGCTACTAAGACTGTATCAAAATACATTCTACTCACAATTGCGTCGGATTGATCTTGATTACTTACTTTGAAAGCATCATCAATAACTCCAGATATATAGTTATCCGTTGTGACAACTATTGGATTTACCACATCGAAATCAGCATCCAAATAACCATGCACATCAATCCACACATCATTAGCTTCCGTATTTCTAAAATCTGAATTTTTAGAGTGAATTAGCATAGATCCTATATGTGTAACGCCTAGTGCTTTAATCATTTCCAAATCAATCACAAATTCATCACCAATAAGTTCAACTTCTTGTTTTGGACTTTCTCCATAAGTGAGTAATTGTGTTGTTTTATCATAGTTAAAATCCGCTACATTCGTAGGGTCATCTACATCCACAAAGGAAATCTTGACATCATCGTTGAGTTGATTTAATACTTCTGTGCTTACCTCAACTTTTGTCACATGGAATCCTGTATGGGCTTCTTCTGCTTTGCTTTCATCATTTAGAGCAAAGGTGATCGTTGTATCTAAATAATCAAGAGTCGAAATATAAGGATTATCAAACTTAATTGTATAGTTAAAATCACGGTCATACGGAATACCAAGTGTATCTTTATTTTTATCTGCAGAACTATTGAATACTGCAGTTATACCATCTAGTTGTTCATAATGAACTGTTGTATATGGAATTAATCCTGGACGAACAACTTCAAGTCTCGCTGTTGCAGAAGTAGCTTTCTCCATAATTTTTTCTTCATATGGTGTAAATCTTGCTTCCCCGTCAAGCTCATCATAGGCATTGGAGTATCCACTAATTATTACTTGTAAGTGCTCTATAGTTGAAGCGGATGAAACGTCTTGACTATAGATACTATCAAAGACAAGATTGATCGCTTTTAAATTTGTTACATCACCACTCCACGCACTACTAGAAATAATCAATTCTTCTGATGTTTTATATCCTAACTCATCTAAAGTTAAAGTAAGGGATGGTGTTCCATCAGTTAACTCATCATCCCAGTTATAAAACTGAATTTCTTTAATTGATCCAACTAAATTTAAATTATCTGATAAAGAGATTTGTGTCGGCTCAAACCCATCAAGAATATCACTACCTGCAAGAAGCTCTTTAACACTAGATGATAAATCAAAGATGATTTCTGATTCAGTTACTCGTGCCGTAGATTGATTTGAAATATCAAACTGATACCTCGCTAATACATCATGAGGGACTTCAAGTACTCCTGTAGAGTTTGTTGACGTATTGATAGATGAAGACTGATCTAAATAGTGACTCTGTGCCGTAATAATGACATTGATTTCATCTACACCAATTTGCGCACTATCCTTTACACTCATGTTGTATTCACTTTGGACATAAGTAGAGCTCAATTCCGCCATTGGAATTATTCGTCCTGTTTCATCAACAGTTCCCTCTACATGTATAGCTGCATTTTCACTCAGCGCTAATGATCCATTGACATGTGAAAAAACAATCTCAAAATGCTCTAGCTCTCCTAAACTTTGCCATGCACTTTTCCCTATAACAGCTTCTCCCTCCAAATTAATTTCTAATGTGTCAAAATTAATTTGTACTGAAGGAACTGTATTATCTGCTTTCTTAGGTCCATATAAGATAAGTGTACCAATTTCACTTTTAGCAATTAATTCACTACTTATCGTGATTTTCTCAGCATTTAAACTATAAGAATCTCCAACTAAACTTCCTGAATTCAATCGTCCTGAAACAATTGGAAAAGTACTATCATTTCCAATTCGGTAACGGAATCCTACTTCTGCTTGATTTAAAGAAACACTCAATGATTCAAGATAGTTAGCTGTCCCTTCTGTAATCGCATAAGCTTCCGTTTCTAATAATGGAATTGCTTTCTTAATCTTTAAGATTACAGTATCTTGTGTTGTTTGATGATCTTGGTGATGATAGTTTGCTGGAATATCATCTTCAAACTGCGGGACAAACATCCATGTTTGATAATCCGTAACAACTGTTGCGATATTATCAAATGCAGGATTGGGTATCCCGATGATTTCAACAAGACCATCTAGCTCAACTCCCGAATCAATTCGTTCTCGATAATGAATTTGAATTTTTCCAGTGAATTCAACACCTGGATTAGCTGCTAAATAAGCTTCTATTTGAGTAGCTACATCAAGTTCATAGATATCATTTGTATCAAGTGCCTGTGCAAGTGTAGGTGCCCCTAAGGACACAAAACTTTCAGTATCACCATCACTCATTGATACTTGTATTATTTGATCAGATACGCTTTCGAATTCTCGTGACAAAGAAACATCTTCTCCTTCAAGGTGATAAAGATGTAAACGTATCTTTTGCAAGTCATACCCTTCTTCGAGTGTTATTGTAGAATATGCATGGAATGCAGGTACATTAGTAGAATTAAGGTAATTCACATAGTATGATCTTAACTCATCATATTCAAATGTATCCTCTTTAACATCAACATCTGCTTCATTTTTAACTACAATTGTATTCTTAAAATCAGGAATTACTTGACTAAAGTTAAATATTGATGACGCTTCTTTTGCCCAACTCACGTTTTCACTAAAAGCAATCGAAGTTACAAAATTGACAGGAAGTTGGTTGTTGTAGGCAGCTAATAAGTTTGGTCTCATTGGTACTGCCACATAATACACTAGACTTTCACCCTTCGTAACATCACGATTTTGTGTAGTGATCGTTACATCACGGTTTTGTGTGTAGTTGTAATTATGTAATGGATGTCCATTTTCTTCAAAATTACTAAAATTGATGACATCTAAATCGACTAATTCTTCTTCCGGAATATCTGTCATGTCATAGATAAGCACTCCTCCATCTTTAACAACACCTCCAAATAAATCTTCAGAGAAGTCATTAGGTGTCGGATTTAATGCGAGTTTTCCCTCTTCATCCACTATCCATTTCATCATGTCTTGGTCTTCAATCCCTGAATCCAAGACATCAGCACTTTGTGGTGTCACACTAAATAAAACATTATCAAATTTTGCGGCTTCATCCATCGAATTATTTTGAATTTCAATTCGATAAGCGATGTAATTATATTTTTCCCATAAAACTGGTGCTGATAATTGGTCAATGTCTACATCCCAAATCAAGTTTGAGTTTACTGCAGTCCATACACTACCATCAGACTCACCTGGTTGAATGACATAGTTTGATTCATATTCTCCCGTTGCATCAATATAACTTCTATATCTTCCCCCAGCACGAATGATTGCTATTGCATTCTCTGGTACATTCCCATAAAAACTATATGCTAACTCTACGGAAACAGATCCACCAGCACTAAGTCTTCCATCAAAATAGCGTAATTCCATTTCGCCCTTATAATAGTTTTGGTCATCAGGTGTACTAAGTATCGCAAATTCACCAATGTTACTAACAGAAGCACGAATACCCATGGCATTATCCCCTCGATATGCTTCTGGAACCTCTTCATAATTTATTGTTGAAACTAGCTCACCACTATCATTATAGTAAAAATAAGGCAATTCAATTACAAATCCTGGATCTGTTATTTCGCCCGTATTAAACTGAGGAGTCATTTCTAGTCGCAGTTGTAAAACATCAGACTTAGATATGATTGTCGTGTTTTCACCAGAGCTAATACCTCCACTAGAACCCATTATCGAATATCTAATATTCACATTTGGGCTTATGATTACATTATTTAAAGGTTGAATCGCAGGTATCGTTTCAGCCGATGACGAATCCGACGACGAGCTACTTGTGCTAGAACTTGATTCTTCATCTAAACTACTACTTTTACCTGTTGTACCATCGCTCGATGATGTAATCTCAAGTGTTGTCGTGGAAGATATTGTAGAGCTATCTGTTTCACTCTCTCCATTAGAACTCTGTGATGATTCACTTGATGTTGTCAGTTCTTGGTCTTGACTTGAACTGCTTTCATCTTGAACAGTGCTTGAGCTCTGAGTCCCACTAGCTTGTTCACTCGTTTCCCCACTCGAGCTTGATGTTGCAAAAACATGAACATCCACAAGGGTAAAAATCATCATTATCGATACAACTATTGAGATAAGTTTCTGCAAAGTTTTTCTATTCGTACGCATAAGAACCTCCTTCTATGCACTATAAAAAAGCAATTTTTACTTATCCCTTCTATACTTTGATAGTACGCTTATTTACATATAATGTCAAAGTTTTTTATACTATTTCATATCATATAAAGATTACTTGCTTATCCCATGTATTTATGATTTAATTCAATCAACAGAGGTACTTATGAAATTTTTTGAGAAAACAATATTTATACTATTCCTATTTATTTTTATAGGATCTGCTTGGATGTTTTTTAGTGAACTTTTAAGTCAACATCAATCTATTCAATCCTTTGATCAGCTCTCTGAGCTTGTCAAAGAAGATGAAAATAAAGCCCCACTCCCTGAACAAGTCATTTCAGTTGCAACTACCCATAATGAAGATATGGTAGCTTGGCTACATATCGCGGGCACGCCCATTGATTATCCAGTTATGTATACCCCTCATGACCCTGAATATTACTTGCGTCGAAATTTTGAAAAACAACAAGCTCAAGCAGGTACACCTTTTCTGTCTGAAGGGACATTACTCAATCCATTAAGTACTAACCTTATTATTTACTCTCATAACATGAGCAATAATACGATGTTTGGATCTCTTCCTGAGTATTCTGATCGAGCATACATGGATGAGCACCCCACTATAACATTAACTCTTCAAGATGAAGTTATCGAGTATGAAGTATTTGCTGCCTTTGCTGTTGATCTAGATAATCCAGAACACTTCCCATTTTATTCACTTATTAACGAAACATCTGAGCAGCACTACAACGAATACATCGAAGGTGTTCAATCCGTAAACCTCCATAACCATATAGAAGTTCCACAGGCAAGCCAATCCTTACTTACACTTGTCTGTTGCGACTACAATAGCGAGAATGGTCGCTTCATTGTCATAGCTAAACAAAAAGGTGCTTCAAATTGAACCACCTTTTCATTTACTTGATTCTAACCAAATAAAACAGTCCAAATACCAGAGTATACTCTGTACTTGAACTGTTTTTATTTTATGCATAAACAACTCTTTTAAATCATTTCAGTTTTTAACTAGAGGCTTTCTTGTATTTCCTTATCTTCATCATTTTTATGCTCATTATTATATGAAACATAAACAAATAAATCCAAGATTGCTAAGAATGCAAAGTAAATACTGTAGCGATCAAAAATCGTCATTGGTTGAGTAAAGTCTTGAGTAAAGATTAGGAACAACAATGTAACTATAAACAAGATAATTCCAAGGACACGATACATAACTAATCGTTTTACATTTGTCTTGTTTTCATCCTTTTCTTCCACATTCACTTTTTCTATCTCTTCCTCATTTTCTTCTTCATCTTCTCGACGACGAAGTAGATATAGAACCATAAATCCGAATGTAATAATTGTCATAACTAAATCAAATAGACTCCATGCGTTTCCCATCTTGATGAACTTCGTTGTAGATAATGGCACACCATTTTCTACAATGATTTCGGCACGATATGTATCACCATCTACTTTTGCAATGATTTCATGTGTTCCATCAGGCAGAGTAGCGATATAGTCAAGATCAAGTTCTAGTTCTCCCTTTTCGTTCACATGATAATCATCTGGTGTTAATTTATCATCACCTACAATAACCTCATCTACATCATCATTAGGAAGTGTAGGCACAATCACACCACTTGTCACACTATCACTTGTTGAAGTCGAAGTTGTACTCTCAGTACTACTACTTGACTCGCTAGCTGTAGAAGATGTCGTTGTTGTCGCAATGGATGGTCCTGGACGAGATGAACTCGCTGAGCTTGTTGTCTCTGGTGCTTCTCCACCCGCAGCTGTTGTCACCTGAGGGGTAGTTGTTGATGTCGATGGGTCAGGTTTCACTGTTACTATGATTGTCGTTTTCTCAGTGTATGTATTCCCCTCATCATCTTCATAGGTTGCCTCAATTTCCAGCTCAAACTTGCCGCCTTCTTTTCCTGCATTCTTTATTTCCTCAAGTTGACTTTGATTCACTTTTAAATCAGTCACTGGGTCATTAGAACCTTTCAACCATGCATCAGTCTCACTTTTTTCTAATGCGCCTAGTTCATCTAAACTACTTGCATCTTTCCATTCAATTTCAAAATCGTTAGCTTCAATTTCCACATCAGGAATACCAGGTTTTGGCTCAACCGTCACTTCAATCGTGATGATTGCTTCTAACTCGTTCTCAAACTCATCAATATAAGTAGACTTGAATGTTAATGGATACTTTCCTCCAGTTACAGGAGCATTGTTGATTTCTGTTAATTGATCTGCATCATATAGAATGATATGAGTAACTTCCTCTGATGTTTCCACCACTACTGACTCTACATTACTATTTAACTTAGAAATTAAAGAATTAAGTGTGTCTGCATCATCATATGGAATTGTAAAATCTTCTGCAAAGATTGCAATCGATAAATCTCCAGTTTTATTAATTTCAACTTGGGTTCCTTCTACTACAACCTTAACTGTAGTTTCTGCGGTTACTCCATCTTTTTGTGTTGTATACGTTTGATCATAAATACCACCTTGTTCTGGAGCATTTTTAATCTCTGTAATGTGAGTATCTTCTGCCTCAACATCTGTTTCTTCTTTGCTTTCTACTACATAACCGTTTGCATCCCCTCTGATAATTGAGTCGGACTCATTGTGACCTGCAAGTTCATCTTGTTTTAAGATGAATCCATTTGCTTCAATCGCTAAGTCATTTCCATCAGGTAGAACTTCTGGTTCTGGTGTAGTCGTTCCTTTTACAACTACTAATATTTCTCTTTCCACAGTCGCTCCCGTACTATCTTTCGCAACTAATGTTACAGGAACAATACCACCTTCTTTACCAACTGCTTGAATCTTCTCTAAATCTTCTTGTGAAATTGTAGGATTTAGCTTTTCTCCTGTTACACGATTCCAAGCTTCTGATCCTGCATTGGCCACAACATCTTCAATAGTAATTGTATTTTTTTCATGGTTTTCGATTGTGAATCCCTCTCCAGTAATCACAAGCTCTTTTTCTGGATTAACTGTTACTTGATCTTGTGGTAATACTTTTGCAGTATAAGATAGATCCTCTTTATTTGAAGAAATAATTGTAGGATTTACAATCTCTTCCTCTGTATCTCCTGTCTTATACCACCCGACAAATACAAGTTCTTCCTCTGTTGTTACTTTTGGTGTTGATGTTACTGCTTCGCCAAATGGAACAAATTGTTCTTTGGTTTGCACACCACCTTCAAGTACACCATCTAAATCATCAATAATAAATGTTGTCATGTAATTAGCTGGTTTTGCATGTGCTTCTACATAGATTGTTGTCCCTGGATTAAATTCTAATCCAGTATTTTTTATTGAATCTAAGTTATCTACAAATATTTCTTCACCATCGGATTCTAGATAAACTGGGTTCTTTGTAACTTCATCAATAATGTAGAACTTCCACCCCTCAATACTATTACGATCTGTATCTACAACCTCAGCACTAACATCCGTTGCTAATGGTTTTATCGTAGTTGCGTCTTCCTCACGTGTTACCCATTCAGAAATTTCTTCTCCCGCGGTTACACCAACCTTAGATACATCTACTCGATCATCTGCCGCAACATAAATGAATTTCATTTGTTCTTTATCTGCAATACCATCTGATCCTTCACCACCGTTATTATCTGGTGTGAATACTGCCGTAAACGTTTCATGATCTGTAATTCCTTGATTATAAAGTTCATTAGGAGTAATTTCATTCCCTTTATCGTCTTGCCACATATCAAATACAAAGCCATCTTTATTTGTAACTGTTGGGAAAGTGGCTCCACTAGCTCCTTTTTCAAAAGACGAGATAACTGAATCTCCACTTCCTGCTTCAAATCCAGGATTTGTATCATCGATTGTACCATTACCATCTGTTACGAATGTCAATTGATATGATATTTTTGTATGCTTCACCTCAAATACCACAACCCCTGGTCCAGGAACTGCAATAGCTCCACCAATATTGTCTATTTTTATCGTTCCAGATGTACTATCTGATGAAATATTAAACACAATATCTGATGCAGCAATTCCTGTTTTTAACACAGCGACATTCGCAGTGTTAACTCCACTTGCTTTATTGTATACTTCTACAACTTCAAACTCTGTAGAAGATTCTGCTTTATCTACTGTAAAGTAATGAGCAATAATCGACTGCACTTCATAACCTGCATTTGATTTAAATCCTACAGCACCGTCATAGTAATGATCATCTACTGCGAATTCTCTAAAATCAATATCTGGCGCAAAAGCAGTATAATTCGTAAGATCTGATTCCACAAAGTTAGTGTATTCATCATCCGTTTCTAGTCGTTTACTTGCAATTGTACCAAAACCATCTTGAATAATTGCAATTCCAGGTTTTGGTATGAACACAGCTTTAAACACAACATCCCCGGTAATTGTTAGATCCCTTGGATTCTCTACTTGTCCTATAACTTCTCCATCCGCTGAATCCATTGTATAATTCCAGTACCCTACTTCATATAACTTAGCTATATCTGTATTACTCGTTAGTTGATGGCTTGGTATCTCAATCGTTGTATCTGCTATCCTTGTCAAATACTCTACTTTTTGGTCCTTCAGATGCTCAGCAGTCCAAGAAATGGTATTTCCATTACTATCTGCATGGGTATCACCTACTGCTCCTTCAACCGTGAAGTTAACATTGAACTCTTTTTTTGAGTACTGTGGTTGTAGTGTTGTTTCCTCTAAGAAGACATGCTTCTTTAAATCCTCATCTGTTTTGAATAAGATTGTAGATGAATCTTCTGGGTCTGCCCAACCTTCAAAATTGTACCCATATGCTTCATCACTACGATTTGTTGTAGTTTCATCTTTTAAATCTTCATCACTTAGTGATGATCCTTTTGGAATTTCAACTGTTTCATCATATTTACTTGCTTGACCTTCAGTGTTTTTTACAAAATGTACTGAAATTTCTTCCGCATTAAAATTAATTTGATAACGATAAATCTTAACCCCTGACGAATGATACGCACTTGATACACTTTCACGTGTCAAATACGTAGATACTGATGTATATGTATCATATGTTCGAGTAAAGTTTTCAAAACTATAGTACTCATCCGTAAAAATCTCCGGAATTTCATCTAATTCTAATTCAACATTTTTGTTTTCATTCCAATAATTCGGATTCAACTCAGGGTCTGGATATTCTGGTGTTGGCTCATTGTTGTAATACTTTGTTTTCACAAAGACAAACTTCTCACCGTCGGCATCAATCGTTTCTCCATTTAATGTCGCGCTTCCACCTTCAGTTAAAATGAATTCAAATGTTTGTTGGTATTTATCTGGGATACCATCAGATCCTGGAACTCCAGGATTATCTTTATCCACAACATCGATTTCAAACACAGGGTAGAAAATATCATTTCTTGTCACCTTACTATTATAACTAGTTCCTTCAAATATAGGATTTAAATACTTCATAGAATTCGATGGATTACTATTTATTACTGTATTTTTTCGCCATCCATCAAATGCATAGCCATCTGGTGCAACAATTTCTGGGGCTCTTCCGCTTTCAATATATCCTGTCATGCTTGTTGGTGTACTAATTGACATCATTTCAACTCTTAGTTCATCGGTATTGCTATCCGCCCATGTCCCTGTGATTGCAGTTGTCTGATTTGTAGACAAACTAAAATAGACCTTAGCTTCTTCGTATACTTGATATGTCGATGTCACTTCAATGTCTTCATTAAAGAAGTTCTTTGCACTTGTCGTACTGTTCTTTGACTCTACATTACTACCATTATAGGTATTTTTGTTACCAGTGAGTTCAACATGAAATGCTTTTTCATCCACATAGTCAGTCGTTTTGCTCGCAAATTCTTCTCCATTTTCTAACTCATAAAGACTACCAGCAGTATTAAAAGAACCTGTTCCTTCAAGGTAGACTTCAAAGTCAATTGTTTTATCCACGTATGTAATAACATTCGATAAGGATGTTGTAATCTTAGGATTTTGATATAAACCAATATCCACTTGTTGATTTACAATTTCTTCATCTGTTACATAAATTGTACCCCCACCACTTGTAGCTTCATTTACTGTATTTTCAAATCCAGTAGTATCCGCATAAAAAGTAACTCCGACTGTATTTTTACCATTCTCACGAGGGTAATTGTTATTTGCAGACTTGTCATCATGTTTATCACCTGGAACAGTAATACGATATTTATCCCATAGGTTCATTCCTTCTAAATCAAAAATAATTTCATACGCTGCTCTTACCGTCGTACCACCCTTTGGTTGTATTAAAATAGAATATTTACCTGCAACTTCATCATATGTAACATACTCCATTTTAGTATACGTATCTGTGTTAATCTTTTGAATAAATTGAATATTATCTTTTGTAATAGAATCAGAGAATCCCTCCCCCTTTTCAGCGCTAAATATTCCATCTGGATCCGCTGTTAAGTTTTCCTCGAAAATGATTCCACCTAACTCATACCAATTGAAGATAAATTTACCAAAATTATTAGCATATCCATGCACAATCAGTGTTCTACCCTCTGTTACTTTGTATTCCGTAAACTTTGACTCTGCAGTCGCTATTGTTTCTGTTTTATGATTAAGCAAATACATGTCTTCTTCAAGTGCGGTTAGTTTCAACTCGACTTCAAGTGAACTTCTCGCTTCAATGTTATCAATTATAATCAATACATACTCAGCAGTTTCTTCAGTTGTTGCTGCGGTACCATTGTACTCGATTTCTGTCATACTATCGGTAAAGCTAAAGTCACTGAAGTATTGCACACTATATTCATTTTCTTCAATTCCTTCAATGCTAATTGAATCTTTTGTTAATGTTCTGATATATACATCATTGTTTGCTGTGACTGCTGTATTCTCATGATTATTGATTGTATATGATTCACCTTCTCTTGGCAGACGTATCACTAAGTGATAGCCCGAATAAGAATTTTCTATGGTTGTAATATCTGTTGATAGCACCAAGTCTTCAAACTCATTTGCTGTATATTGCACACCATTATATAGTCTTGTAGATACTCCTGTTGTATCTTTACCTGTTAGTAAAACAATTGATTCTGATGCATTTGCTGCTACCTGAATAGTTGCACTTACATCGATTGGTACTAAGCGATCGGCTATATTACTTATCCCCGTACTTGCAGTTAACCCAAATACATCATCTTCCGCTATATCTACAACCTTTGACTTATTAATCGTAATGTAAGGAAGCTCATCTGCTTTAGCTGTTGTCATCATCTCAATATCCATATATCCACTTAAAAAGAATGGATACTCTTCTTCAACCTGAGCACTCGGTTTAGCCAATATTGAATTTGGTGGTATTTCTATTGTATCAAATCCAATAGACGTTCCCTGAATTTTTGCAGTTAGTCCTGCTAAATCATATACTAAATATGTTTTGTCATCTGGTCCTAGCTTCTCTACACTCATCCGTGGCATATCACCTACATATGTATAATAAAGTGTGTTTAATTCAAGATATACCTTCGTCCCTTCAGGATATGTATATGCGCCTTCTACATCCAGTGCATCTTGAGGATTAATTGCAGATATAGACTTTGAGTAATCTTCTCGTTCTACCGGAAGTGGAATTTCAACAATTCCATCATATACATCATTTCTTGCTATTGACTGTACTCCCACATAAGAAAGTTTGTTGTCACTAGCTTTTAGAATGTCTAATTCCGTCGTATATGTGAATTTAAATTCACTCGATGATTTCAACAATGAATTTGTTGTAATATTTGCGATTCCTTCACCCTCTGCACTACCTGCCGAAGAAAACACAAATGAGTAAGATTCATTTTCTACTCTTTCCCCGCTTGGAGTATCACGATGCTCAGATAAATAGTAATGTAATATATCGTTCCTTGGTACTCCAGTTGCAGAATTCATTCTAAATCCATCAGTTCTAAATGTAATTGATGTTAAAAACTCATCTTCTTGAAGTGGAAGTTGTCCACTTGTAATCCCAGTCATATCAAACGTTCTCACCTCTGACACTTTTGTTGTTGTATATTCAATCCATTGATTTCCATAGAATGAATATCTTTTTGATAAAGCAGATGCATATTGTAACCAAATATTGCCATTCAACTGGTTTATAAACTGTTCACTTGCTTCTAATTCAATCGATACATCTTGATATATAATGGATGTTAATTGATGACCATCCGCCACATTGTTATTGTGAGTTTGAACACCTAAAACTACTCTTGACTCAGCTCCCTTATAATAGTCATTATTTCCTGATAAGAAATATGGTGGATTTGATTTATTTTGATAATAGTTTGTGGCAACGACGTGAAGGTTGTCTACACCTTCGTTATATTCCCACATTACTTCATGTGTTGTAAGAATCTCATCTGTTGTTGCATCTTTCACTTCAAATGCTGTTTTGATCCATGGGGCATCGACGTGTCCTGAAGGATTTGAAAACTTCCCAGTGAAACGATATTCTGCTAAATAACCAGCTCCAATAAAGCTATCCACAAGCCCTCGCTCCCCAATTTGAAGCTCAATACGATCTACTGCAGATCCTGAACTATTGTTCACTAAAGAAGCATCTATACTATTTCCGAATGTTTGACGTACTACACTTGTATCATCATCATACCAAATTGTATATGCAGTATATTCTTCTTCCTCGTTATCAAACTTAAATGACTCAGGAGCAAAATATTCTGGAATTGCAATAGATACAATCTGATTCGCATAAGTTTTTGCCGCAACGTTACCTCGTACATCCTCTTCGCTTACTTTAATTTCGACTTCAAATCCATACTCAATATCATCGTCATCTCCAATATTTACACGAAGTGGGTTGATCATTGTTAGTTCTGTTCTGTCTTCAAACGTAAATTCCGGAACTACAACCTTAAAGTTCCCTAAATTTTGTATTTGTTGAACAACCTCATATGTTCCATCATCCTTCTTTACAACTTGATCGTAGGTCACGATAATGTCATCCCCTACATACTCTCCACTCGCAAAATTCTCAAGTGAGATATATGAGAATAGTCCAACTTGATCACTTTCATAGTTTCTACCTACTGCATTATATGCCATCACATATGAATATCTTGAATCATCCATCGGTGCTGATGCAACTAGGCGTTCAGCATCTTCTTTTGACATTTCAGTAAATTGTGGTGCATATCCAGTATAGTGTTTTACAATATATTGAGAATTTGATATTAATGATGTTCCGCCAATATAACTATTTGCCCCTTTTGAACCTGCATAATAAAAATCCATGTAAGTTCCACGGCGCTCTTCTGGTGTTGTTTCTAACACGGTATATTTACCACCACTTGACCCTGCAGTTATCCCATAAGGGTAAGGAAATTCTATACTAAAATTGTTAGCAGGTGCACTTTCCTGGTCACTAAAATAGAAATTGAAAAAGTCAAAATCTCCATTATTTTCATAAGTCGATGGATCACCAAACATAACCCGAGCATCAGAGTTAAGATAAAAAATATTCTTTGTTTCATCTGTTGCATCTGCAAATGTCGCTAAATCTACAATTGTATTTAGATCTACAATTGGTTTAGAAATTTCATGGGCATACGAGCTCCCTGCTGTATGAAGAGCATCTGGTACAAACAAGTTACCTTCTTGTTGATCACGGTCTAAAATATGTTCAATTTCAATATTTGATGTTGGATCAGAACTATCACTCAGACTAAACCCCATTCTAGCATTTGGTGATTGAAGTAACATATTCCCAATCGCCGCTGCAGGTGTCCCAAGTTCGTTGTGATAAGTTGTTTCTTTGTTATTTTCATCATAACCAATTGTTATTGTAATAATAATGCCCCCGGCATCAATCATTTTATTATCTAGTGTATAAACAAGCTTTGTATCTCCCTGTAGTTCAATACTTTTCATACCTGGTTGTAGAGATGAATCATACGTCTCAATTTTAAAAGGATAAGCATCTCCAATTGAATACGGATCAATATCTAATGTCAAGGTACGGTCATTTGTTGCCCCATCACTAAGATTTTTTTTAATCACAAAAGAATATGTATAAGTTCCTGTATAATTTACATAGTCCCAAATATCTTCATCTACATCATCCTCTGGATTTGAGTCGAAAGGAATGTTAGATGTGATTAAAGCGATTAGATTCTTATCTACTAACGCATCCTCAAGTGAAAATGTCGAAGGGGTATCCAAGCGCAAACTTTGTGTCGTTGTGCTTTCTGTTGTTTTCTCTTCGCTTGTTGTTTTCTCTTCACTTGTTGTCGTAGTAGTTGTATCTACCGTTTGTGATGTTTGTCCATCAGTCGAAATATCATCACTTTTTGTCGTTTCTTCTCCACTAGATGATGACTCATTCGATGTGGTAGTTTGGCCTTCACTTGTTGTCACTTGTTCGGTAGTGTTTTCATTAGTTGTTGAATTTGCTAATGCAGAAAAATCAACTAAGTTGAAAACGAGTAGAACACTCAATAGAGTAACTAAAATCTTCTTCATAAATTCCCTCTCTTAATTATATATAATTATGTTATTTTGTATGTTTTTTCTGATGTAACTTCAATTGAATTATAGCGCTATTATTTATTTTTGTATATCGTTTTTCAATAAATAAAAACAAATATTTATTTATTATATTAAACAAAAAAAGAGCTTAAAAGCTCCCATCTTGTAGTGTTACAACATTCTTCACAGAAAAAGATACATTTGACTTCTCATTTGGCATTTTTCCTAAGAATCGTTGGTGAATTCGATCAACAACGCGGTTTACTGTTACTTCATTACTTAAATTTAATATGATTGCATATTGCGAACCACTCATCTTAGTATAAACATCATTGCTACGAAGAGAATTATCAATAATCTTGATTAAAACTTGCATTACAGTTTGAAGTTCTACACAGCTATCTGATACATTAATGACCAATAAGAATTTTTGTTTATTGTCACGTTGTGAATTACGAATCTCATACTGCACAATGCTTTTAAAGGCTTGATAATCACAATAATATGGACCACTTACATCTGTTCCCTCATACATCTCTTCAATGTATTCTTGAACGTCCATTGGCTCATTCTTCTGTTTATCTGAAATTACAATGTTAAACAATGCTTTTTTCTCTATTTGAAGTTCAAAGCCCATTTCTCTAAAGAATTGTTTTGAGATATTCTCATAAAAAGATAATGCTACATTGTACTGCTTATTCGCAATCAAAGATTTAACATAGATATAGATAATTTCTTCAACATATGGATCTACTGCAAACGCACGCTTACAAATTGCACTCGCATCATCATAATTTTTATTATCAAATACAAATCGACAATATTGCTCAGCTGCTTGGATATACATCGATTTGTAATAATTACGGTCCATAATTACCCAGTCCGCACTTAAATTACATAAAAATGAATCTGCATAAAGAGCTATCGCCTCTTGGTAATAGTTCATATTTTTTTCTTCTTTTGCTTGGAAAATATAATTTTCAAACTGCTCTACATCTAAAGTTGCTTCAATTTCTTCATTGAAGATATACCCCTTTTTAGAAGTTACAACCCATTCATATTCATTTAATATAGGAATATCTTTAATAATATTACGCAATCTAAAAATAGATACTTTCAATGCATTTGTAGGATTCTCACTATCCGACCAAAGTGCATCTATCAACATTTCTTTACTTAAAGTTTGGTTGCGGTTGCTTGCGACAATCGCAAATAAAGTAGATAACTGCTTTCCCAGTTTCCCTTCTAAATCAATCTCCGTTTCACCAATTGTGATACGTAAATTTCCAAACAGATGAATTTTAATCTTACTCACTTGTGTATCCCCCTCTTAAACGATCTTCTTCGCTAAGATATCTGCATTTGCTGCATAAATTAGCGCATCTTCTTTCGATATTAATTTTCGTTGCACAAGTTGTAATAATGATTCATCCATTTGTATCATTCCTTGAGCTTTTCCTGCTGCAATCGTATTGTCAATTTGGTGAAGTTTATTTTCACGAATTTGTGTGCGAATTGCATTTGTCATTGTCATGATTTCAAATGCAGGATGCATTTGACCATCATTTGTAGGAATCAATTGTTGCGATACAACAGCCTGAAGTACCATCGACAATTGAATACGAATTTGTTGTTGTTGATTCGCTGGAAACACATCAATAATACGATTAATCGTTTCTGCAGCCCCTAAAGTGTGCAAACTCGATAATACAAGATGTCCCGTTTCTGCAGCAGATAGTGCCACTTGAATCGTTTCTAAGTCCCGCATTTCTCCGACAAGAATTACATTCGGTGCTTCTCTTAATGCTGCACGTAATGCACTAATGTTACTTCTCGTATCATGAATCACCTCTCGTTGACTAACGATACTTTTCTTATGAGTATGCAAATATTCAATTGGATCTTCAATTGTAATAATATGTGCATTACGATCTTGGTTGATTTGATCAATAATACATGCAAGTGTTGTTGATTTACCACTACCTGCTGAACCCGTTACTAACACAAGTCCTTTTTGTAGTTTTGAGAAATCCATAATCGTTTCTGGAATATGCAATACGCTATGATCTGGTAAATCAAAGTTTACTACACGAAGTACAGCTGCTTTTGAACCACGTTGATAATATACATTTACACGAAAACGCGCTAAACGAAGTAAAGAGAAAGAGAAATCATCCTCCCCATCATCATCCAATCTTTCAATTTGACGCCCATTTTTCAACTCGTAAATTTGCTGAATTAACTCATCCGTTGCGACTGGCTTAAGTATTTCATCATTATAGCGTGTGATATTTCCTTTTATTTTAAAGCAAAGTGGTGCTCCGGCAACGATAAAAATATCCGATGCTGATTGTTCCACTGCTTGATGTAATATATCTTGTATATTTTGCATATTGCCTCCCATTAGAAATCAAACCCTTGTATTCCATAATTCTCTTCAGGTGTTGCAACTTGTCTCCAAGTCACAATTTCAATTGTCATGATTTCTTCTTGATGTATTTCACATTCTACTAATAAATGTGCATTTTCATTAATTGTTATTTGATAGCTTAGTTGACTTCCTTCCAGCACATATCCTAAATTAGATAGGCTAGCTTCTAAGTCATCTATACTTTGTGATGTATTGACTAAGTTTTGTATTTCAATCAACTTTTTTGAAGCTTCAGTATCTGCTTCATAATATTGTTCAACATTGTCATTGTAGCGTTCAACACGTTGTGCATAAGTGCGAGCTTGTAAGAAATATAATGTTGCAAACACAGTAAAACATAATACCACAAACACGGTCATAATTGAAGCCGTCCCGACTCCAATATTGACTGATTTTTTCTGTTTAGCTTTCATCACTGACTCACTCCTTTCAACATGATTGTATTAAATGAAATCAGTTGAAGATTGTCTTGAACACGAATTAGTTCAATATGATACTCAATCATCTTTGTTGTATCTTGCTCAATAGTTAGATGCAATGCATAAACTTGTTCTATTCCCTCATTCCATGCTTCATCATAATAAAGTGTCGTTTCTTCATTCAATTCAAATGATCCTGATTTAAGTTGCTCAGCTACATTTCGCGCTACAATTGTCCCATTTGAAACATCTACTGCATCTCGATTGATTTTTTCACCTTCGAAAAACAAAGAAACACAAATAATCGCAGCAAAGGCAAAAAACACTGAGCTTATTAACATCTCAATTAGAAAGTTATATGACCTTGATTTTTTCTGCACTTTCATGCGATTTTCCTCCTATCTTGGATATAGTACGAGTACATGTGATTGACCTAGTACATTTTCTATCTCAAATCGGTACCCACTATTTTCTTCACTCATTTCAACTTGAGTGACATTTAATACTTTTGTCGCATTGGCGATATCTACACGATCACTCGCTGTAAACAGTTCCCACAATGCACCATCTTGATAATACACTACTGTACTGTATGCTTTATCATTGATAACTTCTTCAACTACAAGGCACGTTACTCCATCGATTTCCACAACTTGAATTCCATCTGCAGAAGGAGCCTGTTGCACCTTTGTCGATAAATATGCTATCGCCATTTGATTCTCATCTTGATATTGTTGCGTGTTCACCATATTTTGATAAGCGTTTGCCCCAAACAAGAGAATGAAAAAGGCACCTATTACAAACACAGTAAATAACACGAGTGAAAACAAGAGTTCCACTACATAGGATATTCGCATTGTATCATCCCTTTCTATATACGTTAATCGTAGGTATAATATTTGATCCGATTACTTCATAAAAGATATTGTATTTTTCATCATCTATGATTACACCATAATATTTTTCTAAGTATTCTACATCAGCTGGATAAAATCCTTCGATGCTATAGCAACTCACGGCTGCACGTACAATCGTTTCTTCTAATCTTACTAGATCTTGTTCATCCATACTTGATGATATGTTTCCAAACCCAACAATAAGTCCAAATACAATCGTAATACTAATCAATAAAGTAGTGATGATTGATTTATATCTTTTCAACATTTTAAGTTACCCGAGTGTTGACATGATACTCATCAGTGGTAACATCACTGACAATAACACAATCCCAACTACGATAGATAAAAATGCAACTAATGTTGGCTCAATTACATTTAAGAAACGATTAATATTCGAATTTACTTCTTCTTCATACTCCAGTGCAATTCTTGCCATTGTCTCTTCTGCCTTACCCGCTTTAAATCCGATGATAAGAATACGGTTATAAATTCCTTTGAATAATTTTGACTTGATGATTGCCTCTTCGAATGAAACCCCCTCAGCCATTTGAGCTAAGATACCATCAATTTTTTGATTCAGTATTTTATTATCTAACATCTTAGGAATCATTTTCAATGACTCCTCTGTTTCATATCCACTATTCATAAGTAAGCTCATTGCATAGGCAAACTGTGCAACTGACATGTCTGTTCCTAAACGTCGTGTAACAACATTACCGCTTAATATACTCATCAATGAGCGATCTCTTGATCCTTTACGCACAGAATACACAAGGTAAACGACAATCGCTGCCATCGCACCTAGAATAATTAATCCGTATTGTGCCATCAAATTTCCAATTCCCATTAACCCTAAGGCAAAAGAAGAAATTTCTGCCCCCATATTGTTCAGCACATCTTGGAAAATCGGCAATACTTCAATCACAAGTACGGCAATAACCACAAGCATCATGGCAATCAAAATACTTGGATATGAAATCGCATCCCTTACTTTTTCACGAGTGTCATCAATACGTTGGTAGTAAACACTCAACTGCTCCATAACACGGTCTAAATATCCACTTTCTTCCCCAATGCGTACCATGTTGATCATATATTGATCAAAGGCACCACTTTTTTCTAGTACTTCACTGAATGGTTGATACTCATCTAGCTGATCTGCCATTGTTTCCAATGTCAATTTATAATCACGGTCTTCAACCTCCTCAGCAATCGCTCTTACACCATCACCAAGGGGAAGTCCTGAATGCAAAATCATTGCGAGTTGTTCACAAAACAGAGTTATATCTTTATTAAATGATTTTTTCATAGTTTTCCCTCCTAATAAGAATACTTATTTTCATAACTGCCATCATATCCATCAATTGAATCAAATGTTGGATCAATCAATGTCCATGTTTGGCTTTCAAAGTAAATGTGTGGGGCAATCCATCCAATATTACTAATATAAACTTCTACCCATGCATGATAACCTTCTTCAACATAACCTGTTCTAAGTTTTGTCGGTATATTTTGAACACGCAACATCGTTGACATTAACGCTGCATAATCGAAACAAATTCCTTTTTCTAATGACAATGTTTCATCCACTATCGGTAAAACATATTGCCCTTGAACTTCCTCAACTTTATCCCAATCATAATCAATATTATCTGTGATAAAATCATAAATCGCTTGTACACGTTCTAACTCTGTTGTTAAACCTGCAGTCAATTCAAATGATTTCTTGACTGCCTCTGACTCCATTGTATAATCAACAGTTTGATTTGGATATAAATATGGAACGAGTTCATTTTCTAAAGTAACATCGATGTTAAACTCATACAATAAAGCATACCGATCACCTTCAATGTTTTCAAATGCACTTACAGTATATGAACCATCCCCCATATTTAGTGGAAGTGTTTCATACTCATACTCTTTATTGACATCATAATTATATAATTCTTCGCCTTTTTTAATTTGAATTTTAAGTCTTGCATGATCTTCACTTAATGTTTTTACTTGGATATATCCTTGCGTTATATTGCTGTAATCAACTTCAACTAATCCATCACTTTTTACATTTACCCCAAGTGCTTCAGGGGTTCTTACTTCTTCAATAGTTGGAGAGGCGCTTGTCTCATTTTCAATACCTTCGTTACTGAAACTTTCACCGCCTGAAATAGCGCTGCAGCCCGATGTAACCAAAAGCAACAAACATGTAATTATCTTAAGTTTCAACGCTATCCCTCCTTAACTAATTCAATTATATATTATAAACGATAAAGTGAATATAGGCAATTACTTAATCTTTCATATTTAACCATATTTCTATATTTTACGGTGTATTTACTTCATTATACAATAATTTTCATATTCTTTTTTTCCATGAAGTCATACAATAGTTACATGTATTTTTTTAGGTAACTAGACAATAATTTTTATTCCGTAAAAAAACAACCGACGCATTATGTCAGTTGTTCATATTCTTTATTTTAATGCCCCTACAAAAAACTCTAATGTAGTCGAAATGAGCTCTTTTCCCTGCTCCGGTTGACTTGTCCAAGCTCCAAATCCATGATTTGCACCTTGAACTACATGATAGTTAAACTTATTTTCTTCATGATAGTTTTCTTTAAATTTATTTAACTCTTCAATCGGAATAATATCATCCAAGTCTCCTGCAACAATTAAACTTGTTCCTTTAAACTGAGAAAACACATCTGCCGTATAGGCTTCAAGTATTTGTTCAATAAAATTCATACCAATTGGAATTATACGATCATCAAATGTATTTGCATACATGTATGCCCCATTTTCTTTCGCCTCTTTTAGTGCTTCTTCTTGGACGTAAATCGGTGCACAATCACCTGCAATACTTTCTAGTTTATTCATAATTGCAGGTGCCCAAAGTCCTAAGACTTTGATTTCTGGGTGCTTTTCACTATAATGGGTAACGACTTTTCCACCCATACTATACCCAAGTAGAGCTAGACTCTGTTCATCAATTGCATAGTTTTCCTTCATATATGCAAGACATGCATCTAAGTCATTCATATTACTTCCAAGGCTACAAACAGAATGACTTTCTTGAGATTCTCCACATCCTGCAAAATCACATCGAACACTCGCAATCCCTTGCTTCGCTAGATCAATTGCTAAGTTTGTGAACATCCCGTTTTCTTCACGGTTTGAGCAAAACCCATGTGCCATTAACACAAGTGGCATTTTCCCTTCAACTTTGGGTACAACAACTGTACATGGAATTTGAGTATCTCTTATTGATTTTATCATTACTTTAACTTCATTCATCATTTTACCTACTTTCGTGCATAAATAGTGGCTTCCCACTTATGGCCAATGCTTCTGTGGCATTTTTAATATTACAGTTATATAAACGATTAAATAGTTCTGCATCATTTAAGCGTACCATTGTATAAATACGTTCTTCATATGTAATTCCTGGAAAAACCAAATCAATATTTTCAGCTGCGCTTGTGACCAAGAGTACACTTGGATACAATTCAATGCAAAACTCCATTAACTGATGAAGTGCATCGGCATTCAAGTAAATACATTCCTCTACCTCGATATTTTCATTTCGATAATAGACAACAGCATATCCAGTCAATTCTCCATGTTCAAATACTTGGATGAACTTTCCACCCTGAGCATAAACTTCCATCGCATATTTATTAAAATACTCTTTATCGCGGATGTAGTACCCATCAAACCTAGACACAAAGTCTGCATATAGGCGAAGACAATCATCTACATTGAAAGATACTTGCACACTTGTCTTAATTTTAGGAATACTTTCTCTTGTGAGTTTCCATACATGTTGTTCATAAGCTGGCTCAAACCCATATTTTAGATAAAGACGTGGATCATACGCTTGAATCATTGTCATTAATTCTTGCCGCTCTGCTTCTTCTAACATAACACGCATCAAACGTTCCATGTTTCCCTGTTTTCGATATTCTGGATGTATTGCAATGCCACAGATCATACTCATCTGTAGGACGCGTCCATTAACGACAACTTCATGTGGATGCTTACTAGCACACCCTATCACTACCCCATTGATACGCTTTACAAATGTCTCATCCGAATTATAGTAATGCTGAAAATAGAAATTTGTATATCCACCATCATCATGGCTAAAACATTCTTTCCAGAGTTCATATATTGTTTTTACATCCTCTTTTTTTGCTTTGGTGATCACTTTATCCCTCTTCTCTACATAGTCGATATTTTTCAATCATCATCACTGGTGCATATGCTCGTTTCGCATGACGGATATTTTCTCGCCCCATATCATCTTCTCGATTGCAATACTCGTATTCACTAAATTCATGTTTCAACATCTCACTCATCATAGCTTGATAAAGTCCACGATATGAATCATCTGCCTTTTCTACATTTTCTTGGCACATTCTATCTGACAATACAGAGCCAATCGCAAAGGCTCTAACTTGACCATCTATACGGATACATCCACCCTTAAATTTGATTGTATCATAATTTTCTAGTAAACGGGCAACCCCTTTTTTCTCATATACAAAGAAATCATCATCTTCATTCTCATCCTTCTTCCACTCATCTAAAAAGGTGCGACATTCTTTCACATTTTCATGATTAAATGACTCATACACGTAACGATCTTGATATAAGGAATAAAAAGCATTCAAATGATTTCTTTTCTTTTGTAGTTTTTTTCCACTTAAAGTAATTAATTTTTCAGTTAAATAAATATAATCATTGCTTTCTTCAGCAGTACACAGTGTAAAGTTTGGATACATATCTAAAACATGTTGAATCATATCCTTTGTAAAACAACTCAACACAAAAGGTACATGGTAGTGGTCAAAGATGCTTTTTGCCTTAACAATTGCTTCTTTGAAATACTTTTCTTCACAAAGTGGCATATATAAAAATAACTCACCTTCATGAATCCCTAACAATAAATAATAATGATCTGTCTTCACTTTAAACAGTGGATACCAATCAAGCCATAAATATAAGTTCAATAAATTATGGTTACTCTCTTCGTAATTACCTCGGGCTAAATATTCTTTGATATCATCAAAATCTGCAATCGTAATGGCATCAAAATCATGTTCTAGCTCCTCAATGCTCATCTTCAACCCTTCTTTCTGAATATTCTACATCAATTACATCACTATTCACCGGTTGTCTTGTTTCTTGGCGTTGTTGATACTCTGTAAAATCTGTTGCTTCTTGGGATTGATACTCTTTTATTTGTTTACGAAACTTTCTTGTATTCCACCAAATAAGCGCAATGATTAATAAGATAATCACAATGGCAATTTGGATAAACCCTACAATAATCGGCCAAAACATAATTATAATAAGGACAAATAATAATGTTGATAATAAACTGTTTTTTGAATTCATACTTACACCTACTTTCCTCTATATCATACCACGAACTATGATTTTGTAACCAACGACGCTTTTTCTTGAAGTTTCTTGAAACGATGCTTCATTCCTGATTTAGTAATACTTCGATTGTATTTTTCTTCATAAAGCATACATAGTTCATTTAAACTTGCCTCAGGATTTGCAATCCTTAAGATGGCTACTTCTTTTAATTTTTCATCAAGAAATTGAAATTGTCCACTCTCTTGAAGTAAATCAATATCTTCTAATTGCTTGCTTGCGGCAGCTTGTGTTTTTACCTCATTGGCAATTTCACAATTATCTAATCGAATATAACTATTTCTTAAATCTCGGCTAATACGTACATCTTCAAACTTCATAAGACATTCGAATGCTCCAATACATCTCAAAAAATCACTAATCTTTTCTGATGCCTTTAAATACACCACAAATTGATTTCTTCTTTGAATTGTCTTGGCAGGCATATAAAATCGCTTCATTAACTTTGTAATAAACTGTGCATGAGCTTCATCATTTGTGGCAATCTCTAAGTGATAGTTGGGTGTTGTTGGTGAGTTAATTGATCCCATTGCCATGAATGCTCCTGCTAAGTAAGCTCTAGCACAACACTCTTTCTTCACAAGTCGATATGCTGGATGTTCATGCAGTCCTTTGAGTGTTAATATCCCTAATTCATCTAAGATATCTTTTGCACGCTCTAAAATACTAATTTGATAAATGTTATTTTTTTTAAGATTCATTTTCTTAATTACTGCTAATTTGCATTCTACCCCAAACTCTTCTTTCAACATTGTCCATACTCTTTTCGCAATGGCAACATTTTCCGTTTTCACCACAACAATCATACCAGTTGAACTAAATGATAATGTGGAACACATTTGAATGAGGGCAGATAGTTGAGCTTTGTGGCAACACTGGTGTAATTCGTTGGTTGCCGCCTCTTTTTTTACATTTGTTGTAAATGACATGCATCACAACTCCCTTACTATTTCTTCGATACAGTTTTTTATTTTCATTGAATTGTGACGAATCAAATATTGATCAAAATCCAACAAGTCAAATTTACGAATTTGATAAACATGTTGTTTATCACGGATACCAACTACTGTACTTCCTTCTTCTAAATACTTTTGTATTGAGCGCTCTGGAATGACATTATTATGGAAAACAACTGTATCAATCTTCACTCCATGCTTGATTAAAGCATCGACATGGTCTTCCATTTTATATCCATCTGTTTCTCCTGGTTGTGTCATTGCATTGCAGATATAGATTGTCTTTGCTTGACACGCATCTAATGCTTCTTTTATTTTGGGAATAATCACATTCGGTAAGATACTCGTATAGACACTTCCAATACCATAAATAATTAAATCTGCTTCCATGATAGCCTCAATAGCAGAGGGCATCGCATTTACTTCTTGCGTATAATATACTTCTTGAATTCGGTTATCCATATTTGGAATATTTGATTCTCCCCGCACAATCGTACCATCTGCCATTTTTGCATATAAGGTAATAACTTCAGATGATGCTGGAATAATACGTCCTTTTACATTTAATACTTTAGATAAAGTAGTAATACTCTCTAAGAAGCTTCCACTTACTTGCGTCATTGCAGTGAGTATTAAATTCCCAAGATTATGACCTAAGACATCACTCTCTTCTTTCTCTGTATCCTCAAAGCGAAACTCCATCAGATTTGAAAGTAAACTCTCTGATTCTGCTAAGGATACAAGGACATTTCTAATATCTCCCATTGCTGGCATTTGGAAGTGACGACGTAGTCGACCTGTACTCCCACCATCATCGGCAACTGTCACAATTGTTGTGATATCGATAGATTCGATGTTTTTAATTCCGCGAAGGATTGCAGCTTGTCCATGACCACCACCAATAACCACAACTTTCTTTTTATTCTCCATTTAACCCCACCTTGTCTCGATGTTCTTTAAAGCATGCATATGTTTTTTTATAATTTCTATATAAATAATTCGTGATTGATACAGAACGATGTTGTCCACCTGTACACCCAATCGCAACAGTGAAATGATTCTTCCCTTCGCGCATGTGTTGTTCAAATGAATAGTCTAAAAATGCCTCCAACTTCTCAATGAACTCCTTCGTCTTTGGACGATCCATCACATAATCATAGACACATGCATCATCTCCAGAATACGGGCGTAGTGCCACTTCCCAATAAGGATTTGGTAAAAAACGCACGTCGATCATTAAATCAGCATCCAGTGGTACCCCGTGTTTATAACCAAAAGAGATAAAGCTAATTGAGAATGTTGGAGTACTCCCTAATTTAAAATATTCATCAATCTTTTTCTTTAATTCACTTGTGCTTAAAAAAGTTGTATCAATCATCACAGTTGCATGCTCTTTATACTGCACAAACATTGACTTCTCTACTTGAATCGCCTCTTCTAATGTATTCGTTACATTGCTAATCAATAACGGATGAGTACGACGAGTCGCCTTATATCGGCACAATAATTCATCTACTGATGCCGTTAAAAATAAAACCCGTAAATCTACTTCCGAATTACTAAACGCTTTAATGAATTCAGGGAAATCTTTAGCTGATGTAGATAATGCAACATATTGGTAACGAATATCATTACTCACCTCAATCATATCCACCAGTTCTGACAACATTTGAACTGGAAATTGATCGATGCAATGATATCCCATATCTTCTAATATACTCGTGGCACTCGACTTACCTGCGCCTGACATACCACTTACTAAAATGACACGTTTCTTCATTTTATCACCTCATATAAAATATACCACAGGCCCGTGTGGTTCGTAAATACATATCCCTACAACCACAACTTCACATAATTTAACTTTTCATAAAAAAAGCGACATGATAACCACATCGCCTACTTAACTTTCTTATTTACAGTTTTTAAATATTTGCAACATATCTTCCTGACTTAATCGTTTTGCAGCACCTTTAAATCCACCATTATTATCAGCACACTGTTTTGCCATGAGTTCACATTGCTCATCACTTACTTCAATACCTAACTCTTTGAAGTTAGTTGGCATATTGATTTGACGATAGAAATCTTCCATCGCTTCAATACCTTTCATTGCAACTTCTTCATCACTCATTTCACCTTGCACATCCATGACATTGCGTGCAAACTTCACAAATCGATGTAGGCAATCTAAATGAACATATCTAGCCCAACTTCCCCAGATAGCCGCAAGCCCTGCACCATGGGCAACATCAAAGATTCCACCTACTTCATGTTCTAAATCATGAGTAGCCCAATCTCCTGCTGAGTTACCACATCCAGTTAATCCATTATGTGCTAAACTTCCAGACCACATCACCTCTGCACGTGCCTCATAATTTTGTGAGTCCTTCACTAGAACCAGTGCATTGTTGATTGTCGTACGCATTACACTCTCTGCAACCATATCAGTGATTTCCATTGCTTCTGGAGTAAAATAACGCTCCATTGTATGCATTATGATATCCACACAACCACAGGCTGTCTGATAGTCTGGAAGAGTCATTGTACGCATTGGGTTTAAAATTGAAAATTTAGGACGAGACATGTCATGTCCATATGAGCGTTTTAGCCATCCTTCTTCATTCGTAATTACACTACCACTACTCATCTCACTTCCTGCTGCTGCTATTGTAAGTAATGTTCCAATTGGTAAAGTTCCACTTGCCTGTTCTTTTTTACCTACAAATAAATCCCAGACATCTCCTTCTGTCTTTACCCCCCAACCAATTGCTTTTGCTGAATCAATTACACTTCCACCGCCTACTGCTAAAATGAAGTCAACATTCTCTTTTTTACACAATTCAATTCCTTCATACACTAATGATAATCTTGGATTAGCTACAACTCCTCCAAGACTTACATGTGCAATAGCCGCCGAATCAAGTGCACATTTAACTTCATCAAGTAATCCACTTTTGATCGCGCTTTGCCCACCAAAATGAATCAAAACTTTTGTTGCATTAAATTCTTTTAATAAACTCGGTAATTGTTTTTCACTGTCTTTTCCAAAAACAACTTTAGTCGGTGTATAGTACACAAAATCTTTCATTTTAAGTCCTCACTCTCTATCTTCTATTCTAAATCTTTATATTGTTTTATACAAGTATTGCATCAAAGAAGATATAACTATATTTATACTATTGATAGAATTTAACCCATCTCAATCAAATACCCTTATACAAACTATTGTGAGTATGTCCAACATAGGTGTATCTCATAAAATTATTACTACGCTAGTTTGAGTTTCTTTTTAAGTGTTGCTATAATTTACATAATAATTGCTATAATCGTTTGCTTTTGCACAAAATTTCTTTGTTTTTAAAACTTTTTGTAAGATTTCCACTCTTTAGATGTCTTATAAGTGAAAGGAGGTAACTGTGAAATGGAGTTTGAACAACTATATAATACTTACTTTAACGATGTATATAGATACATCAGAAAACTCTCCAACAATGAACACATTGCTGAAGAAATCACTAGTGAAACTTTTTTAAAGCTATGAATTCTCTTGAAAACTTTAGAAACGAATGTGATTTTCGGGTGTGGTTATGTCAAATTGCTAAAACAGTTACTACTCCTACCTTAAGCGTCAAAAAAAGTATGCCACTCTTGATAATATTGATCTTATAAATATAGTTGATCCCGATTCATCTATTGATGAATCATTCATTCAACAAGCGCAAGTAATTAAAGTACAAAAGGTACTACACGCTCTTCCCGAAACTTACAAGGAAGTATTTATGTGGTGAGTGTTTGCAGACTTGAGCTATAAACAAATTGCAGTGATATTTGGAAAAACTAATAACTGGGCCTGTGTTACTTATCACAGAGCAAAAATAATGATAAAGACCAGATTGGAATATCGTCATTCTTGGTGGGGAATATCATGGCCAACACCATAGCTTAACAGGGCCAATCGCATCACTTAATAATTTCACAGGACAATTTTTATTTATTGATTAACGCAAAAACAGTTCGCATTATCTACGAACTGTTTTTTATTAATCTAATTTTTTATAATGCTTGTTGAAGTTCATCATCTTCCAGTTGTTCTTGTGTTGAGTTACTAAACCCAACAAACAAGAATACTGCAAGTACTGCTAATAACCCAAAATACATGCTGTATTCATCAAATATTTGCATTGGTAAACTGATGTTCTGTGTAAAGATAAAGAACAACACAGTGATTACAGTAAGAATAATGATACTTAAACGATATCCGATTTTTCTCTTTTGTCGATTACGACGAGCTTTTTCAGTTCTAATCATTTCATTATCTACATCATCCACTTCTTCTTTTTCTTCACGATGTTTCATCAACATCAGTATCATCATACATGCAACAATGATCGTCATTACTAAATCGAATAGACTCCATGAATTACCCATTTTAATAAATGGCGTTGCTGATAATGGAATACCATTTTCAACAATGATTTCTGCAACATATGTATCTTTTCCAATTTGAACAGTAATTTCATGTGTTCCATCCGGTAATGTCGAAATGAATTCTTCATTAAGTTCTAGCTCACCGTCTTCATTAACATGATAATCATCAGGCGTTACTTCATTGCCACCAACTTCTACTTTTCCTATATCATCATTAGGTAATGTTGGGACAATCACATTAGATTGTGAAGTTGTTGTTTGAGCTTCGTCTTGTGATGTCGTTTGCTCTACACTAGATGTAGTTGTTTCTACTACTTCACTTGATGTTGTTGTCGTTACACTAGTACTTTGACTACGCGTTGTTTGTGTAGTTGAAACCACATTACTTGATGTTACACTTTCAGTTGTTGTTGGATTACTAACGATAGGTGTCGTTGGATTTTGCTTCCACTGTGCTGTAAGCACTGTATTGTTATCTTTATCTAAAGATTCCACATATCCTAAAAATGTATGATTCTCTTTTGTAGGATCTGTAATGATTAAATCTTTATCTACAGTAACACTTCCAGTATAACTTCCGTTTACTCCTCCATTATTATCAATAATAATAGTCGAGCCATCTTTTATTCCTGTATTTGTTTTTGATTTTGTAGCATCACTTCCAACAACATCTTCATTGAATGTAATATCCCATGTGTATACTGGATATAATTCAGTTGGTTTTGTTACTTTCGATGGTTCATCTTCAGCAGTGTCAGTATCATCAAAGATAAACTCATTTCCATCTTGATCTACCCATTTATCAGGAGTTCCGCGATCTGGATCAGTTGGTTTTGTGACAGTTCCTCCATCAACTACTACACGTTCTTCTTCACCTTCTTCAATTTTACCATCTCCATCTGAATCAAATTTCACTTCATGAATTGGTGTTAAAATTAAATTACGGTTTACTTCAGTTACACCAAAGATAAACTCGTTTCCAAATTGATCTTTCCATTTTACCTCACCGATGTTTGGTTCTTTTTCTATATTCACTACATCGCCTCTTGTAACAACAATTTCATCAATATTTTGATTATTGTTATCTACGTCAATGTAGACTTCATCAATATACCCGTCACCATCGAAATCAAAGTTAACTGTTACATCTGCATTTGTCTCATCTTCAACTATTGGATACATGTAAATTACACGTTCACTGTAATCATTACCAACAAGTTCACCAGACACTATTGTACCATTTTCACCAAATTGCCATGTCATATCTAAATTCGTCCACCCTACACTTGGCGTCCATCCCGAAAATAATTCTCCACTTTCAAGTGTTAGATCAGCGCCATTGATAAGCTCACCTAACGGTACACCATCAACATCTAATGTGTCTTTAGTTAAAGTAGATCCTTCTTTAACTGCGAATTCTCTTAAATCGTTATCATTATTGTCTCGAAAGATTACAGTCCATCCAATTTCTGCTTTAGGATACAAAAGAATTACTTCTTGACCTCCTTCCATTCCATAGGCTGGTAAAAAAGTAGTATAGGACTTATTTACTACCGTTGCAGTATTATCTGGTCCAAAATTCCATTTTTCTCCTGTACCATTTGGACCTGTATACCATCCTTCGAAATTAACATAACCATCCAAACCTTCACCATAGATGATACTTCCAATTGGCGCGCCAAGACTATTAGGGGAATTTACTGTTATTGTGCTTTCTAGCTGTACATATGCTTCAGCAGCCATCTCACTATATACGTCATATATATCCTCAGGTACAGTATTATCTCCCATAAAATAAACAGGAATTTCTCCAGTAATTGGGCAAAGCCTTAAATCTGAATATACTAATGTTTCTGGTCCTAATTGTACCATTTTTCTGCTTAGAATTTGTTCCTCAAAAACAAAACGGTCACTTGTTCCACATATATTCCATCCTGTCGGTTGAGGATCCATAAATTGTATAACCGTATTTCTAAAAACACCTTGATTAATCATTTCACCATCTGGCACCATTACTTTCAAGTCAACAGATTCGTCATACTCATTATTTTCATCAGCATCAAACCATACCGTATGACGAGGCGAAATTAATAACATTCCAAAATTATCACTCCATGTGCTTTGCTCTGTAATGGATTTATTTACAGCTGTCCCATCAATATCTGCAGTCGATAAATCTTCAAATTTAAACTCTATGAATGTTTCAGTGTAATTGTCTTCGTAGTACCATATTGCATCTACTATTGGAGAACTAGAAGAATCTATCGTCGTATTTTCTTCAACATGTATCGTTATTTCACCCGGGTCTACTTCATTGTTACCATTAACATCAAAAACAACAGGAATAGTTGTAGGTGGGGCCATTCTATTATTTACGTAATTATTTATTGAGCTATCCACTACTTCGATAATTAGTTCGGGAGTTACTACACCTTGAGCTAGTGTATATTTTTCAGTATCTAATGAAGTAGTATAAGTGTAAGTTGCTACTTCGTTTGTATTTTCAAAAGTATCTTCTGTTTTTGCAGTCCATACAACATCAACCAGCTCAGTTGATCCATTTTCTAGAATGATTTCTAGCTGAGGAAAATTAATACTAGTTACTTCTTCATCCAACTCAAATATTATTGGAGAAACCTCAAGAATTTGAGAAACAACCTCTATTTTTGCATCTTCTAATGCTTGCGTAGTTGTTGCTTCTTCTTGCGAACTAAAAGATACTTCCGTTGTTGAGGTAGTACTTTCTTGAGTTTCTGACTCACTTGTAAGTTGTGAAGTTAGTTGTTCATTAGATTCAGATGAACTCGATGTTGTAGATTCATTGCTTTGCTCCGTAGTTGTTACTTCACTTGTTTGCGTTGTTTCTGTATTTGCACTAGCACTCAGAAGTTGTGATGGTAATAATTGCACCATCAATCCAAGAGTCAGTAAGCATGTTAGAAGTTTTCTTTTGTTCATAGATGTCCCTCATTTCTAAACTTTTATACCGCACTCACCAGTTACACTAAGGTTACTGATGAGTGCATCTTTGACTAATCCTCAAATAATATACATTCACAGTTAAAATATGTCAAGTGTTTAACCAAAAATAATTAACCGAGATTTAACCATTTGAAATATTTTACTAAAAGATAGCTATTGAACACCAAAATCTCCTTAATTCAAAGGGTCTATGTCAATTTGAAAATTCACGAGCTAAATTCTTAATCTATTGTTTAACAATAACTTAGATTTTTATCAACTCCTAAGAATAATTGAATTCAGAACCAAAACACCTATAAAATAAAAGCCATTTTAACTCGACTGCCGTCCCTTATTGTACAAAAAAAAGATATCAACTACCTATAAAACTTGGTAGTTGATATCTTTTGCTTTTGAAATTTGAATTTGTAGCTATTTTGATTGTATCAATATATTGAACTCTTTGAGTAGACTATTCTGAGGTAATGACTACATCATAAGTAATTGTTGCAACTTTAGAAACAGTTTCATATATTGAACAATATTTACATGCTAACTCAAATGATTTAAGAACCGCTTCATTTCTTCCATTAGATGCAATTTCGACTTTAAGATGAACCCTCTCAAGTGTCGTAGGAATCTCAGTACGTTTTTCTCCCGACACTGTGATGTCACAAGAAGTCACATCGATTCGCTTCTTAACTAAAACATCAATGAAAGTTGCATACAGACAACCAGCTAGTGCTCCCATCAACAAATCGTAAGGTCTTGCCTCTGTTGCTTCTTTACCAATTTTGACAACAGTATCATCAAGATGGAGTTCACCATGAAAACCGTTTTTAAAGGATACTTTACGCTCCATGCTTACTGTTCCTTTATATAGTGGAATGCACGTTGTGCTGCAATTGCACCATCATTTGCTGCTGTAACTACTTGACGAAGTGTTTTCTCAGTAACATCTCCCGCTGCAAAGATACCAGGAACACTTGTTTGCATTTGTTCATCAACCGGGATATATCCTTTATCATTTAAGATATTTAAGTTTGTCAAAAATGAAGTATTCGCATCTGCTCCAATATACGGGAACACTGCTTTTGTAGGTACTGTTGTTAATTCATCATTATCTACATTTTTAAGTACGATTGCATCCACTTTATTATCGACACCGATAATTTCCACTGGAACATGTTTTTTAATGATGTTGATTTTAGGATTCGTTTCGATATGGTGCTGTATGATTGGCTCCGCTCTAAATACATCACGACGAATCACAATGTTAACTTGGCTTGCGAATTGTGTAAGATATAGGCTCTCTTCTAAAGCACTATTCCCCCCACCAATTACAGTAACGACTTGATCTTTAAAAAATGATCCATCACATACAGCACAGTAAGAAACACCACGACCTGTTAATTCTTTCTCGTTTGGAATATTCAATAATCGCTCTACTGTTCCTGTTGCGATAATAATTGTTTTTGCGGTGTACTTTGTACCATCTACACATACTACTGTTTTTACTTCACCATCTTCAATCGAACTTACATCCCCATATAAATATTGCGCTCCAAAGTGGGTAGAGTGCTCAAACATTTGATATGCTAAGTCTGCTCCGTTCATTTGTTTAATTCCTGGCCAGTTTTCGATTTCAAATGTTTTTACCATTTTGCCACCTGGTGCATCTTTTTCTAACATAGCTACATTTAGTCCAGCTCTAGTTGCATAAATTGCTGCTGTCATTCCAGCAGGTCCTGCTCCGATGATGACTACATCAAATTGTACGTCCATGAATGATCCTCCTTCAAGATTTCTTTGACTTCACTTAAATCATTGATGATTCGATTCGGCTTTGTAGCATATAATACATCTTTACGCGCGGGGTTGAATTCATATCCAATTGAAAATACACCAGCTGCATGCGCTGCTTGAATATCCGTATCTGAATCTCCTATATAAATACAATCATCAAACCCTCTATTAAGCAAGTGACATGCTTTTTTAATTCCTTCTGGGTCTGGTTTCATTTTCTCTACATTATCATAACCGAGCATAACATCTATGTACTGACTTATTTCAAATAAATCAATTCCAAATTTCACACCATCACTTTTCTTACTTGATACAATTCCAATTGAATATCCTTCTTCTTTTAAAGACTTCAGTAATTCTTTTGCGTTTGGCATAAGTTTTACATGTGTATGATGTAACTCATTATTTAGCTTTCTAAACTCAGCTAGTAAAGAATCAAAGTCTTGCTCAGGGAAATACCACGCAAAGCTCTCTTTTAGTGATGGACCTATTACTGCTAGTTGCATTTCTTTTGTGAATTCTTCTGTAGGTTTATATTTATCAAACAACTTTTGAAATGTTGCAATAATCGCGGGCTCTGTATCTAATAGTGTGCCATCCAAATCAAACAAAAGTACTGGTTTTTGTTTCTTTGTAAACTTTCTAAATACTCCTAAGATTCCTACCACTCCTACGATTATGAAGAATACTGAAGTAAGTTGTGCCATACGAATTGGACCAAGCATTAAACTATCTGTACGTAATCCTTCGACAAAGAAGCGCACAACACCATACCACACTAAATAAGCATAGGCTAAGTCTCCACGTTTTCTAAATTTACTTGTACGATACACAAACCAAATAAGAATAAATCCGACAATATTTCCTACACTCTCATATAGGAAAGTTGGCTCACGAAATGCACCATTAATAAACATTTGATTTGAAATGAATGCTGGCCAGCCAGCATAGTAACTTGCATCGACAATTTTACCGAATGCTTCTTGATTGGCAAAGTTGCCCCAGCGCCCAAGCGCTTGTGCAATCAACATGCATGGAACCACAGCATCAGCTGCACGCATAAAATCTATTTTTCTTTTTCTAACATAATATAATGCATAGGCTGCTCCTGCAAATAGTCCACCTTGTATTGCTAATCCACCTTCATGAACCATTAAAATTTGAATTGGATTAGAGAAATAATATTCCGCATTATAGAATAGACAATACCATAGTCTTGCCCCAGCAAAACCGCTAAGTAAGCATCCTACAAATAAATCTTCGACAAGGTCAAATTGATAACCATTCTTTTTAAGTTGACGCCATGCAAAGGCACTACAAATAATTACACCTGTCATAATTAATACTGCATACCATGCTATTGAAACCGGACCAATTTGAATAAATATTTTACTATTTGGAAAAAACGTCATGTTTTACCTCTTTCTAATCTTCTTGTTGTGGGTTGCGATTTTGTTCCTCAATGAACTCATAAACACGTCGCTCAAATTCTTTTGCACTATCAAATCCTCGTGCCTTAAGTTGGAAGTTTGTTACTGCAGACTCAACAAGTACAGCCATATTTCGACCTTCTTTTACTGGGATAATCATTTGAGGTACATGCACCCCTAAAATATCAAGGTACTGTTGCTCCTCAACCCCTACACGCGTGTATTCTGCTAAGTCATCAAACTTTTCTAGTCGAATAACTAAATCTACATCAAACTCTCCTAAAATTGAGCTTCCACCAAACATGCGAGCCACATCGATAATTCCGATTCCTCGAATTTCCAGCATTCCTTTTAATAAATCTGGTGATTTTCCAATCAATTGATTATGGATACGGGCAATATCCACGCGATCATCGGCAATTAGGATATGTCCTTTTCGAATTAACTCCAGGGCAATCTCTGATTTCCCCATTCCGCTTTCCCCCATAATGAGTACACCTTTTCCATAGACATTCATTAAACCACCATGGAATGTCTCTGTTTGTGCCATTAATTCGTCTAATAACGCAACAACCTCAACCATTACACGATATGTCGGTAAACTCGTTTCAAAAATAGGGAAATTACGGTGAATTGCCATATTTCGAATGTCTTCTGGACATTTTTGATTGTGCGCAAAAATAATGCATGGTGTATACTCGTCTAAAATCTGGTCAAATCGACTCATTAAAACATCGTATTCTAACCCCATCATGTAGTCCATTTCTTTTTCCCCGATGATGGTAATACGTCTCGTCTCCGAAGGCTTAAAATATCCTGCTAACTCAAGCCCTGGACGATTTACATCGGGCACTATTGTCCATCTATTGAGTGCCTCATCATTTCCTGTAATCATTTGATATTGCAGTCGATCTATGATCGTACGCATTCTTACTTTTCCAACTGGTTGCATCTTATTCTCCTTTTTCCAATACTTTCTTTAAGTATTGACCTGTATAACTTTCAGGGCAATTTGCGACTTGTTCAGGTGTCCCCGCAATCACAAGTGTTCCACCCTTATCTCCACCTTCTGGCCCCATATCAATGATATAGTCTGCGCATTTAATTACGTCTAAATTGTGTTCAATTACAAGTACTGTATCTCCATTATCCACGATACGTGAAAGTACTGAAAGTAACTTCTTCACATCGTGTGTATGTAGTCCTGTCGTCGGCTCATCCAGAATAAACATCGTTTTCCCCGTTGCCTTCTTTTGAAGTTCGCTGGCAAGTTTAACACGTTGAGCTTCTCCTCCAGACAATGTAGTCGAACTTTGTCCAAGCTTGATATACCCCAGGCCTACCTCAGCAAGTGTTTGAAGTTTATTTTTAATTTTATGAATAGCGCCAAAGAATTCAACACCTTCTTCAACTGTCATTTCAAGTACATCATAAATATTTTTATCACGATAAGTAACTTGTAGTGTTTCCTCATTGTAGCGTTTCCCTTTGCATTCTTCACAAGGTACATATACATCAGGTAAGAAATTCATTGAGATACGCTTTACACCATCTCCCTGGCACATTTCACATCGTCCACCCTTAACATTAAACGAAAAACGTCCCTTATCATAACCACGAAGCTTTGCCTCTGGCGTGAGCGCAAAGAGATCACGAATATCATCAAATACTCCTGTATAAGTAACTGGGTTTGAGCGTGGTGTACGACCAATTGGTTCCTGCCCTATCTCGATGACTTTATCAATTTCTTCGAGTCCTTTAATCGATTTGTGTGCTCCTGGTTTTATTCTGACACGACCAAGAGAGTGCTGAACAGCTTTGCAGAAAATTTCATTGACAAGTGTTGATTTACCGCTTCCACTCACTCCTGTAACTGCATTAAATTTTCCTAAATGAATTTTTACTGAGACATTTTTCAAGTTATTCTCACTCGCTCCATTAATTGCGATGACTTTTTTATTTCCTTTGCGTCGTGTTTGTGGCACTTCAATTTTATATTCTTGACTCAAGTACTTACCAGTAATTGAATCAGCATTGCGCATTACTTCTTCAGGAGTTCCTGCTGCAATTACATTTCCTCCATGAACACCCGCACCTGGTCCTATATCAATAATATAGTCTGATTCCATCATCGTTTCTTCGTCGTGTTCAACAACAATCAAACTATTACCCAAGTCACGCATTTTTTTCAGTGTGCTAATGAGTCTAGCATTATCTCTTTGATGTAGTCCAATTGATGGCTCATCCAATACATACAACACCCCTGTTAATTGCGATCCAATTTGAGTAGCTAAGCGAATACGTTGCGCTTCTCCTCCACTCAATGTTCCTGCCAACCGATCAAGCGTTAAGTACTCTAGTCCTACATCTTTTAAGAATCGCAAGCGATTGTTGATTTCTTGTAAAACTAGTTTAGCAATTTCAGCTTTACTTACATCTAGCTGTAGTTCACTCATCCACTTCATTGCATCCAGTACATTTTTCGTTGTGAAATCATGAATGTTGCTTCCTTGGATTTTTACAGCAAGTGGCATTGGGTTTAAACGTTTACCCTCACACGATGGACATGTACTCTCCATCATAAAGCTCGCGTACCATTCTTTTGACATCGCAGAAGTTGTTTCTAAATAACGACGCTCAAGTAATGTCACAATTCCCTCTATGTATTCATTTTTGCTGAAGCGATTTCCAGAACTCGATGTAATCGAATAGGCAATTGGCACATCCGATCCATATAGAATACGGTCCAACTGATATTGGCTCAACTTCTCAAGTGGTGTGGTAATACTTACATCATAATGTTTACATAAAATCGCAAACCTCTGCCATTCAATATTATCTGTCCCTGCTGTATTTTTATAGTAGATTATTCCTCCTTGCTTGATGCTCTTTTTGCGGTCCGGCATTAATATGTCTAAATCTACTTTCTGTGTTACCCCAAGTCCTTTACACTCTTCACATGCTCCTAATGGAGCGTTGAATGAAAATAATCTTGGTTCAATGGCAGGCATTGAAAAACCACAAATTTTGCATGCATAATTGCTCGAAAAAAGAACTTCATCTTCTCCCATCTTAACTAAACATAAACCATCAGCTAGTTTAAGTGCTGTCTCAATTGAATCATGTAGACGTGAGCGACTATCATCATTTTTCACAAGGCGGTCAATCACAACATCAATATTATGTTTTTTATTTTTTTCTAAACTGATTTCATCTTCCAACATCAGCACTTCACCATCAATGCGAATACGAATATATCCTTCTTTTTGCATCTTCTCTAAGAAATCTTTGAATGTTCCTTTTTGATTACGCACAACTGGTGCCATAATTTCCAAACGTGTTTTATTCTCAGCCTTCATGATACGATCAATCATTTGTGTAATTGTTTGACTTTCAATTGGCTCATGGTGATGTGGACAATACGGTGTCCCTACTCTTGCGAACATTAGACGCAAGTAGTCATAGATCTCAGTCACTGTTCCTACTGTTGACCTTGGATTGTTGCTTGTGGTTTTTTGATCAATCGAAATTGATGGAGATAACCCATCAATACTTTCTACATTTGGCTTTTCTACTCCTCCTAAAAACTGACGAGCATAAGCACTCAATGACTCCACATATCTTCTTTGTCCCTCGGCATAAATAGTATCAAATGCCAGTGAGGTTTTTCCAGAACCTGATAGCCCTGTCATAATAACTAATTGATTTCTTGGTATTTCTAAATCAATGTTTTTTAAGTTGTTTTCTTTTGCACCTTTTATTACGATTTTATCTTGCATAACTTCACCTCTATACTACTATTCCACATCTTGTGTTGAATAATTCAATAACATTCTTATTATATCATAAGCTAAACTTGTAATGGTATATTTTAACTCCATTACATAAAGAAAGACTAGCTCTTAAAAACTAGTCTCTACTGATACTCAATTTTAAGTGTATCTCCGTTAAGCGCAATACCTTCAGATTCTGTAATTCTACAAATTTCTTCCTCACTTAATCCGATGGTTTCACCATCTCTTAATGTTGTGTTATTGTTGATCATATAGGCTGCAATGGCAATCATTGCATCCATGATTTCGATAGCTGTTTGTTTCGTGTTGATAATTTCAAGTTCTTTTTCTAGCATGCCTTGCATGCCATAAGTAAACCCCGATACATTGTCAGCATCATTACTGTATACCCCAAAATAAACCAAGTTCATAATTGGGAATAGATCATCGCGAATGTACACTCTAGCAGACTCGCGATACATATTTGGTTTAAAGATTGTATTCAGTGCAAAAATACCTTTTACAGCATCTTGTTTCGCAGCTGACGCGACAACTTTGACTAATAATACCAATGCTTTTCGATATGCGCTAATTTTATCTAAACTGACTTGATGAAGTAACACGATGATGATGTGGTTTGTGTGACTTTTTGCCACTTTTGATCCACCTGACCACAAGTAATTTCGCTCACTTGCTTGTGCTAAATCTTGATGTGGTATCTTATCCTCTACCCATCGAATTCCAATCTGTTCATTCTCGCATTCTATTATTATTGTATTATCTTGTTGAACTGTACTTTTCTTGAATGTTAAGTTCCAATCCCTTTTCATCTGTCGCGATAAATCTATTAAATCAAACTGTTTCCTTTCTAGCAATAAACTAACAACTGAGCTACTTAAATCTAAGTCGTTGTTTGCCATGATTTATCTCCTATTCATCCTTTACCACATTATAGCACATAAGTTAAAAATACCTAGTTATTTCGTGTTTATTTTCAGCTTTAAGAAATGCACTATTTCATGGTTTTATTTTATTACTTTCTTTTTTCCTACAACTGAGCTAAACTAGTCAATAGAGGTATTTATGAAAACAAAAAAATCTTATTTATTAATGCTTATTGGAACTGTAATTTTAGCCTTCGGATACTATCAAATCCATACACAAAATGCTATTACAGAAGGGGGCGTTCTAGGTCTTATCCTACTGCTCTCGCATCACTTTCCAATCCCTGCATCGATCGTCTCAATAACCCTTGACTTAACCTGTTTACTTATCGGATACAAAATATTGGGTAGAACCTTTCTTGTGCGAGCACTTTTTGCGGCAGGCGCCTTCGCCATTTTTTATTTTATTTTTGAAAAAGTCGGACCTATTTTACCTAGCTTAATGGAGCTTCCCTTCCTTGCTTCTATACTAGGAGCAATATTTGTAGGTGTTGGTGTTGGTCTTGTGATCAGCGGAGGAGGCATCGCTGGAGGAGACGATGTCCTGGCGATTTTATTTCATCGTCGCTTCAAACTTCCACTTTCTTATGGTTATGTGCTTTTTGACTTTAGTGTTTTAGCTTTATCTTTAAGTTACATCCACTACACACATCTCATTTACTCTTGCATCACTGTACTGTGTTCTTCTTATATCATTCAATTTATTACTCAAAAATTAGATTCCCCACTCACACTTGATAGTCAATCCATGAAAAAAGTAAGTCAGTTAGACTAACTTACTCTTCTGATGTTTCGACTTCTTCCGTTCTTAAACTTCTCCAACAGTCACTATATGACATGAATGGAATTTCATCTGCATTTTGCTTCGCTTGATTGCGTTGCTTTTTAATGTTGCTTTCATGAATTTTTTCTAAGAATTCCTTATTTACCATGTATTGTACATACACTACTTTTTTAAGTAAGAACCATGTAGTCACAAGTCCACGAATACAATCCTCTGGATCTTGTGATTCGTTGATCATAGTTTCTGCATTGTCACGCAATTTAGCAGCCAACTCTAATGCGTCCGCTTTTAGTTGTGCATAATCAGGGTAAATTTTACGATCTAATTCTCTTTGCAAAGCTCCTGCTTTATAAGTGAATAAACGATCAAAAATACGAAGTACTTCATCAGAACTTGTCGCAACCATCGATACAATTTCATTTTTCGCATCTACAAATGGGCTCATCGGTTCTGTTAAACAATAGTAAACACCTTTTGCACATAAATATGCTTTATCAGTATCCTCTAGCAAGATTAAGCCACGTTCAGTATCATTATCGCGACCATATATGATATATGGACAAACGATTGGCTTACCTTGCAATTTGAAAGAATCTTTGTATCGAATAATCTGATTTGATATTACATCTTTATTAATCGCAAATCGATAATTCACACAAATTTTCATGTCGGAATTTTTTTCGTGAATAGCCTGAAGAGAATACTTAATTGTTGAATCGTCATCGAGGGTATCTAGATAGTCCTCTAAATAACCATTGAAGTCGCAATCTGTACCCTCTTTGCGAATATCTTTCAATTCGCCAAGAATTTGTAATAGTGCCATCTCGTTCTCCCTTATAGTATAGTTTCTACTAATTTCATTTTATACCCGTTTCTCTTAAAATACAAGAAAACTATTGATATTGTTACATTTTATTCTATTTTTCCATAATACTAATCGCATATTCCTTACCATTTGTTGGAAATCAAGGAAACCTCTTCATCTATTGGCTAGTTTTATCCTTCTTGTAAGTATGATAGAATAAGTTTAGTTTGGAGGGATTTCGTTTGAATACAATCGTTGTTAATGCATGGCAAGTAAATGATACAATGGCTTCACTATTAAATACGAAGAAATACATTACTGACCATCAAGTTTTAGCATTCTCAAGTTGGGTGGCATCACTTAGTCAAATTGAGTTGGGTGATTTTCCACTCTTTGATGCTTACAATCAAGTTGCAAGGATACGCTCTACCCTTACTGTTTGTAGCGAGTTATCCCAGCAACCTGCTTTTATTGAGCAAGTATATCGTTTTTATGAGTCCCTTATTGAGTATGATATTGACTTAAATACATTACCGACAACAACACCGCTTTATCGCGATTTAAAGCAGTGTTTAATGAGTTGTCAATCTATATATACGCCTTATCATCAAAGGTTAGAACTCCAAAACACACTGACTTCTCTATCTCATGTGCAAATTGATGAACAGTGCTTTTCTAGTATTTCCCTTCAATCCCTTTCTCATACACTTCAAGATAGAGGTGCAGTCATTTTAAGACATGAAGTGAGTCGTGCTTCTCAAATTTCTTTTTATCATGCCCTTAACCTCCGTCAAGAAATTGAGGCTTGTGCTCAATATATCTTAAAGCATGATTTAATTGCAGAAGATATTAACATTGTCCTTTGTGACTACTCACAAGCACTACCTTTCTTACAAGTTATATTTGATTACTATCAAATTCCTTACTATCTGAGTAAAGAATCTACCCATTCTTTAGTTTGTCAGGCCTTCATCGATTTGACTAGCTTTTTACGTCATCCTCATCAAGAGACACTTAAGCCACTGCTCACAAGCGGGTTACTAAAGTCTATTGATGTGAATGCTACATTAGAATACATTGACTATTATGTCGAAAACTTAGACATTACGCTTGCTTCTACACATATTTCAGATATTGTGATGGAAACACCACTTGCTCAGTATGAAAAAGAGCGTCTATTGCAATTGGAGCAACAATACAACCACACAATTGAGCTTTTAAATGAACTTCTTCAAACATCTTTAAGTGAGTTTGTATTAGAACGTGCTTATGAGATTTGCCGACAAAGCACACTTGTGGAAGACCCCCAAGAATTCAATATCATGAAACAAATTCAAGCTCGTTTAAATGCAACGAAAACACCCGATTTAAATGATGAACAAATCAACTGTGTGTTGTATGCAATTCAACAACTTCAAATTAATAAAAAAGAGACAATTAACCAAGGAATTTGTATCGGAGATTTAAATCGACCTTTAGCAAAGAGAAAGGTTGCCTTTATATTAAATGGCAACAGCAAGCATTTCCCAGGAAACTGCACATTAAGTGGCGTATTTGAGGAAGAATATGTTAAACAGATTCCTACTTTCCCATCAAAATTAGCACGCTCTAATTTTCACTTTACGAGTCGGCAATGGATTACTGCTTGTGCTGACCATTTAATTTTGAGCTATGCTACAAATACTTATGAAGGTAAAGGTTTAGAGTGCTCTCATGACATCAAAACAATTGCCAATCAACCAAGTGTTGCCTGGCCTTTACTGCAAAACAATCAGCTAAATCACCCTACTCATAAAATCACATCTGATTTAGCACAGCAACTTTATTTCAAAGAAGATGGTCTTCATGGTAGTATCTCTTCTTTTGAACGATTTTTTAGATGCCCTTATTCTTATTTTTTATATACCGGATTAAAGCTAAGGAAAACAAATCAAATACGCTTCAATCAAGCGCTTGTTGGTTCAATTCAACATGCTGTTATTGAAAAAAGCATAGAAAAATATGGTCATCAATATGCTCAAATTGAAATCACTGAACTTCGTACTCTTGTCAAGGAACAATTCGAAGCAGCAGTCCACTTATTTACAAGTGAGCGCTATTTAAGCGAAATTGTTGTAGAGCGTTGCATCACAAGTTTATCAAAACAATTTGAATTTTTACGTCACTTTGAAGAACAAAGTAGCCTTACTCATCATGAAAGTGAAATGGAATTCAATATTACTTTGCTTGAGGATAGCCCTATTCCAATTCATATCAAAGGATTCATTGATCGCATTGATTCCAATCACAATCACTTTAGAATTATCGATTTCAAATCTTCAAGTAAGTCAATTAGACTTTCTAAAGTTGAAGCTGGACTACAATTGCAACTTTTTACTTACTTGATTGCTGCTCAAAAAGTACTCAAAAAAGACCCTTTTGGTGCCTATTATTACTCACTTAAGCACAGCGACGTTAATTTAAGCGCTGCTAAACTAAGCCTTAGAACCTTTGAACTTGAATTCTTTGATGAAGATGAAAATTACGCTGCTTGGATAAAAAATCATCGCTTCAGTGGTAAAACAACAGACGCCAATCAAGAAAATGATTTAAGTGGTAAGCACATCGTTGGTTGGAACGCTAAAGGTCCGACAAGCTCTCAACTTATTGATATGCAAGAAGTTACAAAAATTAGTGAAGATTTATACTTTGTGTTATCCCAACGCTTATTCCAAGGCGTAATTGATTGCACCCCTACTGAAGATGCATGTACATTCTGTGATTACAAAATGATTTGTCGTTACTTTGGTCAAAAATATAAGAAAAACATTACAAGTGAAGAAATTAGTGAGGAGCGTGAACGAAATGCCTAAATGGAGTGAAGCCCAAACCCAAGCAATTGAACATGTAGGTAAGAATGTCGTCGTTTCTGCTTCTGCTGGTTCAGGAAAAACAGCTGTACTTACTGCCCGTATGGTAAAACGAATTACCCAAGACAGAATTCCAGTGGAACAATTATTGGCAATGACTTTTACCGATGCTGCCGCAAGTGAAATGAAAGGTCGTCTTCATGCAGGCCTTGCTGATGTTATTGCAACAACTACAGATGAAGAATTACGTGCTTATTGCAGTGACCAAATCGCCTTATTAGGGAGTGCTATGATTTGTACAATTCATTCATTTTGCCTTCAAATTATCAAGGAAAACTATTATGTCATTCAACTTCCCGTAGAGCAAATCAACAACATCTTTAGTGAGGAAGATATGTTGGCAATACATGAACAAGTGATGAAACAAACATTACAATCAATGCGCCATCAAGATGAACACATATTTCAAAGAGTAAGCGAACACTTTAGTGGACGTGCTGATAGTTTTGAAGAGTTGAAAAACACAATATCCAAAATGGTCAATACCGCGCTAAGCTTAGGTAATCCCCAAGCATTCTTTCAAACAATTTTAAATAAGGCTGCACCTCTTCCTCGTGGACAAGTAATGGATGAAGAACTTGCTTATTACTTCTTCTTACAGATACAATTGAGTTGCCTTAATTTGAAGTCTCTCCTTGAACAAATGCTTGAAGTTGCTGCAAGGGATGAGTTAGATGATGAAGTAATAGAGCAAGTGCAACTGAAACTGAATAAACTGCAAGTTATCTTCCCAGCCATCCAGAGCCATAACTACAAAGAAGTTGTGCGTATCCTAAGAAATAGTGCAAGTTCTAAAATTAAAACGGCAAAATCTGATGACTACAAAGATTTGCGGAAGCAAGTGAATGATACTTTTCAAAGCTTAGTCAGTGAGTATTTTGACTTCGATGATGTCCTTAATGACCAAAGTGATTTGTATCCCATTGTGCAGTTTTTATCTGAAGCAACACAGCTCTATTTAAAGCTTTTAGAGAGTAAAAAGAAGGATCGTTGTGGAATTGACTTCAGTGATATGGAACACCTTGCTCATCGTATTTTAAGCGCCAATAATAAAGAAGTTGCCAAGCGCTACCAAGAGCGCTTTGCTGAAATTTTAGTAGATGAATTCCAAGATACAAATGATTTCCAAAATGAAATGATTGAAATGGTCTCACGTGGCAACAATATTTTCCGCGTAGGTGATATTAAGCAAAGTATTTATCGATTCCGTGGTGCTAAACCGCAGATTATGGCCGATTTAATGAAGAAGCAAGATGAAAATAACGACAGTATTGTCTTAAAACATAATTATCGTTCAAATCGTTCTATTGTTGAATTCAATAATGTTCTTTTTGAACGCCTCATGAATGTCCCAGGTTTAAATAATGAATTTAGTGAAAATGATGTCGCTGCAATTGGAACCCCTGGTCAAAATGATGATTATCAACTACCCGTTCAATTTTTACGAATTCAACCTCCTGAGATAAAGGGTGAAGATAAGATAAAAGAAACCAATCCCAAAGCTCATGTATTAGCTCATAAAATTTTAGAAATGGTTCAAAACTCTGAGTTCACAAAATGGAGTGATTATTGTGTACTTGTACGATCTCATGCTATAAAAGACGAAATTCGTTTTGTCTTTGAAAGCTTAAATATCCCTTATACGACAACACTGACAACCGGTCTATATAAAAGTTATTCAGTGAGTTGCCTTTGTGCTTTTCTTCAACTTGTGGAAAACCCTTCATTAAACATAGAATGTGTTAGTGTGCTAACTACTTTTTATCAGTTGAGTGACGTTCAACTCGCCCATCTTCAAACAACCCGTGGTAAAAAAACATATCATCAAATCGCTTACGAACAATACCCGCAGTATCAAGAAGATATCCAGCGACTTCGTCTTCTTGCGAAAAGTGAGGGAGTTCTTCGCGTATTGCGAGAAATTCTTCAAATTAATGATTTTTACTGGTGTATGTTGAATAACCAAGAACGTGCGAATGTTGATTTATTTATGGAGAAAGCCATCTCTTTTTCCAAGCAAACCACAGGATTGAGTGCTTTTCTTAAGCAAGTGGAGCTTTGTTACGATCGGCCATCAAGCACTGCGGTTTCTGCAAGTAAAAGTGACAATGTTGTACAAATCACAACGATTCACCAATCCAAAGGATTGCAGTACCCTGTTGTCTTTTTTTGGAGTGGATCGCGAACACAAATTATGGATGAGTTAACTCCTTGTATGGTTGATGAACAACTCGGATTAGGACTTCATCATATTAGTTTACCTTATCGTTATAAACGTCCTACACTTGCTAGAAAAGCGATATCTACTAAAACAGCTCTAGAAGAATTTGCTGAGAATGTTCGTCTTTATTATGTTGCGCTCACTCGTGCTCAGAAACAAGCATTCATCCTTGACACTTCTGACATTGACTACATTCCTCAAGGTCTCAACTTATCCACATTCTTTAAACGCAAAGGTAGTACCGATGCTATTTTAACTGCAATGTTTCGTGTTCCTTTTGCCGGGTATCAAGAATGTTTTACCCCTCATGATTTTACATCCACATATGTGGCAAGTGAGTTGAGTGAGCACGAGTATATCATGCCAAAATATCGACATAAAATACAAAGTGAAACACTTGCTTCATCAACACCTTCACAGTTGAAACAGAATCAGTTGCAACCACTTACTTATCGTCAAAATATTGGTGCAAAAGTAGGTACAATGTTACATAAAATGGTGGAAGAATTACCTCCTTTACCATGGACTTCTGAACTCATTACAAACTTCTTCCCACAAGCAAGTGAACTTGATATTGATAAATGCCTTAAGTTATCCAAGCAAGTGATTTTTCAACAAGCACACCTAGGAACGATACACAAGGAATATAGCTATATGATTCAACTGGATCATCAAATTCAACACGGATTTATGGATTTTATCTCAGTTGATGATACTCAAGTAATCCTTATTGACTTTAAGAGTGATCGTGTAGACCATTCCTATGAATTGGTTGAGCGCTATCGTGATCAAATGTATGCCTACAAAAAAGTATTAGAACATATTTATCCACAACATCAAATAAACTGCTATATCTATAGCTTTAGACATGATGATATGATTCAACTATAAAAGGAAGGAATTTCTCCTTCCTTTTATTATCTGTTTACTACAAAAAGAAGAAATCTCTCCCGTGACTACTTCTATACAACTAATTTTTTAAAGCGCAACAGTTTACTTTTCCTTAATTGTAGGATAGTACTTTCTATTCCTTTCTACTAATTAAAATAAAACTAAATACTCGCCATATCCCTCTTCACTCATCTCTTCAAAAGGAATAAATCTTAGTGCAGCACTATTGATACAATAACGAAGTCCACCTTGTTCCTTGGGTCCATCTTCAAATACATGTCCTAAATGAATATCTGAATGAGTAGTACGCACTTCATCACGAATCATACGATGACTCGTGTCACGATATTTAGAAATTAAATGAGCTTCAATTGGTCTTGAAAACGCTGGCCATCCACAACCTGAATCAAACTTATCTGATGAACTAAATAGTGGTTCTCCACTCACTACATCAACATATATTCCCTTTTTGTATTCATTGTGGTATTCATTTTTAAATGGCGGTTCTGTTGCATTTTCAAAGACAACTCGCTTTTGAAGTTCAGTGAGTTGTTCACTTTGGTTTTTATATTTTGGGACAAAATCCCATCCTTGAGTCACAAAACATTTTTTTCCATCTTGATATAAAAGCGCATCAATTAGTTCACGCTCTCCAATAAGATTTAAAACATCTTGGAGCTGTTTATCTTGTGCACTTACTTGAATCACTTCAATTTCTTCTTTATTTAAATCAATTAATGTTCCAACTGTAAAATTATGTAGTTTTGATTCTTGAAATACTGGATACACCTTTTCAAGATATTGCTGTTGTGAAAGAGCTAAATATAATTTTTTCATTTGCCTTACCTCCTAGCTTCATCATACATTTACAATTACTATTTATTAACAAATATGCTTCTTATTTTATACATTTTTATAAAAAACGTTTTCGTAAACCGTTTTCTTTGTTATAATGTAAGCGATAACAAGTTAGGAGGAGAAATATGACAACAATTAATGATGTAGCAAAAAAAGCAGGTGTGTCGGTATCAACTGTTTCGAAAGTATTGAAATCCTACCCTAACATAAGCACTTCCACACGGGAAAAGGTCAATGCTGCGATAAACGAGCTTAATTATGTTCCTAATGTCATGGCCTCAGCATTATCATCAAAAAAGAACAATCGTGTTGCGATGTGGATTAACTTTAATGAACAGCGTCAATCAATCGATGAATTAAATATGCAATATATATTTGGGGCTTTTAATAAGGCAAAAGAACTTAATGTAAATTTAATTCCAGTATTTTCACCAATGTTTATCGACAAAGATGCCAATGAATTAGAACGCTATTTACGCTCAGAAGGGGTAAGTGGTGTTATTAGTTTTGGGATCAATAAAAATAGTAGCGCAATTATCCAACTCATTGAAAAACAAGTGTTTAAATGCGTTGTTGTTGATGCGCCGAATGTCAATGAAAAAACATCATCAGTAACTGTGGACCACTTTACTGGTCAATATGCGGTAGCAAAGAAGACCGTTTTAGATGGAAAATGTGATCATGTATTGTATCTAGCGGGTAAAGCCGATGGTTATGTTACAGATATGCGGATTGCCGGAATTGAAAAATTACAGAGAGAACTTGGATTCAACTTACTCATTGAGCACGCTGACTTTAGTGAACGTAAGGCACGAGAGTTAACTTTTAAACACTATAAGGATGTCGATGTGATTGTCTGTGCATCTGACTTGATGGCGATCGGGGCAAAAAATGCGCTAAAAGAACTCGATGTCTTCCGTCGTGTTTGCGGTTATGATGGTATTAGTCTTATGGGATATGCTGGTGAACACATGAATACAATTAAACAAGACTTCTTTAGCATTGCAGAAGTTGCAGTAGAAGAGGTACAGCGTTTAATGAATGGAGAAGTTGGACGATCTGTACTACTTGATTTCGAGCTCATTCAAATGAATTATGAAGACATTATATTTTAACTAAATCTCAGGTAAAACTGAGATTTTTATTATGTTTTATGCAATGTAAACGGTTAGTTTTTGTAGTTTCCCACTTTCTTTTAGTAAGCACTTGCAGAAAACGTTTTCTTATGCTAAACTTCAACCATGGAGAAAAAATTATGATTAAACAATACATTAAAACAAATTTAACAAAATCTATTAGTGAATGTACAAATGAAGAATTGTACTATGCATTACTTCAGTACACTAAACAACAGCTTTCTAAAAAGCCTGTAAATACAGGGAATAAAAAACTATATTACATCTCTGCCGAGTTTTTAATTGGAAAACTTTTATCAAACAACTTAATTAATCTTGGTATCTATGATGAAATCGCAACAGCTTTTGCTGCAGAAGGAAAGAGCTTAGCAGAGGTTGAAGCAATTGAACCAGAACCTTCATTAGGAAATGGTGGTCTTGGACGTCTTGCAGCTTGCTTCTTAGACTCAATTGCAACACTTGGATTACCAGGGGATGGGATTGGATTAAATTACCACCTTGGCTTGTTTAAACAACAATTCGTAAATCGCCTACAAAATGAATGTCCTAACCAATGGATTGAAAAACAAGGTTGGTTAACGAAACAAGATGTTAGTTTTGAAGTTCCATTTAAAAACTTTACGTTAACATCTTCATTATACGATATTGATGTTTCTGGTTATAACAATGGAATCAACAAACTTCATCTATTTGATTTAGAATCTGTAGATGAATCTATCGTTAAAGAAGGAATCAATTTTGACCAAACTGATATCGAGAAAAACTTAACACTATTCCTATATCCAGATGACTCTACATCTGAGGGACACTTACTACGTATTTATCAACAATACTTCATGGTAAGTAATGGTGCGCAGTACATCTTAGCTGATGTAAAAAAACAAGGGTTTGATATTCGTGAATTGGACAAGCATGTAACTATTCAAATCAATGATACTCATCCAACATTAGTTATTCCAGAATTGATCCGTTTACTAATGGAAGACGGAATTCATTTAGCAGAAGCAATCGAAATCGTGAAGAAAACTTGTGCTTATACAAACCATACTATTCTTGCTGAAGCACTTGAAAAATGGCCAGTACACTACCTACAAGAAGTTGTGCCACACTTAATGCCAATCATTGAAGCGCTTGACTTATATGTCCGTCTTCAATACAAAGATGAGCGTGTTCAAATCATTGATAAAGATAACCGCGTTCACATGGCTCACATTGATATCCACTTCGGTTATAGTGTAAATGGTGTTGCTGCACTACATACTGAAATCTTAAAAGAAACTGAATTAAATCATTTCTATCAAATCTATCCTGAAAAATTCAACAACAAAACAAACGGGATTACTTTCCGTCGTTGGCTAATGCACTCAAATCATGAGTTAACTGCTTACCTTGATGAGTTAATTGGAGCAGACTATAAAAAGGACGCGACAAAATTAGAAAAGTTACTTGCTTATAAAAACGATGAAAAAGTATTAGCTAAATTAGGTGAAATCAAAGCACTTAAAAAAGTACAGCTGAAACAACACATTGCAACTACGCAAGGAATTGAAATTGATGAAAACTCAATTTATGACATTCAAATCAAACGTCTACATGAATACAAACGTCAACAAATGAATGCTTTATACATCATTCATAAATATCTTGAGATTAAAAATGGAACTATACCAGCGCGTCCACTGACATTTATCTTTGGCGCAAAAGCAGCTCCTGCCTACATTATTGCCAAGGATATTATCCATCTATTACTATGCTTATCAACAATCATTGAAAGCGATCCAGTTGTAAGCAAACACATGAAAGTGGTTGTGATTGAGAACTATAACGTAAGTCATGCAGAAAAATTAATTCCAGCATGTGATGTTTCTGAACAAATTTCATTAGCTTCAAAAGAAGCAAGTGGTACAGGAAACATGAAATTCATGTTGAATGGGGCAATTACACTTGGAACTCAAGATGGTGCAAACGTTGAAATTGGTGAATTAGTGGGACCAGAAAATATTTATACATTTGGTGAAACAAGTGAAGAAGTTATCGCTCACTATGAAAAAGCTGATTATGTATCAAAAGACCTATATGAAAATGATGAATTAATTAAAACATTAGTTGACTTCATCATAGATAAAAAAGTACTAGCAGTAGGAAGTAAAGAACACCTAACTCGTTTGTATAACGAAATTTTAAATAAAGACTGGTTTATGACTTTATTAGATATTAAAGCCTATATTGCGAAAAAAGATGAAGCCTTCGCTGATTACGAAAATCGTGATAAATGGTTAAAAATGTCACTTGTGAATACTGCAAAAGCTGGATTCTTTTCAAGTGATCGTACAATTGAACAGTACAACACAGAAATCTGGAAACTAAAATAAATTATTAATAAAGGGAGATAGCAACCATGCGCAGAACAGGAATTTTAGCAGCAGTTTCATCTCTTCCAGGAAGAATGGGTGTTGGTGATTTTGGTCAAGGAGCATATGACTTCATCGATCGTTTACATGAAGGCAAAGTGAAACTTTGGCAAATTCTACCTTTAAATCCGGTTGGTTATGGGAATTCCCCATACCAACCTTATTCTTCATATGCGGGGGATGAGATTTACATTGGATTAGATAAATTAGTACAACTTGGATTACTTCAAGAAGAAGAGATTATTGATAGTGTCCCAGCATGTGAAACAGCTAATTATGAATTAGCACGTGAAATCAAGCAGAAGTACTTGAAACTAGCGTTTACTCGCTTGCAAAACAATCAAGAACTTATTAAGTCATTTAAAAAATTTAAGAAAGAAAATAACTGGGTGTCTATTTACTCAGTGTTTATTACTTTTAAGAAACTCAATAATTTAGCATGTTGGCTTGATTGGCCTAAAGAATATAAAGATTGGATTGAAACAAAAGATTATTCAACGATTAATGATAAGGAAGCATTGGAATATGAGAGCTTTGTGCAATTCATGTTTTATCACCAATGGTTTGAATTAAAAAACTATGCCAATAAAAAAGAAATTGAAGTTCTTGGAGATATTCCTATTTATGTAGGAATTGACTCTGCGGATGTTTGGGACAACAAATGTGCATTTTTACTGGATGATAAATCCCACCCAACATTTATTGCAGGTGTCCCACCAGATTATTTCAGTGCTACAGGTCAGCGATGGGGAAATCCACTCTATGATTGGGATTACCTTGAGAAAGATAACTTTTCATTTTGGATCGAACGCTTAAGATGGTGCAACTCGATTTATGACATCATTCGCATCGATCACTTTAGAGCATTTGATACATATTGGAAAATTCCTGCAAGTTGTGAAACTGCAATTGAAGGAGAGTGGGTAGAGGCTCCAGGATATGCTCTATTTGATGAAATCTATAAACATTTCCCTGATGCTCAAATTGTTGCAGAAGACTTAGGTGATTTACGTCCAGAAGTATTAGAGCTTCGTGACCACTATGATTTAAGCGGGATGAAAATTGTTCAATTCGAATTAGATCCAAAAGAAGACAACAACAACTTTACTGAGAAGAAAAATACAATTGTATACACAGGAACTCATGATAACCAAACAATTCTTGGATGGTACAACAATTTATCTAAACATTATAAAAGAAAGTTAGGACAACGCTTGTCACAATACAGTGCTCGCAGTGTTGCTGCTCGTATTGTACAGATGACAATGGATAGTCCTGCTGATTTAGTTGTATTACCAATCCAAGATATCTTACTTATCGATGATGCTGCACGCATTAATACACCAGGAACTATTGGTTCACCTAACTGGGAATGGAAAATGAAAGACTTCTCAAAATTTGATCAAAAAATTGAGGATTTAAAATCACTCATTGTCGCAAGCAAGCGAGACGGGAGAAAATAAAATGCAATATGCTTCAATATTTCATCGTGCCAGTGAGAACTGGTGCTATCCAATAGATGAAAACACTATCGAAATTAAAATTAAAACTGGTTATGATATTCAAAATGTTTCAATCATTCATGGAGATCCTTTTGAATCAGGAATTCTTGGAGGAAACTGGAAATGGAATGGAACAAAACTTGAAATAAATGAAGTATATGAACTTCAATACCATAAGCTATGGGTAGTGCGTATTACCCCACCTTATAAGCGTTTAAAATATTATTTTGAACTGCAAACAGATAAATCAACAATGCTTTACTTTGAAGATGGTTTCTTAACTCATGAGCAAGCTGGAATTGATGGAAAAGCACTACAGTGTTTCACTATGCCTTGGCTGAATGCAATTGATGTCAAAACGACACCAGAGTGGGTATCAAGTACGATTTGGTATCAAATATTTCCTGATCGATTTGCCCGTGCTGACTTCGACCGTAACCCTAATGCCCTAAAATGGGGAAGCCGCAAGCCACGTAATGAAGATGTGTATGGGGGTGATCTTGAAGGAATTATCTCACGACTAGATTACCTAAAGGACTTAGGAGTAAGTGGAATTTATTTAAATCCCATCTTTACAGCAGGGTCAACACACAAGTATGACACGATTGATTATTATGAAATTGATCCAATGTTTGGAGATAAAGCTACCTTTAAACGTATGGTAGAAGAATGCCATCATCGTGGTATTCGTGTTATGCTGGATGGTGTATTCAACCATAGCGGACGTGACTTTGCCCCATGGCTCGATGTTATTGAAAAAGGAAGCGAATCAAAGTACTTTGATTGGTTCATGGTAAATCAATGGCCATTTGATACAAGCAAGCACCACACAAAAGACAATGAATTTTACAGTTTTGCTTTCACGACAATGATGCCAAAACTAAATACAAATAATCCTGAAGTAATCAATTATGTATCGGAAATTTGTGAATACTGGATTCAAGAATTTGACATCGATGGATGGCGTCTAGATGTAGCCAATGAAATTTCTCATGCCTTATGCAAAGAAATTCAAAAACGCTGCCGCGCTATTAAACCTGACATTTACATCTTAGGAGAAATTTGGCACGATTCTATCAATTGGCTTCGTGGAGATGAATTTGATTCTGTCATGAATTATCCATTAACTACTGCAATCAATGATTACTGGTTCAATACTTCACTCACAAGTAAGAACTTTGAGCACAGTGTCAATAACTGTTATCACCGTTATATGCATCAAACCAACAAAGCACTATTTAATATGTTAGATAGCCATGATACTGATCGTCTATATCATCGTGTGAATCAAAATGCGAATATTTATTATCAGCAATTTGCCTTGATGTTTACGATGAGTGGAAGTTTGAGCTTATATTATGGAACTGAAATCATGTTAGATGGAGCGCATGACCCTGGATGTCGTGCATGTATGCCATGGAATGAAATCGATAGTGGAAAACACACTGATGTTCTTACTCAAATGAAACGTCTCATTGAAATTAGAAATCAATATGATGCTTGTCTATCTCAACAAATTCAATTCGAGTATCACCACAATGATCGTGTTATTGAATATGTTAAGGATCAACAACTTCGCGTTGTGGTTAATGCATCAAACCAAACTATTGAAATTAAACCAGAAGAAATTCTATTTAGCAATGGATTAGAAGGAACACAACTTTCACCTGAGGGTGTAGTTATCACAAAAATTAAGTAAACTTAAAGAGAGCGATGAATATCGCTCCTTCTTTCTATTTGAGGAGGCAGTACAATGAAAGCATTTAAAAATGGATTAAAAAAAGCAATCACATTTAGTTATGATGATGGTATCTTACAAGATGAACGTCTTGTATCACTATTTAATAAATATCAACTAAAAGGAACATTTAATCTTAACCCCAATCTTTTAGGTGAGCTCTCTGGTTGGATGTTGGAGGGACATGAAATAAAGCGTCTTTCTGTCCATAGGGCACAACAAATTTATCAAGGACATGAAATTGCCAACCATGCCTTTGACCATCCATCACTGACTTCTTGCACAAGCGAGCAAAAGCTTCATCAAATCGCCATGGGGAAACAACAACTTGAACATTATTTTAATCATGATGTCAAAGGTATGGCCTATCCTTTCGGTGATACAGATGATGAAATCATTCAAATCATGAAAAAACAAAACATTCTTTATGGTCGTCTAGCAACAAGCCACCATGCCTTTCATCTTCCTGAGGATGTCTATCGTTGGTCTCCCACTGCTCATCACAATGATCCGCATATTTTTGATATCATCCATAAATTTCTAAATGAACAAAATGAAGAAGCTACACTATTATACATTTGGGGACACAGCTACGAATTTGACATTGATAATCATTGGAATCATTTTGAGCGAATTTGCCAAGTCCTCGCCTTTAATCCAGATGTATGGTATTGTACAAACTTAGAAATTGTCCATGAATTAACTGAAATTGCTCATGAATTACCAAATGATCACTTCCATCCTGTGCTATAGTTTTTAGTGTTGGAGGATTCTTATGCAAACTAAAATATTTTTACCGAAAGTTTCAAACTTAAATGTTCATAAAAAATCAATGTTTTTAACCTTTACGATTCTCATACTCGACATCATTCTCGTTGCTGGTGTTGCGATTACTTATCGAGATTATCATTTATTGATTTTTTCAATTTTCTATATGCTAGTTGTGATGATTGCCTCACTATCTTGCTTACCACTGAAGCAAATATCACACAGTACTAATTTTGCCTATGCACAGAGTAGTACTGGAAAGTATTACATTGTTGATTTAATGTCTTTAAATGAGATGTTGGTGGATGGGCAAAAGAAATATGAATTCAAAAAAGGCTTTGGAATTTATCGTTCTGCCAATATTGAGCGTTTATTACCACATGAAAAGGAAGCCCTTTACACTGGAATTGATCAAGCTATACAAGATGTTGAAAATAAAGTGGTCACAAACACAAAAGTAATGCGTAACCCACAATCACCACTTATTTCGCTCATTCAACCTCGCTTACCTTTTGTCAGTGAAATGAGAGAAATGCGCTTAATCAAAGAAGATATTCGCAGTTATCATGTTACTTATAAAGGATTGCATGGACTAAAGAATCAACGCATTTATAAAATCTATCCAGAATTTAATCCATTTCAACTAGATGAAACAAGTGTTCGCGTTCTTAAGCCACTCAAATACCCACTCATTCTTTGTGTAGTCTTAACACTACTTGCGCTCATTGTATTCATTTAAGAATAGTTCTTCACTATTCTTTTTATTTTCCATGAAAAATAATATGGAAACGCTTGCAAAAAACGTTTTCCTATGATATGATTTACCCAGTTAATAAAGAAAGCGTTTATTGGTGAGAAATCACTATTATTTTTTCTTAGGTGAGAAAACGCTTTCCAAAAACAAAAAGGAGACGGAAAGAAATGAAAAAACTATTGGCATTACTTGCAGTTTTCGCTCTTGCTTTAACAGGATGTACAACTACTGATGGTGGTACAACTGAACCAGAAGCAAACGAAGACACAACAGGAGAAACTGGTGGAGAAACATCTAGTTTTGACGGACAAACAATTCAAGTTGGAGTTGACGGAGGATATGTTGAATATTTCACACAAATCGCGGAAGACTTCGAAGCAGCTAACCCAGGAGTTACTGTTGAAATTATCGAAACTGGAATGTTTGACATTCTTGACAATTTAGAAACACAAAAAGGAAACTCAGCTGACGTATTCATGATGCCTAATGATCGCATCGGTGACTTATCAGACAAAAAACTAATTTTACCAATTACTACTGATATCAGTGCTTATACTGAAAAAGCACAACAAGCTGTTACATACAATGATGAACATTACACAGTACCATTAAGTGTTGAAACAACATTATTCTTCTACAACAAAGCGCTTACTGATACAGTACCTGCTACATTACAAGAAATCGACCCTAATATCTGGGCTGGTAAATTTACAGACTTCTACTTCACTGCTGGTTTCTTCGCATCTAATGGCGGATATATCTTCGGTGAAACTACTGAAGACATCGGATTAAACAATGAAGGTTCAATCAAAACTGGGGAAGCAATCCAATCACTATATGATACTCAAATCAATCACTGGGAAGCTTTAAAAGAAGAAGCTGCTGGTTATGAACAAGGTGTTACAAATTTCATGGATGGAGAATTAACTTACTGGGTTGATGGTCCTTGGAAAGTTGCTGAATTCTTAGAAGCAGGTGTTGACTTAGGTTACGCTCCAATTCCTTCATGGGATGGAACTGCTGATTACCAACCTTTATCTGGTACAAAAGGTTTAGGGGTAAACGCTTATAGCGCTGAGTTAGAAGCTTCTCTTGCATTCATCGATTTCGTTGCTACTGCTGAGTATGCTCAACTATATCATGACATCACATCAGAAGTTAACCCTCATACATCAATTAGCTATGAAGATGGTTCACTTGCTGCTACAGTACTTGCTGCTGTTGATGCATCTACACCAATGCCAACTGATTCTGCGTTCCAAAAATTCTGGGGACCAATGGCTGATGCTCTTAAACAAATCGTTGTAGGAGCTGATCCAAAAGAAGCATTAGATGCTGCTGTTGATATCATTAAAACTGACATCGCTGCAATGAACTAATAAATGGTTATAATTAGAACACATGCGTTGTAAGAACCATGTGTTCTAATTTATTTTTAAGGAGGAAATAGAATGAATCAAACATTAGTATTCTGGTTATCGTTCCTGATCCCTGGTAGTGGGCATCTTGCAATTAAACGATACAAAGCTGCAGCACTTGGTTTAGCATATACGGCTTTATCATGGCTTGCGATAGTAACACAAATTCTACCTAATATAAGTAAAGCATTTGTCTATCATACAGGGGGAGACTATGAAGGAGCTTATACAATCGGGGTTTCTGCACTTGATAGAATTAAAAATCCAATTAACTATGATGATAGTTTCATCGTACTAGTTAGCGCAGTATTTTGTGTATTTGTGCTAATTGCCTTCTTATTAGTAAACTATGGGTTTGCACGAGACGCAAAAAACGTAAGAAAAGCTCAACTTGAAGGTGAGGAAGTTCTTACACTTAAAGAAAAGGCAGCTGTACTAGCTCCTGAAATCGTTCCACAAGCAATTGCATCACCAGCATTTGCCCTTATTTTCTTATTTATTATTATTCCTGCGGCAGTTTCAATATTAATTGCCTTTACAAATTATAAAACACCTATCGTACCACCCGCATTCTTAATAGAATGGCGTGGTCTTGAGAACTTTACAGACTTAATCAATGATCCTCGTCTAAGTTCAGCATTTACTGATACACTTGGATGGACATTAACATGGACATTTAGTGCTACATTGCTTGTCTTATCATTAGGAACATTCTTAGCTGTACTTTCTAACAACAAGAAAATCAAAGGAAAAAAATTCTTTAGAACAGTATATCTGCTACCTTGGGCTGTACCTGCGTTCTTAACAATCTTAATTTTCCAAATTTTCTTTTCTAAATTGGGAACGATGAATACAATTGTTATTCCATTCTTTACTGGAAGTGAATATACAGGAGTTGCTGATGCAATTGGATTCTTAACAGACGCTAACATTGCACGTGTCGTAATTATCTTGGTTCAAGGATGGTTAGGATTCCCATATATTTATGTACTTGTAACAGGTATTCTTCAAACAATTCCTCATGATTTATATGAAGCAGCAAACATGGATGGAGGAAATCCTTGGTCAAACTTCTGGGATATTACTTTCCCTATCATTATTGCAAGTGCTGCTCCAACATTTATTACGCAATTTACATTTAACTTCAATAACGTTATGATTATCTACTTACTTGGTCAAAACGTTGTAAAAGAAGTTGGAAGTTTATATAGTCCTATTGAAACGATTGCATCACTTGGTTACCAATTGATGGTGGACAATGAATACTCAACAGCAGCTGTGTTTAGCTTACTTACATCAGTTGTCGTATCTGGAGTTGTTCTCTGGTCGTGGATTAAGACAGGTGCATTTAAGAAAGAGGAGGTAATGTAATATGGCAAAGACAAAAAGACCAATCACTAAAGATTCAGTGATGAAGAACTTAAACGTTATTGCGATCTATGCAGTCCTCATCGCAATGGCAATCATTATTTTGTTTCCATTATTAGTCACTGTATTAAGTGCATTTAATACATCAAATACCTTGTTCTCTACAACACTAATTCCTGAGAATTTTAGTTTTACTAAGAACTTTGAGCGATTATTTAGCGAAACAAACTATGTACGCTGGTACTTGAATACATTCTCAATTTCAATTGCTGCAATGATTCTTGCAACATTTGTGATTACAATTATGGGATACCTATATTCAAGACTTCGCTTCAAATCAAGAAAGGCAACATTGACAATGTTGTTGCTTGTACAAATCATCCCAGCTGGAAGTACACTGATTGCACTATATGCTATCGCATCTTCTATAGGGATTTACTCAAGTGAAAATTCTACACTTTATACTTACATGTATTTGATCTTAATTTATACTACAGGTGCTATTCCAATGAATACACTACTCATGAAAGGGTACTATGACTCAATTCCAAAAGAATTAGATGAATCTGCTAAGATTGATGGTGCTTCTCATTTCCAAGTCTTCACACAAATTTTAATACCGCTTGTAAAACCAATGATTGCGGTAACTGCATTGTTTACATTCTTATCGCCAATTGGAGACGTAATCATGCCAAATATCTTGGTTGCAAGTATTGATAATGCCGATAAGACGTTAGCTATCGGGTTAAATGGTTTAATTGCTGAACCAACAGATTCATCTTATAACTTATTTGCAGCTGGTTCGATTCTTGTAGCTGTACCGGCAATATTATTATTCTATAAACTACAACGTTATATTGTAGGTGGACTTACTGAAGGAGGAGTAAAAGGTTAATATGAAAAAGATTGTACTTAAAGACGTTAGAAAAAAATATCCAAACTCAACAGATTATGCTGTAAAAGAGTTTAACTTAGAAATTGAAGAAGGTGAATTCATTGTATTTGTAGGACCTTCTGGTTGTGGTAAATCTACTACTCTTCGAATGATTGCAGGACTTGAAGATATCTCTGAAGGAGAACTTTGGATTGATGGTATGTATGCCAACGATAAAAGTTCAAAAGATCGTGATATCGCGATGGTATTCCAAAGTTATGCCCTATATCCACATATGAAAGTTCGCGAGAACATTGGTTATGGATTAAAACTAAGAAAATATCCGAAAGAAGATATCGATAAATTAGTTAATGCTGTATCAAATGATTTAGATTTAACACCATATTTAGATCGCTTGCCTAAAAACATGTCTGGGGGACAACGTCAACGTGTTGCCTTAGGACGTGCAATGGTTCGTAAACCTAAACTATTCTTAATGGATGAGCCATTATCTAACTTAGATGCTAAACTTCGTGCATCAACTCGTACTGAAATTTCTCGCTTACACCGTGAAAAAGGTGTTGTTACAATCTATGTAACACATGACCAAGTAGAAGCGATGACAATGGCAGACCGTATCGTTGTTATGTCAATGGGTGAAATTCAACAAGTAGGAAGTCCAAAAGAATTATATTTAAATCCAATCAACAAATTTGTTGCAACATTCATCGGACAGCCTCCAATGAATATGATCAAAGGAACTTACAAAGATGGTCAATTCACATGTTCTAGCTTCTCTATCGCATTATCTGATGGGGATACTAAAATCTTAAATGAAAATGGATACAACGGAAAAGAAATTATTCTTGGTATGCGTTCTCAGTCAATCTGTGACGGATTTATCTACAAAGATGTTTATCCAGACGCAGTAATCACTGTTACTCCAGTAAATGTTGAATACTTAGGTGATAGCTTAAGCATCTACTTTGAACCAGAACCTGGTAATTTATTTGTTTCAAGCATTGCACCTCGTAATGAAGTTGAAGTTGATAAACCATATGAATTAGTAATCGAAAAAACAAAACTACACTTCTTCGATGTAGAAACTGAAAAATCAATTAAGTACGAAACAAATGCAAAAACAACTGCGTAATATTATTTTTGGAGCTGTTGGATTCGTCGTGTTCTTATTTTTAGCACAGTATGTTGTGCTAAGCGCACGCGATTCCATCCGCTTTGATTATACGGTTTATCAAGAGTATCAAACTAAGTATGAACAACAAGATGTTTATTTTGAAGATAATCAGCAAAAAATCACTGATTATGTTAGAATGTTATATTCACATACTGCGCCAGAGACAATCAATGAGTCGATTCACAACATTTTGCCTGAACCAGTAATTGATACTGGATTTGTCTCAAGCAATGATGATCAAGTTCGTGAAATGGCAAGTCTTGTATTAGCAGAAGCTCAAGAAATATTCGGAACTGAAAATGCTAAAATGGTTAACGCTGTATATGCGATAGATGAAGTTGTAGCAGTTTACCTGCAACAACCACAATCATACTTATTTTATGCTTTGACTTCCGATCAATCACAAATTATCGGATTCGTTGTAACTCCAAGTGAGGATGGATACAACATTGAAGAATTATGGAGTTTAGACCAAGCTGCTGATGTTGACTTTACTACAAGAGAAGCTAACCGTGCTTTGTTTATATTCACAAATAAAATATTTTAGAAGAGCTGATTGGCTCTTCTAATCTTTATATTTAGGAGACATTTTATATGAAATTTAGTTATGGATGTGCACAATTGCACGATACAAAAATAGGTGAGCGCAACTGTTACTTACTAAGTAATGGTTTAGGTGGTTATAGTTCACTGACACTCATTGGCTCATGTACAAGAGCAGATCATACGTTATTAACAGGAGCATATATCGCCCCTGATTTACGTATTCGACTTGTGAGTCGAATTGATGAGAAAATAATCATCGATGGTAAAACGACTAACTTGTCATCACAAAACTATGTAGATTACACAAAGAATCAATCAGGACATTTATATTTGATTAATTATACCCAAAATCCATTACCCGAGTGGACCTACTTCATTGATGGAATTGAGTTAATTAAACGAATTGTGCTTGTCCATAACGAGAATACTTTAGGTATTCAATATGAAATTCATAATCCATGTAATGCCAATATCGATTTAATATGTACGCCACAATATCACTTTACATCTCGAAATGATACACTACAAGTAAACCAAGAATTCAAAATCGATTCGAAAAAAATTGAATCAAACGAATTCACATTAAACTACCAAGCCCCGTGCGCTACTAATCAAATATTCGACCAAATAAAATTCACAAACGATTATTATCATGAATATGATGCACGTGACGGTCGTAGTGCAATCAGCACAAGTGTAAGTTTACACGCTTTACATTTTTTCTGTGATAAGAGCGCAACTTTTGAATTAATCTACAGCACTACAGATGCGCAACGCAATGTATCTCAACTCATTAGTGATGAAATTTCTCGACAGGAGAAACTTATTTCACAAAGTAAGATAAAGAGTTTACTCGGACAGGAACTTACTCGTGCTGCAGATCACTATTTAGTTAAACGTGATTCGATTAACGGATTAACTTTAATGGCAGGGTATCCTTTCTTTACTGATTGGGGACGTGATACAATGATTACAATAGAGGGATGTTGTATCGCAACTAAGCGTTTTGATGAAACAAAAAACATACTCACGACGTTTACTAAGTATTTACACAATGGTGTCATGCCAAATATGTTCCCAGAAGGAAATAATCCACCGCTATATAATACAGTAGATGCTTCTTTACTATTTATTCAAGCAGCATATTTGTATTATCAAGAGTCTAATGATTTAGCTTACATTAAAGAAATTTTTGAACCAATGCAAAGTATAATTCATCACTACAAAGTAGGAACTGATTTTGATATTAAAATGAATGAGGATGGACTTATTAGTGCAGGAAGTGGTTTAATGCAGCTTACGTGGATGGATATACGTTATGAAGACATTCTGCCAACACCAAGACACGGCAAGCCTGTTGAAATCAATGCTTATTGGTACAGTGCTCTACGTATTATGGATGAATTTGCAGTACTACTTGGTCATCCTCAAGAAGAATATGGTACATTAGCACAACTTGTTAAACAGTCTTTCAACGAACAGTTTTGGAATGATGAACAGCAATGCTTAAAAGACGTCGTTTCAGGAGAATCTTGCGACAACCAAATCCGTTGTAACCAAATTTGGGCAGTATCCACTCCTTTTTCACCACTTGACTCGAAGCGAGCACGCTTAGTTGTAGACTGTGTTCAAAAATATTTGGTGACTCCTTATGGACTACGCTCACTTGCAAAAACTGATCCACAATTCATATCAGAATATAGTGGCTCACTCAAAAAACGTGATTTATCTTATCACCAAGGAACTACATGGACATTCCCTCTTGGTTCTTATTTTAGAGCTTATTTAAAAGTAAATAACTATTCAAAAGAATCTCTAACTTACGTAAAACGCCAACTTTCATGGTTTAGTGATGCTTTATACGATGGTTGTGTAGGACATATTGCTGAAATTTATGATGGTGAATTTCCTAATGATTCTCGAGGGTGTTTTGCCCAAGGATGGAGCGTTGGTGAAATCCTAAAAATGATTGCAGAGGTAGAAAAATATGAGTAAATTTTACATTGATGATTACGACTTGATTCGCGCCGATGATTTTGAAGGTAAAGCTACCCTATTACATGATAACCAAGAAACCTTATTGATGTTTTTTAACAATGAATGTCGCTTACCTGTTCAATTAAAGTTACGACAAAAATATTCACTCAAAATCCATGATCAATTGTTTCCACTTAGCTATCGTTTTATTACACATAGTGATCGATTTGAAACAGAAAACAAATACAATGGACCATTAGGTCATGTTTATCACATTCATTGTACTGAATTCTATGCATGGGCACCTACTGCCTATAGTATGAGCGTTGATTTGATTGGAAAAAAGATAATTGAAATGGAAGCTAGATCCCACGGTGTTTACTATGCCAAAGTGTTAGGAAACTTGCATGGTCAAGCTTATCAATTTATTGTTGAGCATGACACCAAAGAAGTTGCACTAGATCCATATGCAATTTCTTCTACAATGAACTCACAATATAATTTTGTAGTAAACCCTGGAAAATTCAAGAAGAAGGTAGTTTCAAAGAACATTGCAAAGAAACGTGATGCAATTATATATGAATGCAATGTACGAGATGCTACAAGCGATCCTTCAATAAAATTTAAATATCCTGGAAAATATAAAGGGCTGTGCGAAAAAGGAATAGTTGATAAACGAGGAAACGCTGTAGGATTTGACTACATTACAAATTTAGGAATAACTCATCTTCAATTGCTTCCTGTTTATGATTATGGCTCAATTGACGAAAGCGACGGAAGTGTTGCTTATAATTGGGGATATGATCCTGTACAATATAACGTACCTGAAGGAAAATACAGTTGTAATCCCCTTCATCCAACTGAGCGTATCAATGAATTGATTGAGCTTGTGAATTGCTTCAAATCAAAGAATATTGGTGTCATTATGGATGTTGTATATAACCATGTCTACAACAAAGATACATTTTCATTTGAAAAACTTGTCCCTCATTATTATTTTAGATATCAAGGAAATCAGCCGAGTAATGCCTCATTTTGTGGGAATGAAGTAGCAAGTGAGCGATATATGGTTCGTCGCTTCATGCTTGATTCGCTTGTCTATCTTACTCAAACCTTTGGCTTTGATGGTTATCGATTCGATTTAATGGGAATTCATGACTATGTCACAATGAACATAATTCATGAGCGACTTACTAAAATTAATCCAAATATTTTACTTTATGGTGAAGGTTGGACAATGCCAACAGCACTTGCCCACAAACATTGTGCGATACAACCAAACTACCACCTAATGCCTCAAATTGGATTTTTTAATGATGACTTTAGAAATCGTTGTAAGCAAGTAATCACACGTCACATAAGTGATCGGTTAGACGAAGAAGTGTCTCGTTTACTTCAAGGTCTTAACTATGACTCACCAACATCAAGTATTGCCTATGTTTCTTGCCATGACGATTATACACTTTATGATCAACTTTTTTATGGTTTCGAAGAAAAAAATATTGAAGAGAAAATGAAATTAGCATATACCTTTGTGTTATTTGGGCAAGGAATGCCATTTATTCATGCTGGATGTGAAGCAGCACGCACAAAGCTTGGAGTAAAAAACTCCTACAATAGTTCTCAAAGCATTAACCAAATTACATGGAGTCAAATGCGTAAGTATGAAGACTTAAAAAACTTTGTCGTGGAATGTATTCGTATGAGAAAACAGCTGTCAGGATACTTCTTTAATACAAAAGATGAGGTTCTTGCAAATACAAGTATCTCTTTGAACAAGGATATCATTACATATCAAATCAAGGATGTTGTTATATATATTAATTTATCACCAACTGCTCAATTGATATCTAAGCATGGAACACTACTTTCATGTGATGGTATAAGATTTAATAAATCAATTGAGGAAGTTTTAATTTCACAATATGCAGTAATACAAGGAGAATAATCATGCACAAATTAGAAAATAATGTAATTTATCAAATTTATCCAAAAAGTTATAAAGATACTACAGGTAGTGGTATTGGAGATATCAATGGAGTCATTGAAAAACTAGACTACCTACAAGAGCTTGGTGTTGACTACATTTGGTTATCACCTTGTTGCAAATCGCCGCAAAATGATAATGGTTATGACATCGCAGACTATCTAACGATTGATCCAATGTTTGGTACAAATGATGATTATCAGCGCTTCATTTCTGAAGCAAATCAGCGGGGAATTAAAGTCATGATGGACTTAGTATTAAACCATACTTCAAATGAACACATTTGGTTTAAAAAGGCGTTACAAGGTGATCAAAAATATGTCGATTATTATATTTGGTCAGATGAACCTAATGATATTGGTTCTTACTTTGAGGGAGTTGCGTGGTCTTATTGTGAAGAGCGTAAACAATACTATTTCCGCTTATTTGATGTGAGTCAACCAGATTTAAATTGGCATAACCCAGAAGTAAGACAAGAGATTTTTGATATCGTGAACAAATGGATTGAACGTGGTGTTGAAGGCTTTAGGTTAGATGTTATTGACTTAATTGGAAAAGAACCAGAAAACAAAATCACAGCGAAAGGACCTAAATTCTATCAATATTTACAAGAATTAAGTGCAAATACCTTTAAAGATGAGTTACTTACTGTTGGAGAGTGTTGGGGATCATCGCTAGATGAACAAAATAAAATGTGCAATCCAAAAGCATTGACTCAAGCTTTCCATTTTAATCATTTCGGGCTTAACCACAGTGGTGATAAATGGCATCGTCATGAATTAAAAGTAGAAGATTTAGCTCAACTTTTCAACACATGGCAAAATGTATACCAAGGAGTTGAAGCTCTTGTGATGAACAATCATGATGCCCCTCGTTTGATTTCACTTTGGCTTAACGATAAAGAATATCGTGTGCAAAGTGCTAAGTTACTTATTACCCTCTTTTCCTTTTTACATGGAAATTTATATATCTATCAAGGAGAAGAAATTGGAATGCGCAATGCATATTGTACCGACTTAGAAAAGTATCGAGATGTCGAAACAATAAATGTGTATCCTCGCTTAATTGAAGAAGGATATACCCATGAGCAAGCAATGCAAAAAATCATGGTTACTTCACGTGATAATGCACGTATTCCGATGGCTTGGGACAACTCCCTTCATGGAGGATTCTCTCAAGCAACACCATGGATTAATATTAGTGAAGACTACAAGACAATAAATGCAGCTGCTGATTTAGCAAGTGAAGATAGTATTTATCATTACTACAAAGAGCTTCTTGCCTATCGCAAAGAGCACTATGCAACACTTAAGCAACCTGCAACATTTAGTGCTACTGGTGATGTATTCGAAATGAAAAAAGGACCATATCACTTAATTGCGAACTTTAGTGAGCGATCTCAGGTCTATAATGGACAAGGAAAATTGTTATTTACTAACTATCAAGACCGCTCTGATGCTTTACGTGCTTATGAAATATTAGTATTCGAGGTAAAATAATATGATTAAAATACAAACTATATATATTCCACAGCTCCATCGCAAAAGAAAACTACGTATTTACTTGCCGAAAGACTACAAAAAATCAGGAAAACGTTATCCTGTACTTTACATGCATGATGGTCAAAACTTATATGATGGAACTCTTTCAATTAGTAACGTTGGTTGGGAGGCACAAAAAGTAGTTGAATCTTATGGAGAAGAAATTATTATCGTGGGTATTGACCACGGAAATCAACACAGATTTAGTGAGTACTCACCATGGAATGCTGAAATCACTGATCCAATTACAGAACGAGCAGCTGGCTATGGAGCAAAATATGCTGACTTCTTAGTCAACACCCTAAAACCATTCATTGATGCTAATTACCCTACACTTTCTAGTCCTGAACACACAGCATTATGTGGAAGTTCAATGGGAGGTGTCATCTCACTATATACAAGCTTTACTTACCCAGGAATCTTTGGTGCAGTTGCGCCACTTTCTGTAGCAAGTTGGACAGCACGCAACAGTATGATGACATTTCTAAAGAATGCTCCATTAATGTCGCAAACTAAAATGTATATCTCTGTTGGCACAAATGAAGGCCACAATCCTCACATTCCAGATTTAGCTGATCAATATCACGATGATTACTTAAAAATCGTAAAAATTTTAGAAACTAAACAATTAAATTTACAATGTAAAGTATTCGAAGGAAACCAACATTGTGAAAGCGACTGGCGTCAACCTTTATTTCAATTTATTCAATTTTGGAGAGGATAAATATGAGTACTTTTCAAGCGCAAAACTTTCGTATAACTTTTTATACAAGTCAACTCGTTCGATTGGAATATAATCCTAAAAATGAATTTGTGAATGAAGCTACCCAAAGTGTAGTCTTTCGAGACTTTGAGAACGTAGATCTTTCAATTCAAGATTCACCAGAGCAACTTATTATCACTTCAAAGCATTTACGTTTAAGATACGACCGCAATCCCTTTAGTGCTAGCGGTTTATCAATTGAAGTCATTGGTAATTTTAGTGCTTATCACAGCACATGGCACTATGGTGACCCAATCAATGATTTAAAGGGTACAGCTCGCACCCTTGATTTTGTAGATGGAGAAACACCGTTGAATTCTGGTATTATATCACGTAATGGATTTAGCTTATTTGATGATAGTAACTCATTGGTATTAACACATGAAGGTTGGGTAAAACCTCGCTCAAGTATTGGCACGGACATTTACTTCTTTGGACATGGGCACGATTATTATGGTGCTCTTCGTGATTTTTATAAATTATGTGGTAAACAACCGATTCTTCCTCGTTTTGCATTAGGAAACTGGTGGAGTCGTTATTATCGATACACTGAAGAAAGTTATCTAGAACTGATGGATCGCTTTGCCCAAAATGATATTCCATTAAGTGTATCTGTAATAGATATGGATTGGCATTTGGTTGATATCGATCCAAAGCACGGTAGTGGTTGGACGGGTTATACTTGGAATAAAGAACTCTTTCCAAATCCTGAACGTTTTCTAAAAAGTTTGCATGATCGAAATTTAAAGACAACTTTGAATGTTCATCCAGCGGGTGGAATTCGCTCTTTCGAAGATGCCTATCCAGCAATGGCAAAAACTCTTCGTATGAACCCTGAGGAAGGTTTACCAATCCCATTTGACATCAGCAACAAGAATTTCTTACATGCTTACTTCAGTTGTGTTCACCACCCCCTTGAAAAACAAGGAGTAGACTTTTGGTGGGTCGATTGGCAACAAGAGTCTCATACTCAAGTTGCAGGTTTAGATCCATTATGGATGCTCAATCATTTTCACTATCTTGATAGTTTGCGACAAATGAGTCGCGGACTGACTTTCTCCCGTTACGCCGGGGTAGGTTCTCATCGCTACCCTGTAGGATTTTCTGGTGATTCAATCATTTCTTGGAAAAGCTTAGATTTCCAGCCTTACTTCACTACCACCGCTAGTAACATAGGTTACGGATGGTGGAGTCATGATATTGGTGGACATATGATGGGTGCAAAATCAGATGAGCTACAAACACGTTGGATTCAATACGGAGTCTTTTCGCCCATCATGAGGCTCCATAGCTCATGTAACGAATTTTGTGGAAAAGAGCCATGGAATTATCCTCATCATCACGAATTAGTGATGAAGAGGTATTTAAAATTACGTCATCAACTCATTCCATACTTGGATAGTATGAACAAGCAGAATCATGATCAATCCCGTTGCCTTATTCATCATCTATACTATAAACACCCAGAAGTAAATGCTGCATATAACTATCCAAATGAGTATTATTTTGGTGAGAACTTACTAGTTTGTCCAATTACTACTCCGCAAGATAATCAAGCTCAACTTGCAATGACAAAAGGCTATTTACCAGAAGGAACTTGGTATGATTTCTTTAGTGGAATGCGCTATGTAGGAAATGCCGAAAAGACATTCTATCGGCCACTTGAAGAGTTGCCTGTTCTTGTAAAAGCGGGAACAATTCTTCCACTAGATGGTAAAGTTAAGTTTGGAACTGAAACTCCAACAAACTTAGACATCCACGTTTATGCCGGTGATGATGGTCAGTTTACTCTTTGGGAAGAGATTATGGGAGTATGGCAAAAAATTGATTTTGAATTAAATTGGTCAAAGCAACCAACACTCACTATGAAATCCTCATTTTCGACAAAACGCCATATTACACTTCATTTACACGGATTCGCCGATTTAGAAGTTACCCTTAAACAAACGACACTTCATGGATCACTAATTGATTGCGCGGAACTCTCTTTATTTGAACTGCAAACAATCACATTTGCATCAAATCAACTCTCTTCAAATGATGTAGTGGAACATGCAAAACGAATTTTACACCGTGCTCAAATCGAGTATGAACGTAAATCACATATGTTAAGTGTTATTCAAACACAAGATGCACTTAGCGCAATTTCATCACTGCTAGCACTGGAAAGTCAGCCAGACACAACAACGCTTGCTATTATTGAATTATTATCAGCATAAAAAATAAGCGACCATATAGTCGCTTATTTTTTATGTATATTATACTTTAAGAAATATTGTTTTGGACTTTCTTGTGTAAACTCTTTGAATATTTTTGAGAAGTAGCTATAAGACCCGAACCCATAAATCTCACTAATTTGAATTAGTGGTTCGGTTGTATAAGTAAGCACTTCTTTTAAACGTTCAATTTTTTGACGATGTATATAGGTAGTGATGCTTTCCCCCATTTCATCTTTAAATAAACTTGATACATAAAACTTATTTAACTCAAGCTTTCTAGCGATATCATCAAGCGATAGAGCGCTTTGTAGGTGCATATGTATAAAGTTTAGGACAAGGTGAACCGTCGGATTTTTTGTCGCTTTAAAATGTTCTACAATTCTGCGGTAGTCATCTAAAATTTCATATTCAAATAGATACAAATCATCCACACTCTTCATCGTCAGCATGACATTAATATGACTCTCTGAGCGATATAAACAATAACTTGATGGATAATATGCTAGTATCAACTCCCTTGCACAAGCACTCGTAAGCATCATCAAATCAATACTTTTTTCTTGAAAAGTGACATTATTGTCCTTTTGAGCTTGCTGTTGCGCATGAACATCATAAAGGAGCATCCACTTAGGACTATCACTAAAAAGTAAATGATTGATTTTTTGATGGTTCTCTATACTATTAATAAATCCCATATGCCCTCCTAAGCGGTTAATGACCTGAAATGTTTCGGAGTAATTTTCGCGACTTTTTTAAATACTTTATTGAAATATGCTAATGATGAGAAATTTAGAATCAATGACACCTCTTGAATACTCATTGTAGTAGAGATCAGATACAACTGTGCATATCGAATTTTTGTATCTAAGATGAAGTGTTCAATGGTTATACCATAATTCTTTTTAAATACTGCAGATACATGACTTTCACTATATCCCAAATCTTTAGATACTTGACTTACTTTTAAATCTTCATTGATACGACTAGTAATCAACTTAATTGCTTTCATCACTAATGGGTGTGAATATTTTGTGCTTCGTGAAAATAAATCATAAAATTCATCAATCATTTTTTGTTCAATGGGATGAAGTAACTCGACTTGGTCAATGGCACTTTCACTTAACACAAGTGTAAGATACTTGTTTTTCACTTTCTCAATATCTTCAATTTCACAACCGTGTTGTAAACATCTCATAGATAGTATATCAATGAATACAATTAGATTTTTTACATAATTTGAATAATACATTACTTTAGAACTTTCTGTTTGCTGAATCTGTAGAATTAATTTTTTCGCTTTTTCAATATCAAAATTATTGAAATAATGAAGAAATCTTATTTCTTGATGATATGTTAAACGATGTCCAAACATTTCTCTAGGTAATTGATACATACTCATTCTCTCTTTCATTATAATTGTAGATAAATCATTGAATTTTGTCAATAAACTTAAAGATGTATTAGTTTTAATTTATGAAAACGGTATGATATCCACAGGAGATATATAATTATGAAAAGACCTAATGTTTTATTTATTATTGTTGATCAATGGTCAACACGTTGTGCAAATGGGCGCAACAACGCTAAGGGTGTACTTACCCCTGGACTAACTAGATTACGTGATGAAGGGATGTGCTTTGAGAATAGCTACAGTGTATTCCCTTTGTGTTGTCCAAGTCGCGCAAGTTTCTTTACAGGAATGTATCCACAAAATCACAATATCAATGACAATGAAGAAATTATCAAAATTTTTAAGGGTTCAATTCCAAAAAGAGCTGACCTTCCTACCATGGGGCAATACTTTAAGCAAGCTGGATATAAAACAGCTTACTTCGGTAAGGAACATGCAGGCGGATATGGTTGGGATCACATTGATGAATTTGGATCACTAAAATATACAGGCGGAGGAATGTTGGCAGAAGGTTCCGCTTATGATCAGTTTTTTACAAAAGATGCGGTAGATTATTTGAAGCAAGAACACGATCAACCATTCTACATGACACTATCTCTGATTAATCCACACGATATATGTAAAGTTATTGGTGGTAAAGTCAAAGGAGCAACATTTGCCGATGCAATCTTCTTCTGCCGCGATGATAGTGAACCTTATTTAAGAAATCAATCCAGAGCAGATCTACCTATTAATCATGATGCTCCAATACATAAGGGAATGATTAAGGAAAATGACTATATGTTTGAGGACTTAAAGGATATGGATGAAAATGCATGGAAACGTTACATCTCTACTTATCACCTACTTATAGAGAAAACTGACTGGTATTTAGAGTTGATTTTAGATACATTGAAAACTCAAGGTTTGGAAAAAGACACTATTGTCGTATTCACAAGTGATCATGGTGATATGATGGGGAGTCACGGACTAATTTCAAAAGTACCATTTTATGAAGAGTCAGTAAAAACGCAATTTATAATCAAATATCCAGAAGTCATTCAATATAACAGTTCAAATCAGTCTCATTTAATTAGCTCAATTGATATTATGCCTACATTACTTGACCTATGTAATATTCAAGTTTTGCAAGAGATGGATGGAAAAAGCTTTAAAAAGGCTTGTTTATCAAAAGATACACAAAGTCATCAAATTGTATTTTCACAAAATGATACAGGACGTATGATTCGTCACAAAGATTATAAATTTATATTAAGTGAGATGGATGGACAAGTTCATGAAGTCTTATTTGATTTACGAAATGATCCCATGGAATATCATAACTTATCTCATGATGAACAATACACTGATATTAAAAACAAACTTAAAGAAACACTACTGTCGCATTTATCTGAGCAAAAAATAGATATCGCCTATCACTATAACTACAATAAAAAAGGAGTAAATTAATATGAATTTTGCAGCAATCATCCACGAGACAAAAAGCCGTTACGCTTACGCTTATGACAACACAACGCTACACCTTCGAATAAAAGTCGCAAAAAAAGATGTAGTATCTGCGCGTGTAATAGCTGTTGACCCATTCAACTGGTTCCCAAACGAAAAAGGAGAATACTATTTTGATAAATCTACTGTATTTGATGTAGAGATGATTTATGAAGGAGAAACACAATATCACGACGTTTGGTTTGTAGAAATTAAAAATGTACACACAAAAAGAATTCGATATACGTTTATGTTAGAAGCAGCAAATGGAAAAACATATGCATATGGAGTTCAGTGCTTAGATGCTACAAACAACATTGAAAAGTTCGATGGAATTTATAACTCTTTGAATTTTCCATTCTTAAATGATGAAGATATATATCAAGCACCTAGTTGGGTAAAAAATGCCGTTTGGTGTCAAGTTACAGTAAGTGCTTATAGTAAAGATGGTGAACAGTGCTCATCCAACACTGAAGGAACTTTCAAAGGAATGATTAAGAAACTTGATTATCTTCAAGAAATGGGATTTAATGCATTATATCTTACTCCTGTATTTGAAGGAGCAAGTTGGCATAACTATGACACAACAAATTATTTTAAAATTTCTCCCAACATGGGAACAAATGAAGATTTCAAAGCTTTTATTGATGAAGCTCATCAACGTGGAATTAAAGTAATGTTAGATGCAGTGTTCAACCACTGTGGTCCTCTACACCCTTTTTGGCAAGATGTGTTGAGACATGGAAAAGAATCTAAATACTATGATTGTTTCTACATAAACAATCACGAGAAGCCAAATGTAGATAACTTTGATATTGAGACAGGACTCTATGATGATAAAGTTTCTAAGGATTTAAACTATCGTTCTTTTGGATATACAACATTTATGCCAAAAATCAAAACGTCTCATCCTCTATGGCGTGATCAACTCCTTGAAGTTGGACGTTACTGGGTAGAAGAATACAATATTGATGGTTGGCGATTAGACGTATCTAATGAAGTTACTCACGATTTTTGGAGAGAGTTTAGAAAAGTTATTAAGTCAGCTAATAAAGATGTCTATATTATGGGAGAAAACTGGGATGACTCATATCCATGGCTTCGTGGGGATCAATTTGATTCTGTAATGAACTACACATTCATGAATGCAGTATGGGGTCTACTTAACCACAAACTTAATCATAAAATTCCACTCACTCCAACAGGTTATCAACAAGCAATCACAACCCTTAGTACCATGTATCCAAAAGGAGTAAATGAACATATGTTCAATCTTGTCTCAAGCCACGATGTAGACCGTATACTTGATGCAATGAGTCATGACAAAAGAAAAGTACTTCTTTCATTTGTGTTGCTTATGAGTTATTCTGGATCACCATGTGTTCATTATGGTGATGAAATTGGTATGAGTGGAAAAGAGTTATCAAATCGAAGTCCTATGCTTTGGGATACAAACGATCAAGATACAACTATTCAAACTCATGTGAAGAAATTAATTTCTTTGCGTAAAAGTAATTCAGCATTAAGTAGCATGGACATTGATTGGGAAATGACAGATGATTCCAATAATTTACTAATTTATACAAAAAAATCCGATAAAAATATTACAATTCTATTAAATTTAGCCGAAGAATGTCAAACTATCATATTGCCTAAGCACCTACAAAATCGCATAGTAACTGATATTTACAATGACTGCACTCTATCTTTTAGTACCGAAGTAAAAATTGAAGCTCATCAATTCTTGATTGTGAAATAGTTATGACTACATCTATTTCAAATCCAATCATACCAGGTTTCTTCCCCGATCCTTCTATATGTCGTGTTGGTGAAGATTACTATTTGGTGAATTCTAGTTTCGAATATTTTCCTGCTATCCCAATTTGGCATAGTAAAGATTTAGTTCATTGGGTTCAAATTGGAAATGCCATTGACCGCGAATCTCAAGGTTTAAATTTAGATGTGAATGTCTCTGGAGGAGTTCAAGCCTGTACTATTCGTTATCATAAAGGAACTTACTATATTGTATCTACCTGTGTTGGAAAAACATGGCCACGACTAGATTATCACTTTATTATTCATTCAAAAGATCCACGAGGACCTTGGTCAGATGTTATCTACATTCAAGATGCCCCAGGAATTGATGCCTCCCTCTTTTTTGATGATGATGGAAAATGTTATTTCCATGCCAACCGCCAAATCGAACCTAATACGCAAGGTATTGATGCAGAAATTTGGGCACAAGAATTAGATTTATCATCTTATCAATTAATTGGTGAAGAACACCCATTGTGGTGTGGAACAGGTGGAAAATACCCTGAAGGTCCTCATATCTACAAACGTAATGGATATTATTACTTACTTATTGCTGAAGGTGGGACTGGTCATTGGCATACAATCACTAGTGCTCGCGCAACTTCTATTTTTGGCCCATATACAAGTAACCCTAGAAATCCAATCCTTACTCACAAGCATTTAAGCAGTCAATATCCAATTCAAAATGTTGGGCATGGGGATTTAGTTGAAACAATAGATGGACAATGGTTTATGGTATGTCTTGGTGTACAACCAAGGGGAAACTACATACCAGAAAATAGTACTACAATGGATGAGGGCGGACACTTAAGTAACCTCGGTAGAGAGACATTTCTAGTTCCCGTTTTATGGGAAGATGATATTAGTTTTGTAGCTGCCCCATATAGTGGTAAGGTTGAACTAAACTTCAATTGTAATCTCATCGCTAATCGACATTCCTTAGAAAGCGAGAATCAAATGTTTAAATGGATTACTCCTCGACGCTCCATCAATCATTTCGCTTCCTTTTTATCCCATAACAAAGTAAAAATCACTGGGGGCGAACCTTTAATGTATGATGGTTTTGTGAGTTTAGTTGCTCGTCGCTTAACTTCATGGAAAGACTGTGCTTCTGTTGTTGTTGATGTTCAATCATTGCACACGCAAGACCGTGCAGGTCTATGCCTCTACTATTCATATCAATCCTTTATTTCTATTGATTTATTAAGTCAAAATGATGAGCTAATCCTTCAAGTCACATCTCATCACTTTAATAACACATCAATTCTCTACTCTAAACAAATAAACACATCATTAATTACATTAGCGATGGAGATGGATGATTTAGTTGCTCGTATGAGCTTCACCCAAGACAAGGATTCTGATCAAATTACATGCGATACATCTCACTTAAATAGCAAGATGAGTGGAGGGCATACTGGATGCCTAGTTGGTATTTATGTATGTGGATGTTCCACAGTTACTTTCGATTATACCAACTTTGGAAAAATATCATGACTACGAACTTTACAAAAGGACCTATCCTTAAAAACTTAATTATATTCAGTATTCCAATACTCATCGGAAATATTTTTCAATCCTGTTATGTTGTTGCCGACACTGTCATTGTAGGAAGGTTTGTCGGGGTAGATGCCCTCGCAGCAATCGGAAGCGTTGGTACACTTGTCTTTTTAATTCTTGGTTTCATTAATGGTATGACAAGCGGGTGCGCAGTTATCAGTGCACAAAGATACGGTGCTAATGATATCGAAGGACTTAGAAATTCATTTGCGACAAGTATTGTGATTGGTATAGTTGTGACAGTCATTTTTACTATTGTGGGAATCAGTATCTCAAGACCATTACTCGAACTTATTAATACACCAAACGACATCATTGATTTAGCTCATTTATATGTAGTCATCATTTATTGTGGTACGATCTCAAGTACTGCTTATAATGCTTTAGGTAACATAATTCGTTCAATGGGAAATAGTCGTATTCCTTTGTACTTCCTAATCATCGCGAGTATCGCTAATATTTCATTCAACTTATTATTTACAATCGTTTTTAATTTCGGAGTCAGTGGTGTCGCATTTGGTACAATCCTTGCTCAAACTATCGCAGCAATTTGTTGCGTTGTATATATTAAAATACACTTACCTCTTCTTCATCTAGAAACTAAACACTTTAGCTTAAATAAAAAAGAAGTACTGATTCACATCAAAATGGCATTACCTATGGCTTTTCAATATTCAATCATCTCTTTTGGCTTTATATTTGTGCAAAGTTCTATCAACAAGTTTGGTACCGATGCAATTGCGGCTGTATCTATAGCTCAACGAATTGAACAGTTTGCAATCTTAGTATTTCCTGTACTTGGTACTGCACTTGCAACATTTTGTGCTCACAATATTGGTGCTAACCAATTTAACCGTATCCATAAAGGTATTATACAATGTCAATTACTTGCAATTTTTATAGCCATTTGTGGCTCTATTTTCATCTTAGTTATGGATGATTTCCTCATTAGTATTTTTACTGAAGAATCAAATCCTACAATGATGTTGCTTTGTAAGCAATATTTAAGTTATAGTGCGCCTTGTTATATTTTACTTTCTGTAATTTTTATTCTAAGGCAATCACTCCAAGGTTTAGGAATTACAATGTTCACTATGATAGTAAGTATTGTAGAACTTGTAGTTCGCTGGGCAATTGCAACTTATTTACCATTTACACTATCATTTATTGATATTTGCTTATCTACCCCCGCTGCTTGGGTATGTGCTTCACTACTTTTTGTCATTCGATATATTGTCTATTACAAACAAAACTTATCATCTAAAGAAAACCTCGTCCCTTAAACTGAGACGAGGCTTTTTATTTCTTACAATTACATTTACTATTCTTTGCATGTGGACAACCAGAGCATGCACGTCCATTTTTTTTATCAATCACTATTTTTGCAATTGCTGCAGCACAAACTGCAACAATCAACAGTACGACAATAATATCATTCATACTACTTACTCAAAGCAAGTTCGGCTTTTTTTTCCCCTTTTCTTACCAGTAGTACAAGAATTGCAATTAATGCGATAGTAACAATTAATCCAGGAACAAATCCTGTACCAACTGTACCAAGAGTGATTAATGTTCCAATTTGGTAAACACAGAATGCAACTACATATCCGACACCAAATTGTAAACCAATTCCAGTCCATAACCATTTGCGATTTTCAATTTCAGCATTCATCGCACCAATTGCAGCAAAGCATGGAGGTGTGAATAAGTTAAACATTAAGTAAGCTAGTGCTGCTACTGAAGTAATTCCCATTACTGATGCTACTTCATTTGCACCAGATACTAGAGCTAATTCATCAACACTAATAAAGTTAGTAATTCCAAATACAACTGCAAGTGTTCCTACTACATTTTCTTTGGCGATAAACCCAGTAATTGCTGCTGCTGCAAGTTGCCATGTTCCAAATCCAAGTGGCAATAACGCTAAAGCAAATGGTGAAGCAATACTTGCAAGTATACTCGTATTCTCTGCACCTTCAGCTACAACTTCAAAGCTCCAATTAAATGTTTGCATCATGTAGATTGCAAGATTACATAACATAATGATTGTCGCTGCTTTTACGATGAAAGCCTTCGCACGTGAGAACATTGATATTGCAGCACGTGTTAAACTTGGCCAACGATATTCAGGTAGCTCAAGAATAAAGTAAGTTTTCTTATTTTTTTCTCCTGTAATTTTTAAAATTACCCAAGCCAATACAATAATTAATACTATTCCAGAGAAGTACATTAGTGTACTTACCCATGAAGCGTTTGCGAAAAATACTCCTGAAAACAATGCAATTACAGGTATTTTTGCACCACATGGAATAAATGGTGTCAACATTGCAGTTGTACGACGTTGGCGCACATCTTTAATTGTACGAGTTGCCATTACTCCTGGAATTGCACAACCTGTACCGATAACCATTGGAATAATTGATTTCCCCGATAATCCAATGATTTTAAAGAAACGATCCATAACTACTGCTACACGAGCCATATAACCACAATCTTCTAACAAAGCTAGTAAGAAGAACATAACCATGATTAGTGGAAGGAACCCAACTACTGCTCCAACCCCGTTAACAATACCTTCTAGTACTATAGCAGATAATACCGGTGATACTCCTGCAAGAGCAGTTTCTACAATTCCATAGAATTGCTCAATATATCCACCTAACCAGTCAGCAATCATTGGGCCAACTTGTTCCTGCGAAATTTTAAATACTTGCCACATCACTACTGCGAAAATTGGAATCCCTAGCCATTTATGTGCTAGTACACGGTCTACTTTGTCTTGCATTGTAACTGAAGAACTTTTTACACTTCTTACTTCTACCGCTTTTACAAGTTCATTTACGAATTCATAGCGTTTGTGATCTTGAGATTGCGCTTCTTCTTTAGTAGCTGTGCTACTGTTGAGTAATTCAGTCGGTGCTTTTTGTGTTTTCCCATTAGCTTGCACAACCGCATTAACTAATTCATTTAAACCGTTGTCTTTAAATCCAGATGCAACTGTAAAGATAACTGAACAGCCTAACATTTCCTCTAATTTTTCTTTATTAATTTCAATTTGTTTTGACTTTACTGAGTCTGCTTTGTTTAGTGCAACCACTACTGGTATACCAAGTTCTAGTAATTGCGTTGTGAAGAATAAGCTACGACTTAAATTTGTAGCATCCACAATATTAATAATAACATCTGGTGCTTCTTGCAGTACAAATTCTCTAGTAATGTTTTCTTCTGATGTAAAAGGTGACATTGAATAAGCCCCTGGTAAATCAACCGCTGTTATCTCAACACCAGATTGATTTAAATTCTTTTTCACTTTTCCTTCTTTTTTCTCAACGGTAACTCCTGCCCAGTTCCCTACTTTTTCTACCTTCCCTGTGATAGCGTTAAATAATGTTGTTTTCCCACTATTAGGATTTCCTGTTAATGCTACTCTCATCTTATCTCCTCCGTGTTAGTTAAAACTAACTTTATCCCCTAAAAAAAACTTAAAGGCAAATTACCTCTGCCAAGTCTTTATCAATGCTGTATCTTGCATCTTTAATTGATACAACATATACTTCATTCAACTTAGAAAGTACAGTAATTTTTTCTCCACTATAGCATCCCAATGTAAATAGAAAATCTTTTAACTCACCATCCGCATTGATTTCAGCAATCTTATACTCTTGATTAAAACTTGCTTCTGTAAGATTCATTTTTTACCTCCATTGTTAGCCATAACTAATATATATTTTAATTAATAAATAAAGCAGTGTCAAGCGCAATTCGTTGACATTATCAAAAAATTAACAAAGTCTGAGTAATATTTTGACAATACTGCCTAAAAAAATAGAAACCTTAACTAGTTTCTATTCTTTACTTTATCAATTGTTTCTTTGTTGACTACAAGTCTTTGATTATCAACTACCCATTCGATTTCTGTTTCATCGTTAATGACAGCGATAACTTCAGCTTTATGTCTTGAATCTGTTGAAAGTTTATCATCCGTTTCCATAAAAATAGCAGCCCCATTTAATACGTTAAATTTTTGATCTTCTTTTTCTAGTTTTCGGTTATGAAAACGTGAACTCTTATAACCAAAACCAACAGTATAACTTCCATCATCATTTTCTTCTACACGATCAATCAAAAGCTTCACATCTTTTTGCTTAACTATATAAGCAAAGACTCCGATAATCACCATTGCCCCTACTGTAGTGTACATTAATGCATTTGTATTGCGTCTTGTTGCTTCCGGTGTTTGATACTCTTCTATAATTTCCTCTGATGTCTGACTTTCATCAGCCATGATAGGAGTTTGAAGCATCAAGAATAACGAGAACATTATCATAAACATCTTTTTCATATCAATACCACTCCTTTATATGTCTAGTTTAGTTGAGTGTGGTTAACTTTCGGTTAATTTTTGGTGTTTGATCAAATTTTTTTATTTTTTTTTTGTAACTGTTTCAATTTCTGAGCCTTCTATACTTTGTATTCATAAAAAAAGGCTCTCTTCAACTTATTTAAGTTCCCTTTATGATATAATAATATCAAGAAATACATCCTTTAGATATAATACGAGAAATGTGAAATGATTTATTCACGTAGGGTTTGTATTCTACAGTGACTAAATAATTACATATATTTAATGAATCTTTCTTATCGGTTTTAGTTTTCCTAAGTGTCGCGGCTTTGAAAAACCTATTAATAAGAACGGGGTTAATTTCCATAAAAGAATAATTATTCTTTATTAGAAAATTAATGAGATTAGATGTGTAGTGTCCTTTAGATTCAAACCCTATTTTTATTTGGTTTGAAGCAATATTAAGATTACGTAAAACATCTAACAAAGTTGAAAAGCCATCATTATCATTATTGAATTTGAAATGATGCTTTATGATTTCGCCATGATCATCAATGATAGTACAATCATGATGAAATTTGGCGACATCAATACCAATGTAGTAAGTCATGTTTGACTCCTTTCTATTTAGCAGTTTGTGTTTGACACCAACAGTTCTTTCATGTAATCTCGCTAATTATGAAACGTCATGCGTTAAACAACTTATTAACATTTAATAAAAAGAACTGTGGCTAAGATTCTCTCTAAACCAGTCAAGCTGTAGAAAAATGAGACAAATACCACAGTGCTACAGTAAGCATATCAAATGGCCATAAGATATGCTTACTTAATGATTAGGCCTAGAAGGAAAAAGTTATCAATATAGGGCTATATTGATAATACGAGTTCAATATGTATAATACACTGGGAAGAAATTGGAGAAAACGTATACTTGTGCTCATGGTATTACTTACTTTGTGCATAACAATTGTAGCATATCTATTTTACAACCGTATTAATAACTTCGAAACTAACGAAGTAAATCAATCACTACAAAGCACTTCCTATAACAATGCAAGATCCGTAGAATTTGCAATGGATCGCTACATCAATTTTTTAATCTTATCCGCAGATTACTTCGTAAAAACAGGTTCAGAAGAAGTTTCTTTTTTTGATGATGTTTTTAATAACTTAGAAGAAATTGAGAATTTCCATCACATTGCGATCGTGCTACCAAATGGAGAAAGTTATCAATCAAATGGAGAGCGCTTGATAAAAAGTGATTATCTCTTTACTGCTGAAATGCAGGAAGGGACTATTCACATCACAGATGTATTTCAGGATAATACTGGAGTTCAGGTAATAAGTATTAATGTTCCTATGTTTGATGAAGATCAAAATTTACTAGCTTACTTAATGGGAGTTATGACAACAGGAGAATTATCAAAAGTATTCAATGAATCCTTTTATGATAATGGCGGATACTATCATGTAATTGATTCTAACGGGCGATATGTTGCAGTTAGTAATTCTGATGAAATGATTGGCATGGACATGCTATTTCAAGATGCATTGCTGACTCTTAATTTTGATGATGGATACAGTGCAACGAGTATACTAGATGACTTTAAAAACCGCTCTACCGGTAAATCTCATTATACATCCCAGGAAAGTCAATCGCGAATTGCTCATTATACTCCGATTTTTATTAATGATTGGGTAATGTACTCAGTTGTCGATACTGCTCTTGTGGAAAACAGTGTTTCTTACATCTTATTATGTACGTTCAGTTTCTTATCTGTATCTTTACTTACTTTTGTGATATTACTACTTATAACAAACCATGCTCAAAAACAAGTTGTTCAAAATGCACAAGAAAACGAAAATAAATTCAAGCTAGTTTCTGCATACTTAAATAAATTCTTCATTGATATTAATTTTGAAACAAAAGAATTAAAATTTATTGGAGAATTCGCTGAAGTATTCTCTCGTCCAAAGGCAATTTCTAATTATATGAATGACTTGAAGGATGAGTTCATCCACCCTGAGGATGCTTCTGAATTGTTACAATCATTAAACCAAGTCAAACGTGGTGATGCAATGAGAGACTACCATGTACGTGTACTCGCAAAAGACAAACGCTACATATGGTGTGCTCTTACCCTAATTCCATCTCACTTCGACTCTACTTTCCAAGTTACTCACGCCATCGGATTCATCGAAGATATTAATGAACAAACAATTAAATCAAATGAGCTTATTCAAAAATCAGAACTTGATTTACTTTCTCAACTTTTTAACAAAGTCACGACAGAAAATAAAATTAAAGAAATTTTGAAACAATCTTCTCCTAATCACGATAAGCACATTTTATTTATCATTGATTTGGATAATTTTAAAGAATTAAATGACACCTTTGGTCATCACTATGGTGACGAGGTCATTAAGGAACATGCTAAGATAATTAAACAGATGTTTAGACCCAACGATATTGTAGGTCGTATTGGAGGAGATGAGTTCTTTGTGCTCATGAAATCAATTGAATCTTCGAAGCAAGTTCATGAACGAGCTACGATGATTTGTGAAGCATTACGTAAAACTTATACTAGTGGTGGAAAATCTGTTAGTATTTCAGCAAGTGTAGGTATTTCTTCATTCCCAAATGATGGTTTGCATTTCGATATACTTTATCAACGCGCTGACCTTGCCCTCTATACTGCAAAAAAACAAGGGAAGGATTCATTCGAATTTTATCTTGGACAAACTGAAGCAAACTATAAATCGAAACGCACAACAATTGAAAGTGATAGTACAAAATATAAAGCCTAGTTCAAGATGAACTAGGCTTTATATTTTACTCATTAAATAAATCGTATACTTCGCTAACTGGGCTATGTGATTGAATTGCTTCAATTGTTTTTGCAAGCATATATCCTACTGATAAAACAGTAATTTTCGGACATGATTCTTTTTTCTCGTGTTCTAATTCAATTGTATTTGTAATTACAAACTCTTCGATTGGAGCAGTACAAATACGTTCTATTGCAGGTCCTGATAGAATACCGTGAGTCACCGCACAATAAACATTTTTTGCACCATGTTCTTTTAATATATTGATACTAGCCACCAAAGAGCCAGCTGTGTCGCAAATATCATCTACGATAATTGCTGTTCTTCCATCAACTTCTCCAATTACATTCATTGCTTCGGCCACATTTGGACGAGGACGACGTTTGTCAATAATCGCAATTGGTGCACCTAATAAATCTGCTAAAGTACGAGCACGTGTTGTTCCACCATGGTCTGGTGATACAACTACAATGTTTTCTAATTGCTTAGAACGGAAATATTGACCTAGCATATTGATTGCAGTCAAATCATCAATTGGGATATTAAAGAAACCTTGAATTTGAGACGCATGAAGGTCAACGGTAATTACACGGTTTGCCCCTGCAGTTTCCAATAAATTTGCAACTAATCTTGAAGTAATTGGTTGTCTAGGCCGAGCTTTACGATCTTGACGTGCATAACCAAAGTATGGCATTACAAGATTAATTTCTCTTGCACTTGCACGACGACATGCATCAATTGCAATTAAAACTTCCATTAGACGCTCAGAAACTGGTGAGCTTGTACTTTGAACAATGTACACTGATTTCCCACGGATTGATTCCCCTGGTTCAACGATAATTTCTCCATCAGAGAAATGTTTAACAGATACACTACATTCATCAACTTTTAGATAATTACAAATTTCATTCGCTAACTCTTTACTTGCAGTAAGAGAAAACACTACGGTTTCATTCATTTTTTTACTCCTCATTTTTTATTTTTTTCCTTATATTTAATTCCATAACCAGTTTTGTTTTCTTGATGGTTTCTAGCAATTGCCATACTTCCATCATCAACATCCTTAGTTATTGTTGAACCTGCTGCTACGACAGCGTTTGTTCCTACTGTTACTGGTGCTACAAGATTTACATTACTTCCTACAAATGCACCATCCTTTACTACTGTGCGATGTTTATTTTTCCCATCATAGTTCACAGTAACAACACCACATCCTACATTTACTTTAGATCCAAATTCACTATCCCCTAAATATGTAAGATGTGCACATCGGCTATCAAAACCAAAGTGCGTATTTTTAAACTCAACAAAGTTTCCAATTCGATTCCTACTTTCTACATGTGTATTCATACGAAGATGTGCATAAGGTCCAATGGTAACATCTTCATCGACACGGCTATCTACAATTCTAGATGAATCAATAACACAATTCTTCCCTAGCTTTGCATTCTCTAACCAACAATTTGGAAGTAAGACTGTCCCTTCTTCTACGATTGTATTTTTTGTTAGTGTACAGTTAGGATAAATTGTAACATCTTTTCCTAATATTACATCTGGTCCTATGTAAACTGAATTTGGATCAATCAATGTTACACCTTCAATCATCCATTGATGATTAATTTTGTTACGCATCCATTCATTTGCTTGAGCGAGCTCAACACGATCGTTAACCCCTTCTGCTTCTTTAACATCTTGTATCACTTCAGCTTTTACTTTATAGCCATTTTGATTAAATATTGCCACTAAATCTGTGATGTAATATTCATTTTGAGCATTATTGTTTCCTAAATCAGCGAGATGTTTAAACAACAATTCATTTTTGAAACAATAAATACCAGTATTGATTTCTTTGATTTGCTTTTCTTCTTCTGAACAATCTTTAAACTCAACAATTTTAGCTATATATCCAGCTTCATCACGGACAATTCTTCCGTATGATTTTGGATCTTCTAAGACCGCGCTGAGCACAACCATCTCTACATTTTCACAAGCTGCATACATTTTTTCATATGTGCTTGGTTGAATGCGTGGGCAATCACCATTTGCGACAAGAGTTAATCCTCCTACATTGTTCAGTTGCTGAGCCTGAGCAACAGCATGCCCAGTTCCGAGTTGTGGTTCTTGAAGTGCGTATTTGCTCTTATCCCCTACGACATCCTTGATCATCTGATGACCATAACCAACTACAGTTACTACTTCTTCTACACCAATCTTAACTAAACCATCTAAAATGTGTTCAATCATTGGTTTACTACAAATTTCATGCAATACTTTAGGTTTCGTCGAATTCATTCGAGTCCCCTTACCTGCTGCCATAATTATTGCTGATTTCATAATTACCTCCACGCATATATTTTACCCATTTTTACGGCATAAAAAAAGACCTAATTCATGATTTTTCACAATCAAATTGGTCTTTTTTTTATGATAATGCTTTCATTTTATATTTTTTGTAACATCCATTATCTTAATTTGACAAAATTCGCGTTTTTCTTACAAAATATTTCTTCTTTTTAAATACTTTTGTAGCAGAGTCCACAAGTGCTTCATCTCTTGTAATTGCAAAAACAGTAGATCCACTCCCTGACATTAGTGCACCATCAAAACCAAACTCAATCAATGCCTTTTTAATTTCCTCAATTTGTGGCAATAGTTTAAATGCGCTTTGCTCAAGCGAATTTTCAAGACATTGAGTAAACTCATTGTAATTTTCTTGTATCAAGCTTTTCTTCAGCTTCAATACATCTGGGTGTGGCGCAGTTTCGATATCCAACAATTCAAACGCTTCTTTTGTAGATATGCCCCGAAATGGTTTAACTAAAAACACGAAGAAATCACTTCTAAATTTAAAATAGTCTAAGTCTTCCCCGATACCTTGAACACGAGCTACTTTGCTTTTAAGACAAAATGGTACATCTGCTCCTACTTTTTTTGCTAGTTCAATCATCTTTTTTTCACTAATATCTAATTTTAATAATTTCTTAATTGCACGCATAGTTGCTGCTGCATCTGCACTCCCTCCAGCAAGTCCTGCTTGGGTAGGAATATGTTTTTTTAAAGTTATTTTAAAGTTCTCATTGAAACCAAATTCCTCTCGCAGTACATGAATTGCCTTAATTATTGTATTTTTCTCATTAAAAACTAAATAAGGAACATTACACTCGATACTCATCTCTTCAGCAATATTAAATGTAAGTTGATCATAAAAATCAAGAGGGGCCATGATCATGTCTAACTCATGATATCCATCCTCTCTTCTTGATTTAACATCAAGACATAAATTTATTTTAGCATATGCTTTTTCGATCATAATGAACCTCACACAATTGAATAAACTGTTCAATTGATAAATTTTCCGCTCTAACATTCTCTTCTAAATTTACTGCTTGAATCAATGCGACAGCTTCGTCTTTATCATTAAGATATTCTCTTAAATTATTCATCAATGTTTTTCTTCTTTGTTTAAAACAAGCTTTCACAAAATTACTAAATAACTGTTCATCTTTTAGTGGATAGATTTGTTCTTTTTTGACAAATTGAACAACACTTGAATCGACATTTGGCTTAGGATTAAAAACAGTTCTTGGTACTTTCATAACTGTTTTTACATCATAATAAAACTGTACAATTACACTCAGTGCATTGTAGTCTTTCGTAGACGGTTTTGCAGACATCCGATCCCCTACTTCTTTTTGCATCATTACAGTAATGACAGGAATGTCGCATTTGCTATCAAATATTTTAAATAATAATGGTGTTGTGATGTAATATGGAAGATTTGCGCACAGTACAACTTTTCCATAATCTTTCTTTAACTCGTCTACGCTTGTCACTAAATCGGCATTTAAAAAGTCTTGCATTCTTAATTCAAAGTTATCATACACTTCCATTGAGTAAGATAAAACTTCTGGAAGGCGTTCATCTATTTCATATGCGATAACTTTTTTTGCACGTAAAGCTAATTGTTCACTTAGTGCTCCAATTCCTGGACCAATTTCAATAACTGCAATATCGTCACATTGTGCTAGAGCAGCAATTTTTGAAACGACATTTGGTTCTGTGATAAAATTTTGACCAAACGATTTTTTGGCAAACATATCGAATTTTTTTAAAATTTCATTTGTGCGAGAAATTGTCGCAATTGGTTTATTCATAATATTTCCTCATCAATTCTTGTATATCTTGAGCACTCATTTGAAGCATGTTAAGTCTTTTGAAGCACGTTTTTGCATTAGCTTCTCCTAAATGAATTTCATTCATAAGCAACTTTCTTAGCTTTGAGCTATCTAATTTTCCATTTAACCCCAATTCATTGAACTCTTGCCAACTCAATGTATCCTCTTTATCTTCATAAGTTACTGCATGTGCAAGTGCTTCAATAATATCTTGTGCTTGTGCATGTTCGATTCCAACTTTATTTTTGCCTAATGCTAGCTTTTTTGGTAAAAAAGCATTTTTACAACCAGGTACACTTTCATTTATCTTCGTACGAATTTGATTTCCTGGTGCATCTGGATCAGTAAAGATGATGATTCCATGAACCTGCTGAGTTTTTGCAATCAATTCCAAAGTTTTCTTAGAAAGATGTGTTCCATGTGTTTCAATCGTTTTAGCTTTAATCACACTTTGAATTTTATTTGTATCATTTTTTCCTTCTACTACAATTACTTCTCTAATTTCCATGTTATCACCTTTTACCTATTATAACTTACTTTTCCTTGAAACAAAAGAACAGACCCTACTTTTTAGCATGATCTGTTCTTATTGTATTGCACAAGCCCATTGACCTAATTCATTCTTGTAATACGTTCCTTCTTGTAGTATTTTAACTTCTGTGTTCGAATTCCTTTGATTTGTTACTGTAGGGTTTGCTTGTGATCCAACATATAAATCAATATCACTTCCAATAACACTCCCTCCACGGTCAACTACAAGTGCTTGGAATGATGTCTCTGGTGATAATCCTTGACCGCTCCATCCATGGTTTGATATTTCTATTAATGTGCAGAATGGAATTTCTTTATTAGCTGCTACTAAGTAATAACCATCATAAGTTATTCCATCTAACCAATTTCCATCAGATTGAAGAACACTCGTAATACTTAACTGAATACCTGCAGCCGTTCCTCCAAATCCGTCATCCTCGCCACTGCAACCACTACAATCAACACCATATGATGTTGCCTTATCAATAAGAAATGATGTGCCGACTTGATAAGTTGGTTCAGCTAAAACCTCTTGTATTATTTCAACTTTTTGCAGAATTGGCTCTTTAAATTCAGAATTTATTAGTATATTTATGTCTAAATTCCTCTCTGCTATGTATATTTTAGTCTTATAACTAGACTCAATACAAATTGATAATGTTGTTATAGCAGCTAAGACAAAAATATTGATTAAATACAGTTTCCTCATGACTCCTCTTTTCTATTTCTTATGAAATAAGCGATTGTAGTTTGTTTGAATTGCATTCATTAATACCTCTTCTTCAATTTCTCGAAGACGACATATTTCCTGTCCTACATATACCACATAACTTGGTTCATTCTTTTTCCCCCTAAATGGGTGAGGTGTTAAAAATGGACAATCTGTCTCAATTAATAGAAAATCTAAAGGTACATCTTTAGCGACTTCTTTTGGTGTATGTGCATTTTTAAAAGTCACAGGGCCCGCTAATGAAATCATGTATCCTAACTTCACAAACTCTCTTGCCATTTCTACACTCGAGCTGAAGCAATGAAGTATTCCTTTATTCTCTGACGGATTTTCTTTCAAAAGTTGCAGTGTATCTTGAATTGCATCTCGACTATGTACAATTATTGGCTTGTTGTACTTATTAGCTAATTCGATTTGACGAATAAACACTTTCTTTTGTTCGTCTAGATTATCTTGCTTCCAATACATATCTAATCCAATCTCTCCCAATGCGACTACATGTTCATTTTGAAGTAACTCTTCTAAGATTTGCCAATCTTCTTCCTTGATTTCATCGATGTCTGTTGGATGAAATCCAAAGGCTATATCTAGCATAGGATGCTTCACTGCCATCTCAATTGCTTTTTGAGCTAGTTCTAGCTCACAGCATACGACTAATATTCTTGATAAATTTGCTTCTTTCGCACGTACAATGGCACCTTCTATATCTTCAAAATATGAACTCACTATATGAGCATGACTATCTAACCACATAATATCCTACTTTCCAAGGCAAAAACGACTGAACATTTCATTTAATAAATCTTCTCTTGTTGCTTCGCCCATTATTTCTTTCAATGATTGATATGCCGCTTGCATATCAATCGTAACCAAATCTAATTCGATTCCATTTTCAAGTGCATCAATTGCTTGCCTCATATTTTGATAAGCAGTTTCAACCAATGCAATTTGACGATCATTATTTAATACTGGCTCTTTAGTTGCAAATCCATGTTTTTCAAATCGTTGATTGATTTCATCAATCAATGGTTGAATATCATGATCAATTGCACTAATTAATATTCCTTCTTCTACTTCTAGTCCACAGTCTTTTTTATTTGTAACGATGATTCTTTCTTTTCCTTTAGTAATTTCCAACAATTCATAATCTTGTGTATCCAGTGCTTTACTTCCATCTAATAGAACTAAAACAAGTTCTGCTTCATCTAACATTTGAAGACTCTTTTGAATCCCAATTTGTTCAACTATATCATTTGTATCTCGAATTCCTGCAGTATCAATCATATGTAAAGTGACTGATTGAAGTCTAACAATACCTTCGACAATATCTCTCGTTGTTCCAGCGATTTCTGTTACGATTGCCTTTTCTTCTTCAATAAGGGCATTAAGTAAGCTACTCTTTCCTACATTTGGTTTACCTAAGATAACAGTTTTTACTCCCTGTTTCATAATTCGACCACTCTTTGCTTTAGATAATATATCTTTTAGTTTCCATAAAAATATTTGTGCTTTTGGTAATACAGTATCTTGTGTCAATTGTTCCACATCTTCATATTCTGGGTAATCAATATTTACTTCGATGTGTGCAATAATTTGGACAAGATCGTCGCAAAGTGGTGCAATCAATTTCTTAACACTTCCTTTTAGTCCATTCAAGGCCATTTGAGCACTTAACTCATCTTCTGCATGTATCAAATCCATAATTGATTCCGCTTGTGTTAAATCGATGCGTCCATTTAAAAACGCACGCTGTGTGAACTCTCCTTGCAAAGCTAATCGAGCACCTGCTGCAAGTGCACAACTAAGAATTCGGCGTGTAATATAGACTCCACCATGACAGTTGATTTCTACTACATTTTCGCAAGTAAATGACTTTGGTGCATAAAATACGCTAACCATCACTTCATCTACTTCTTCATAGGTTATTGGATCAACTGCCATAGTATATCTTATAGTGTGGCTTTGCTGTTGATGTAAATCACATTTTACTATTCGGTTTGCGATTTCGATTGCTTCATCACCACTTAAGCGTAGGATTGAAATTGCTCCTTCTTGAAGTGCAGTACTTATCGCTATAATCGTCTCTTTCATTTGAACACCTCTTTTCTTTCATTAAAATAAAACTGTCCCTTTATGAGACAGTTGTTTTTCTTTTCTTTAGTTTTCTCATACATTTTTTTGCACTCGGCAATAGCTTCATAAATAGAGTGTAAGTTAGTGGTTTTAATACAAGGTGAAACTCTCCCGGAAACTCACAATAGTCTCCACCAAAGCGTTTCTTAAATTCATGAATCCCCTTATACTTTTTATCTGTACTCTCTTTTCCAATTGTACCAAAGAAATCCACAAACTCAAAGCCTTTCGATATATCATCCTCAATTTCAAATTGCTTTATTGCATAGTTTGCGCCCACTTCTCTATAAATCTCTCTATTTCCACCATACACTAACCAAGCACGATGCTTTGTAGTTAATGTAATTCCACTCGATAGCACAATACCTTCAGGGTAAATACTTTGTGCATCTTGTGTTTTTTCAATATCTTGAGTAAGTTTAGCTTCTTGAATCCCTATTTGTTCAACGCGATTCTTTGCTTTTACATCGTGAGGAGCTTGTATAAGTTTTGTAAGGCACTTTTCTTTCTCTAAAGCTAATTCTTTTGCCTTATCCTTTAATGCGATAAGGTGTTGGTCAGGATGATAAGTTGCACTATAACATATTGCTTTACCCCGGCTGGCATAAGCATTGTAAACAGCTTCATAATATTGTTTACTATGTTCAACAAAATGATTACGTTGAGCTGTTTCTTGCATAATATCATAAAATACATCAATGTTTTCTTCTACTTTACAAGTTATCCCAAAACGTTTTGCATTATTAATTGATGTACGCATCACTTTAGAGTAGTTTGCAAAAATATTTTCCTTAGCATCATCCAAGTATAATCGAAACGTATGACGAGGTTGAGTCATTTCAAACTCTTGATTAAACCCTTGATGGCGATAACCTAATTCAATCAAACATTTCACTACATTCTCATCACGAGACATTATTGTCTCTTTTTTATCTTCCCTTGTTATATATATATCTGGATCAATCATCATATAACAAACACGATGCTTTCTACAGTACTGTTTAATGTGTTTTGTCATCTCTTGAAGTACTTCTTTATTACTGAAATCCAAAATATAACCTCTTGGAGCATATGCAATATATGACCCGAACATCGGAATTTTCTTCATTAAAATTAAAGATGAAGCGACAAGTTCGTCTTTTTTATACAATCCAACAAACTGAGTTTTCCATCCACTCAATTGTTTCCCTTTACCCCATGCTGACAACTGCATAAAATGCTCCTTTGGGGAGCATTCTACAAATTCATCATGTGTTTTGCTTTCAATCTCTATTAAGCGATACATTGATTTCACTTCCTTATTAATTAGTCTTCTTCAATACATCCGATTAATTCTAAAATTCGATTTAAATCTTTTGTATCTGAATAAGATATTGTAATTGATCGATTTTCAACTTTTACTTTTGTTTGTAACTTACTTTGCATTATTTCTTCTACATATACTAAATTACGATTTCTTGGCTTTTCTTCTTTTTCAAGTGGTTGTTTTAGCTTTGCTTCTTTTACTAACTTTTCAACTTGTCTAACCGATAAACCTTCTTCGATAATTTTAGTAGCAATATCATATGCCATACCTTCGTCATCTAAGGTAATAAGAGGTCTAACATGTCCCATCGATAGTTGACTCTCACTCACAAGCTGTTGAATTGATCTAGGTAATTTTAGTAGGCGCAAAATATTCGCAACATATTCACGACTCTTACCTACTCGCTGAGATAATTTTTCTTGTGTGTAATCTAGTCTTTCCATCAATCTTTGATAAGATTGAGCTTCCTCAATTGCATTTAAATCTTCTCTTTGAATATTCTCTAAAATTGAGATTTCCATCATTTGTTCTTCAGAAAAATCTAAAATAATAGCAGGAATTTTATCTAATTCAATTATTTTACAAGCACGTAGTCTTCTCTCTCCTGCAACTAACTCATAACCTTGAACACCTTTTCTTACCAAGATTGGAGAGAATACTCCATGTTCTTTAATGGAAGCTGCTAATTCTTGAATCTTCTCTTTATCAAATACTTTTCGTGGCTGATAAGGATTTGGCTTTACTTCTTTTACAGGAATCTCTACTTGTTGCCCTTCAACATTTCCATTTTGTATATTTTCAATAACACTATCTAAATCATCACCAAAAATATTTGATAATCCTTTTCCTAGTCTTTTAGTCATTGTTTATTTCACCTCACTGTTGTACTTAATCACTTCTTTTGCTAAAGCAGCATAAGCTTTTGCACCTTCAGATTTAACATCATATTCAAATATCGACTGTCCTCTAGATGGTGCTTCTGATAATTTAACATTTCTTGGAATATAACTCTTATACACTCTTTCTTTAAAATGTTTTCGCACTTCTTGCTGAACTTCAACAGATAATCTTGTACGCGCATCAAACATAGTAAGAAGGACACCTTCGATTGATAGTTTTGGATTAAATAGACGTTGAACTAAACGTATTGTACTTAACAGTTGAGTCAACCCTTCTAATGCATAATATTCACATTGTACTGGAATGATTACGCCATCGGCTGCTGTTAATGCATTTGTATTTAATAAACCTAGAGATGGAGGGCAATCAATTAAAATAAAATCATAGCTATCTCGTACTTGGTCTATTTTCTCTTTTAGCATTTTTTCACGTCCCACTGTAAATTTAGCCATCTCTAAATCTGCACCTGCTAATTCTATATTTGAAGGTATTAAGTGGAGTGGTGGAATATCCAATTTCTTTAATGCATCCCTAACTCCAACTTCACCAAGTAAAACGTCACAGATACTTGTGTTTACTTCATAATTATCACCAGATACACCTTGTGATGCATTTCCTTGTGGATCAAAATCGATTAATAATACACGCTTTCCTAAATAAGCTAAACCTGCTGCTAAGTTAACACTTGTTGTTGTTTTTCCAACGCCGCCTTTTTGATTGGCTACTGCGATTATTTTACACATTTTGATCACATCCTATCCTTTTGGAAACTTAATAATGATACGTACATCTTCATCTGTTTCTACTTCTTCTGTTGTAACATTAATTCCATACTGCTCAACCATCTTTACAGATTGATAAATCGTATTAAAGGCAACTCTGAATTGACGTATAACCCCTTTACGTTTTGGCTTAGCATTTTTTGCATTATTATCATACATCGTTTTGATAAATTTCTCACTCTGACTAACATTGAATCCCTTTTTGATGATTTGTTCAAATATTTTATCTTGATCATCCTTTTGTGCAGTTAATATTGCACGTCCATGACGCTCACTAATTTTTTTCTCACTTATAGCTGCTTGAATATTTTCTGGTAAATTCAACAAACGAATCTTATTTGCTACGCTTGATTGTGATTTCCCCATTTTTCCTGCCAACTCTTCTTGTGTACAATGTGTTTGACGCATGATTTCTACGTATGCTTTTGCTTCTTCAATCGCCGACAAGTTTTCTCTTTGAATGTTTTCTACAAGAGCCATTTGAGCAGTTTGAATTTCATTTGCCTCCATGACATTGCATGGAACCTCACTAAATCCAAGTCTTTTACAAGCACGAAAGCGACGCTCTCCTGCAATTATTTCATAAGTGTTATTTACTCTTCTTACTGTAATTGGTTGAATTAATCCATGTTCACGAATTGACTCAGCTAATTCATTTAAATTTTCTTCGTTAAATTCCAATCTTGGCTGATACGGGTTTGTCTCAATTTGCCAAATTGGTAAGCTAATTACCTCTGCCATTTTTTTCCTCCTTGATAAGTGGACTTTTTTTCATTTTACTATAATGTCTTGGATACATCGATTTAGTCTTCTTAATTTTTTTATAAGTTAAATTGATACGAGTTGATTGGTCAGCAAGATATCGGGTATGTGCCTCTTTAAATTCACACCCTAATTCGTTGATTGCGAAACTCGCAAGCTCATTCTCTTCTAAACCATTTGATCCCTTCATTGCCAAAAATACACCACCCACTTTTACAAGTGGAATACATAGTTCTGCTAATAATGGAAGGTTAGCAACTGCACGTGCTGTAACCACATCAAAAGTTTCACGATACTCTTTAGCAAAATCTTCAGCCCTTGCATGATGACATGTTATTTTTTCCAACCCTAACTCATTTATGACTGCTTCTAAAAAAGTGATTCTTTTATTGAGTGGCTCGCATATTACAACTTCTAAATCAGGATATGCTATTTTTAATGGAACAGAAGGAAATCCTGCTCCTGCTCCTACATCACATAGTTTTCCTTTGATTTCTAAAGTAAACGACGGAAGCAATGAATCGTAAAAATGTTTATCTAACACTTCTTCTAATTCAGTTATTGCGGTTAAATTCATTTTTTGATTCCATTCTTTCAACAACTCTGCATAAGATAAAAATTGCTTAACTTGTTTTTCACTTAAGTTAAGACCTTGTTCACTACAGATTGATTTAAACTCTTCTATTCTCATTGCTGTGCCTCCACGTGTTACTATTATAGCAAATATACCTCGTGTTCTAAAGAGAAAATAACATTTTTATATAATTATTTTAAGACCGTAAAATAATTGAATTTAGACTTAATTATATTAGTTTGTTCTTGTTTTTATGGTATTGAGTTTTTCCATTATTACCTTATAATTTTGACACTTCTACCAAATTCTATGAAGGAACCATAAATATATAGTGGTATTTATAGAATTTGATGTTGATTTTTTGCTTTTTTTCAAAAATAAAGATAGTCGTACGACTATCTTATTTTTCGCAAATTGCTCTAACTAAGCGTATAGATTCCATAACATCTGATTTAGCACATGTTTCAGAACTACCATGAATATGTCTTGTAGGAATAGAAATTACTCCGGCATCAATTCCAGCTCTTTGTGTTTGTGCTGCTCCAGCATCTGTTCCACCAAACAACAAGACTTCTCTTTGCACCTTAATCTCTTTTTCTTCTGCAGCATCGAACATAAGGTCAAGAATGTGTTTTGGTGTAATCAATGAGTTATCACGAATTTTAATTGCTGTACCTTCTCCAAGTTTCAATGCCATCTTTGGTGCACCCGGGAAATCTCCACTAGATGTGATATCAACGGCAATAAATAAATCAGGGTTGATTGCATAACTCGCTACTTTTGCACCACGTAATCCAACTTCTTCTTGAACTGTGAATGCGAAGTATAAATCATTTTGCGTCTCAGGAAGTTCTTTGATTGCCTCTGCAAGAGTGTAGCACGCAATACGATCATCAAGAGATCGAGACATGATACATTCATCCGTTTCGTAGTAATCACCTTTGAACACTGCTACATCCCCTACTTGTACTAATTTTTCTGTTCCTTCTTTTGTTAACGTACCAAGATCAATATATAATTTATCAAAGGTAACAACTCCTGTATCCGCAGGGTTTAGTTTTCTAACTACCCCTTGTGCTCCATTTTTAAACTCTACACGTGTATCCACGATTGTAGCAGCATTGATTCCTCCATTAAATCCAAAGTAACAAAATCCACGTTCATCAATAAAAGATACAATCATCCCTAAGTGATCCATATGAGCACTGAACATCACTTTTTTTCCTGTTCCTTTTTTTCGTGCAATCAAATTTCCAAGTTTATCTGTGTACATTTCATCGACATAGTCTTTGATTTCATCCATGATTACTTTAGCAACTTGCCCCTCATCTCCCGGTGGACCGTAAACTGACATTACATTTGTAGCAAACTCTGTGTTAAAATTCATGATAATCTCCTTTTTCATTTGTGATATCATATCATATTTATTCATCATTTTGAATCTTTTTCATGATATATCATTCTAATTTTCACTATTATGAAAACTCAATCAATTTCTTTCATTAGGTTTTCGATTTGTTCGTTTACTTTCATTATTGACTCTTCATTGGCATGCTTAATTGAGTGATAACTATATAAAGAGAAACCTTTATAATTTGATGCATTTCTTGCATCATTTAACTGCCTTGCAAGGATATCCGAGTTATACAGCCATTCTTCATTTCCACTCATTGCGAAAGGATCAATTGTATTAATTTTATATGCACCTAACCCCACAACTAATTCAACATTCGTTCCCTCTACTGCACTTTCCCACTCTTGCAGACATTCATCGAAAGGAAGTGTTTCATGGTCATAGCCAAAATAAATTTGAGGTATAACCATGTCTACAATTCTATCATTAATCCATGCCTTAACATCCCCGTAGATATCATTCGTTGAATAATTAATATTTCCTGCAGGGCTAATTGTGAAATCCACATCAGAATTTATTGCTTTTATTCCCTCGTAAATAGATAACACTAGGGAGTTAACGTTCTCTTTTCTAAACTCTGATAGAGACATTGTTGTCGCTACTTGATTGTACTCATAATCATCAAATTCAGTACTTACTTTATCTGGATAAAAATAGTCATCCATATGTACTCCATCGATATCATATTTTTTAACAAGTTCTACCGCTACATTAGTAACTAATTGATGTACCTCACTATAAGCTGGATTAAAGTAATACCTACCTTCATATAAAACAATATAATGATTGTTTTGCGCTAACCATTGACGCTGAATACTTTCATAAGGTACTTGTTCCATTTGATCTTCGCTAAATGAACGCAATGGGTTTATCCATGCCTCTACGCGAAAACCTGCATCTTTTGCCTCCGCTACTATAATCCCAAATGGGTCAAAAGCTAGTGGCTCACCAATTTTTCCTGATACAAATTGCGATGTAGGATAATAGTCTGAATCATAAAATGCATCAGTGAAGGCTGATGCATGTACGTAAATCGTATTTAATTTTAGCTGTTGCAAATCAGAAATCATTTCATCAACATATAATCTAAATTCTTCCTCACTCTTCCCCCATAGAATAGTAGTGAAGTCGATATAACTTATCCATGTTGCTCTAATCTCTTCTTCATTTTCTTTTCTCGGCATAGTAAAGAATACTATAAGAAAAAACGCGAAGACTAGAAAGACTAATAATCCTTCTTTTTTTTTCATTTGCACACTCCTATTTTTATATTTTTCGTGTAATGAATTCGCTATGTGGTAATGTTTCACACCAGTCACAGAATGCACGCCATTCTGGCAAACGGTGTGTTTTTCTTTGCAGATACATCGTTTTAAGTTGGCGGTAGTTTGTCGTCATTCGTGCTGTAATTTTAAACCCTGCTGGATTTGAATAAAGAATTTCTAAATACATTCTTTTTAATTCAGCATCAAACTCTCTTGTGTTTTCCTCGCGAGACTTTGCATGTAACTCATTATAAGCCACTACTTTTTCTTTCATAATATCAATTATGCGTTCATCCACATATTCAATATACGCCTTGTTTAAGTCGAATTTTGTAATACGATGCATCGTTGATTGTGAACTCACGAAATCTAAGAAGTGATACCGCTCTGCTTCTACCCACACTTTATTTGTAAAAGTTAAGTCGAACTGAACTATGATTCCATTTAAGAAGTTATCATGACCCTCTCCTAAATTGCTCGTTGCAAGTTTTACTGTACTTTTCGCAAACTCATAATCTAATGACTCTAAATCTGTAGCCATTGGAAATTTACTACCTCTGATGCTCTCATCAAATCCATATACATTTACATTTGAAACAATATCTTTATAATTCATTATTTTCTTTCCCTTCTTTTTTGTTCTATAACTAATGCTAATACAGCAATGTCAGCTGGTGATACTCCTGAAATTCGTGAAGCTTGACCTAATGTTTGTGGTTGAATCTTCGCAATTTTTTGTTTTCCCTCCAAAGAGAGATGCTCTAATGATGCGATGTCTAAATCACATGGAATCATTACCTTATCCATATGTTCAAGTTTAGCAGCTTCTTTTTTTGCTTTTTCGATGTAGCCTTCATACTTGCATTCAATTTCTATTTGCTTTGCAATTCGCTCATCATAATGAGCTTCCATATATCTAAGTAGTTCACTACATTGAATACGAGGTCTTCTTAGAAGCTCATAAGCACTAATACCTGACTTTAATGTTTCATATTCAATTTTGTTTAAGTATTCATTTACTGATGATTTCATATTGAATTTATGTGACATCATTGTCTCTTTTAATTCATTCATTTTATTCAATTTATTATTTAACAATTGTACACGCTCTTCAGACACAATTCCTAGTTCATACGCTTTTCGTGTTAACCTTTGATCGGCATTATCGTGTCTTAATAATAATCTAAATTCAGCGCGTGATGTTAGTAATCGATAGGGTTCGTGTGTTCCCTTTGTAACCAAGTCATCGATCATGACCCCAATATATGCTTCATCACGTCTCAGTATGAATGGGTCTTTCCCATCTAATTTCAGCACTGCATTAATTCCAGCAATGAGTCCTTGTCCTGCTGCCTCTTCATAACCACTTGTCCCATTAATTTGACCCGCAGTATATAGATTCTCTATCTTCTTCATTTCAAGTGTTGGCTTTAATTGAAGAGGATCTATTGCATCATACTCGATTGCATATGCATAAATCTTAATTATTGCATTCTCTAATCCTGGTAATGAATGTACCATCTCTTCTTGTACATCGTATGGCATCGATGATGAAAAACCTTGAATATAAGTAGTATCTAAAGAAAGACTCTCTGGTTCTAAAAATATTTGATGACGATCTTTGTCAGCAAAACGAACGAGTTTATCTTCAATTGATGGGCAATAACGTGGTCCTACACCTTCTACTACACCTGAATACATACTTGAGCGATGCAAATTTTCTCGAATAACCTCATGAGTCTTTGGTGCTGTATACGTCAAATAACATAAAACTTGCTTTTCTAACGCAAGGTTCTCTTGCGTAAATTCACTAAATGCAGCAAAAAAATCACTTCCTGGTTGTTTCTCGGTTTTTGTAAAGTCGATTGAGTTCGTAAGCACTCTTGCTGGAGTCCCTGTCTTTAATCTAAATGTCTCGATTCCTAAATCTCTTAGACTTTGTGACAATAAATTTGTAGTCGGTTCTCCATCAGGCCCTGTTTCTTTAATTTCATTACTGATCATTACTTTAGACGACATATACGTTCCTGTTGTTAAAATAACTACTTGGGAATGAAGTTCAGATTCATCTAAAAACTTAACACCTTGCACTACATTACCTTCTACTAGTAGTCCAATAACTTGTTTTTCTACAACTGTTAAATTTGGCTCCTGCTCAATCACATCTTGCATAAGTTTTGCGTATGCTTCTTTATCTGATTGCACACGTAGAGATTGCACCCCTGGTCCTTTTGCTGTATTTAACATCTTCACTTGAATTGCTGTTTTATCGGCACTGATTCCCATTTGGCCACCTAATGCATCAATTTCTCTTACTACTATTCCTTTTGCTGGTCCTCCAACAGAAGGATTACAAGGCATTTTTGCTATATTCTCTTTTGATAAAGAGATGAGCACTGTTTTTTTATTTTGACGAGCACACATCAGTGCAGCTTCTACACCAGCATGGCCCCCTCCTACAACAATGACTTCTATATTTGAAGTATTCACTGTATCACTACCTTTCTAAATCATGTAAATTGTATCACGAAGACAATAAAAAAGACATAAAGTATTTTACTTTACATCTTATTATCTGTTAATCATCGCCTCTACATTTGTGACGTCTTTGTCGCTTAGAAAATTTACTTGAACATTTATTTTCTTCTCTATCATTTCTAACTTGTGTTTTATCATTGCGGCCTTTGAAATCATCGCTAAATTAATCACATCATAGTTTTGAAGTGCGGGAAGTGGAACATACAATTCGCAATGTGTTTTTGTTATCTCATAAGCTATAATTTTAGATCCACTTATCAACATTGATTTTGGTTTGTCTATCATTTTTTGTTTTATCCATTTTCTTGATTTTTTTTCTTCCCATGGTGTTATGTCAATTACGATTTCTTTATTTAATTTTGTGAGCATGTGATGAATTTCTTCATCTCCAAAGTAATTTTCTTGTTCTTCTTCATCATTAATGGCTAATGTCCATAAATCAATTCCTGTTTCTTTTGCTCTAGATAATATTTGTGAGGTAACAGAAGAATCTTCTTTATCTAAATAGAAGTAACTTTCCAACTGCTTTGAAATACTTATACCAAACTCACTAAGGTATACAGGGGCACCAAAGAATACTACATTTTCTAATACAATTGAATTAATCTTATCAGGTAATTGTTTATTTTTTGTTGCTTTCATTATTGCTTCATGAAAATCTTGTTGAGAGTGGTAACCATTCTCATTCTTGTATGTTGACCACATTTGCTTTACAGTCATCGATGTTTGTTTTTTAAAATGTCCGTAACCTACAATCCCCTTTTCATTTGCTCCTGTTCGTTTTACTGTATTCACTAAGAAAAAAAGAAAATCTCCTGGATTAAAATCACTGAAGCGTTTAGAATTCGAAAGTCTCCAAAAATTCATTGTCTTGCTACCATGTACACGATGATATTCAATCATATTTAAATCTGCTACATAAGCAATAGAAGCCATTTCAATTCCCCCTCACTCTTATTTAATTATATCACAATTATTTCCCAGGTAATAATTTAAAAAAGAAAAAGAACATTTCTGTTCTCTTAATATGGTGCAGGTGTAATTTTTAGTCCGATATTTAACCAATCATTTACCAAACCACCATTATCCCATTTTGCCAAAGCAATTTCTCCAGTGTCGGTACGGATATGAAATCCAAACACAGCATCTGTTGCTGTAGCTGACTCAGGCTCACCTATATAACCAACATATGTACCCGCCAAATTATAACTACTTGCTGTTTCAAGTTCTGCACCCATGATTGTTACAATTTCACGAACTAGATCATCCGTATTAACAGTACTTGGGAGTGCAGGTCGATTAAATGTTGGGTCACTATCATTAAATATTGATGTTCTTAATGTTGTTCTTACAACGATTAATCCTTCATATCCCGCATCTCTCGCAAGATCACCTGATGTCCATAAAACTTCTATAATGTACCCTGATGGAATATTATTATCAGGATTCGATAGCGCAACTTGAGTAGCATCTATTAACGAAGTAGCAACTTGTAAGTCGTTTGACTCTCTTGTTCTCTCAACATACTGAAGATACTGAGGAGCGAGCACAGTTGCCAAAATAGCTATTATTGCAACGACAATTATAAGTTCTATTAAAGTGAATCCTTTGTTATTGGTAATTACTCTATTATCCATATATTCCTCTTTCTGATGTTTTAATTATAACACAACTCATTATACGCTTATAGCTGTATAAACCTGTGAATGAAATAAGTTTTAGTCTTAATTTTATGCGGTATAATCTTACCATATTTTTATAAAGATATCAATTTTTGCATGATATAAATCTATAAAAAAAGCTCATTATCTGAGCTTAAAATAAACCATATGATTTTCCTTCTTCATCTACTCCCATAGATAAAGCAGCTGGTTTTTTTGGTAGTCCTGGCATTGTCATTACATTTCCAGTTAGCACTACAATAAATCCTGCACCTAATGAAATTTTCAATTCATTTACATTGATTGTAAAGTTCTCTGGTCTACCTACTAATTTATCATTATCGGAAAGCGACGCAGGTGTCTTTGCCATACAAACCGGCAGTTTATCCCACCCCATTGATGTAAAATAAGCAATTTGTTTTTGTGCCTCTTCGCTAAACACGACATCTTTCCCACCATATATTTCAATAGTAATCTTTTTAATTTTATCCTCTATTGATACTTCTAATTCATACAGGGGATTAAACTTAGATTCTCGGTTACAAAGATCAACTACTTTTCTTGCTAAATCAGTTGTTCCTTCTCCTCCATTTGCCCAAGCATCTGACATTACTACTTCATGATTATTCTCATTACACCATTTTATTAAAGCTTGCACTTCTGATTGTGTATCTTGCGAGAATTTATTAATTGCAACTACATATGGTACATTGAACTTCTTAACAGAATCGATGTGTTTTTCAAGGTTCTTAACACCTTCTAACAATGCAGCAATATTTTCTTCTGTTAATTCTTTTGAGTCAACCCCACCATGCAATTTAAGAGCTCTTACCGTTGCAACAATAACAACAGCACTTGGTTTTAAGTTTCCTTTACGACATTTAATATCAAAGAATTTCTCAGCTCCAAGATCTGCTCCAAACCCTGCTTCTGTTACAACATAATCAGCTAACTTACATGCCATTTTTGTCGCAATTAAACTATTACATCCATGGGCAATATTAGCGAAAGGACCACCATGAATCAACACGGGTGTTTTCTCTAAGGTTTGAACTAAATTTGGCTTAAGCGCATCCTTCATAACAACACAGACCGCTCCTGCGACACCTATGTCACTTACAGTTACTGGTTTGTCATCATATGTATAAGCTACAATTGCTTTACTTACTTTATTTTCAAAATCGCGAACATCTTGTGATAGACAAAGAATTGCCATTATTTCTGTTGCAACAGTAATAATGAATCCATCTTTACGTTCAACTCCATTTGTTTTCTTCTCTTGTGCGATCGTAACATTTCTTAATGTACGATCATTCATATCAAGGCAGCGTTTCCAAACTACTTTAGTTGGATCTATGTTCAATTCATTGCCTTGATAAATGTGATTATCCAGAACCGCACTTATCAGATTATTTGCAGAAGTAATTGCATGCATATCTCCCGTAAAGTGTAAATTGATATCTTCCATTGGAACTACCTGAGCATAACCCCCACCAGTAGCACCGCCTTTTAACCCAAATACTGGTCCTAAAGAAGGTTCACGTAGACAACCGATTACATTTTTATTAATCTTGTTTAATCCATCCACAAGCCCAATTGTCGTTGTAGATTTTCCCTCTCCTGCTTTTGTAGGATTGATCGCAGTCACAAGGACTAACTTTGCATCGTCTTGTGTATCTAACTTATCCATAATAGATAAATCAATCTTTGCTTTGTAGTTACCATAATACTCAACATATTCTCTTGTTATTTTCGCTTTTCTTGCAATTACATCAATATGTTCCATTTTGTTTTCTTGTGCGATTTGTAAATCTGTCTTAGCCATTGTCCAATTCCCCTTTGTCTTTAGTCTAATTTTTTTCTACCCTCGATTGCCTTAATTAAAGTCAATTCATCTGCGTAATCTAGATGTCCTCCAATCGGTATTCCATATGCAATACGTGTAACATAAGCTCCTTTTGATGAAATTAATTTATCTAAATATAAGGCAGTTGTTTCTCCTTCAATTGTAGCGTTTGTTGCTAAAATAATTTCTTTTATCTCTGAATTAATACGTTGTAATAAATTTTCAATATTAAGGTTTTCTGGTAATATTCCTTTATTTGTTGAAATCAAACCATGTAATACATGGTAAGTTCCATGATATTCTCTTATTTTTTCCATTGCCAAAACATCTTTAGATGATTGTACAACACAGATTGTTGATTGATCTCTTGTTTGATCACTGCAAATCTCACATATCTCTGCTTCCGTAATATGGCCACACTTTTTACATGGATGAATACTTTTTTTCAATTCTATTAATGCTCTTGCAAAGTTTTCTACATCTTCATTTGAGCAATCTAACATTGTATAGGTGTATCTCTCTGCACTCTTAGCGCCTACTCCTGGTAGTTTCTTAAATCCTTCGATACACTTTTCAAAAGATTTAGGATAGTTCATTAAAACATCCCCGGAATCTTAACCCCTTGAGTCACCGCTCCCATTTTTTGATCACGATCTGCAGTTGCTTGTTCTGTTGCATTATTAACTGCCAACATTACAAGTTCTTGAAGCATATCTTTTGAATCTTTATCGACTAATTCATCATTGATAGAAATCGATGTTATTTGATAATCTCCTCTAATTTCAACTTTTACGGCATCTCCACCAGCAGATCCAGTATATACTGTTTCGTTCAATTCTTTTTCTACTTTTGCCACTGTTGCTTGCATTTGTTGTGCTTGTTTTAATAAATTTTGTAAGTTCATCTTAATCTTCCTCCACTATTACAAAATCATCGCCAAATAAATTGACCATGGTATTTAAATCTTTCTCTTTAATATCTTCTTTTTTTTCTTCTTTTATCACTATTTCTCTCAATGTTAACTTCATTGGAGATGGTAGCGTTTGTGCATTTCTTCGTTCAATAAACTGTTTTGTAGCATATACAATTTGATCTATTGTTGTTACAAACAAATGCTTATTTACAATTAGTTCGTTACACATAAAACTTTCCAATTCTTGAATTTGCTCTTGGATTTCATTCACATGTGCTTGATTATCTACTTGAATTAACACAAAGTATTCACCACTCACGGCAACCGTACTACTTCTAAGTAACATTGCATAACGAGCACAATGCATTTCTCGACTTTTTCTTTCAATTAACTTCCAACATTCACTGTCTTTTAATTTTTCTTCTTTGCTTCCTTGTACCATTAATGAAAGTATTTCATCTGTAGTCATAGATTTTGCTTCAAATTCTATGATTTGTTGTGCTGTATTAGTTGTATCATCTAATTGTATAACCTTAGGTATACTCATTGAATCATCTTCTTTATCAGTTATTTTTTGCTCTAATTTAGACACTATAGTAGTATTTGGTATTTTTTGTTCTACCATATTCGCCTTTAAGTGTATACTTGATGACTCCTGTGGAACAACTTGTACATCTGCTTGGCTTTGTAAATCCATTAATTTTAATATAGCAACTTCAAAATATGAATGAACATTAGATGCTCCTTTATATTTATTTGCAGTTTCCATTAACATATCTGTCATCGCGAGCAATTTAGTAATATTTGATTGAGATAGTATTTCTTGAACTTCCTCATTTTTCAATTTAAGTAATAATGATTCATCTTTTGTATATCCATAAATAACTGTTTCTTTTAATACTTCTATTAGGTCTGATGTTAATCTTCTAATATCAATTCCTTTATCTTTCCAAGCATTGATTTGATTTAAAACTGCTTTTGCATCTTTATTGATTACATATTGTAATACAGTTAGTTTTTCTTTTACTGTTGTTATACCGTAGATTTCATTAACATGCATAGAATTAATGTCATTTTGAGCATAAGCAATACATTGATCAAGTATGCTCAAGGCATCCCTCATACCACCATCAGCTAACTCTGCAATTAATCTTATTGCTTCTTCGCTACACTTTATGTTTTCATTACTTACTACTTCACTCAATCGCAGCATCATCTCCGGTGTTTCAACTTTTGTGAAATCATAACGTTGACATCTTGATATTATAGTCGGTAACACCTTATGTGGTTCTGTTGTAGCTAATACAAAGATTACATGTGATGGTGGTTCCTCTAATGTTTTCAGTAATGCATTAAATGCACCAGTAGAAAGCATGTGAACCTCATCTATAATGTACACTTTATATGTACTTTCAATTGGACTGTATTTTACTTTATCTATCAAGCTTCTAATTTCATCAACACCATTATTACTAGCCGCATCAATCTCAACTATATCCGGGTGATTACCTTTTTTTATTGATTGACACTGAATACATTGACCACACGGTGAATGTTCTTTATCTAAACAATTTACTGCTTTTGCAAGAATTTTTGCAATTGATGTTTTCCCTGTACCTCTTGGACCACAAAACAGATATGCGTGAGCAATCTTATTTTGTCTTACAGCGTTTTGAAGCGTTAATACTACATGTTGCTGCCCTACTACCTCTTCAAAGGAGGCAGGCCGATAAGTCCGATATAGCGCTTTATACCCCATAAATTCCTCCTTGCTTGCATAGATTATTATACCAAATTTCTCTACTTAGTGATACCTTTAAAAGAAAAACTGATGAATTATTACTCAATCTCATCAGCCTTTTTTTTATTTTGTTTTCTTCTCTCCTTAAAGAAATTACTTATAATTTCAGAACATTCTTTTTCTAAAATTCCAGATGTAATTTCGGGATAATGATTTAACGTTGGAATTTCATTTATATTAAAGGAACTCCCATAACTACCGCCTTTTTTATCATATGCACCAAATACAACACGTTTAATTCGTGATTGCATAATAGCACCTGCACACATGGGGCAAGGTTCAAGTGTAACATAAAGAACACAATCTTCTAACCTCCAAGTGTTTAGTTTTTTACATGCACTTTGGATACATAACAATTCCGCATGATTTAATGATATCTGCTTTGTTTCTCTAGTATTGTGACCCTTAGATATTACTTTATCCTGATAAACTAATACTGCACCTACAGGAACTTCTTCTTTTTTTAGTGCTTTTTGAGCTTCCTTTAAAGCAAGTTTCATGAAATGATGATCTAAATCCATAGAACCTCCATATATAAAAAAAGTGGTACACACAAGCAATAATTCTTATGGCTGCTACGTTCCCGTCCTGACCAGATTCGAAGTCACTTGTTGTACCGTAATTAATTATACATGATTAACTTATCATCGACAACTATCTATTTACTTTTTTTTGTTTCACGTGAAACATTTTATTTTACTTCTATTTTTTCTTTGTGTCCCATATATACTCGAAGTGCCTCTGGAACACGAATACTTCCATCCTCCTCTAAGTTATTTTCTAAAAATGCAATTAACATTCTTGGAGGAGCAACCACGGTATTGTTTAATGTATGTGCGAAATACTTTCCTTTTTCCCCTTGAACACGAATACGTAAGCGTCTTGCTTGAGCATCTCCAAGATTCGAGCAACTACCAACTTCAAAATATTTCTGTTGACGTGGAGACCACGCTTCTACATCTACACTTTTTACTTTTAAATCAGCTAAATCCCCTGAACAACACTCAATTGTTCTAACAGGAACATCTAGTGTTTTAAAGAATTCAACAGTGTATTTCCACATTTTTTCAAACCATTCTGGTGATTCTTCCGGTTTACATACTACAACCATTTCTTGTTTCTCAAATTGATGGATACGATAAACACCACGTTCTTCAATACCATGTGCCCCTACTTCTTTTCTAAAGCAAGGAGAGTAACTTGTAAGTGCCTCTGGCAACAACGTTTCATCCAAAATTGTATCAATATATTTTCCGATCATTGAATGTTCACTTGTTCCGATAAGATACAAATCTTCACCTTCAATTTTATACATCATATTTTCCATTTCAGAGAAACTCATTACTCCAGATACAACTTCACTACGAATCATATATGGTGGAATAACATATTCAAATCCTTTATCGATCATAAAATCACGAGCATAAGATAATACCGCAGAATGCAAACGTGCTATATCACCTCTAAAGTAATAGAAACCTGTACCACTCGTCTTACGAGCGCTATCTAAGTCAATCCCTTTTAGTTTTTCCATTATCTCAACATGATATGGAATTTCGTAACTTGGAACAACTGGATCACCGAATTTTTCCAATTCTACATTTTCACTATCATCTTTTCCTAATGGAACTGTTGGATCGATGATATTTGGTAAAACCATCATGATTTTTTCAATTTTCTCTTGTAATTCAGCTTCTTTTTTTTCTAAATCTACAAGTTCCTGTGCTAATTCCGTAACCTTTTGCTTTACTTCTTCAGCTTCTTCTTTTTTACCTTGCCCCATAAGAGCTCCAATTTCTTTCGAAATTTTGTTTCTTGATGATCTAATCTCATCACCTCTTGTTTTTGAAGCACGATAATCAATATCTAATTGAATTACTTCATCAACAAGTTCTAACTTGCTTTCTTGAAATTTTTTCTTGATGTTCTCTCTTACGACATCTGGGTTGGTTCTTAATAAATTGATATCTAACATATTTTCCTCCTAAAAATAAAAAAAGGTTAGCAAAGGGACGATTCCTCGTGTTGCCACCCTACTTGTATTGTTTCACGTGAAACAATACCACTCACTAGTTATAACGGAACAACCGTGAAGTTTTTTACCTTCCGCTCAAAGATAGATTCATTTAGTTTTATTTGCAATTCTCAGCACCATTGCATCTCTTAAAATAAATAACTAAACTACTAGTTCTTTTCAACGCTTATGTTATTATTTAACCACTACTCTCAAATAAAGTCAATTAAGCAAAATAAAATATTCATATAATTAGACGCAAATACAATGAATATTCTAAAATCCGTTTTGACATCAATCTCAATCAGTAATATAATAACTAAGCGGAATTGAGGAAATATATATATGACAATAAAAGGGAACAAGACAAAGCTTAATATTTTGAAAACAGCTCAAGTACTTTTTACACAAAAAGGATATAAAGAAACAAGTATGCAAGATATATGTGATGTTACAGGTTTAAGTCGTGGGGGATTATATCGTCATTTTGGAAATAAGGATCAGGTATTCACTCAAATACTATTATCTATTGTAGAATCACAAATTCATTTTGTTCAAGAATCTATGGATGATGATGCTCCTGCAGAGGAAGTTCTTGATAGTCTTCTTGAATATTACTTTAAAGTATTAGTAGGGCACGAGAATTCATTACCTTTAGCAATCGGGGAATTCTTTAATACTACAGATAATAGCGATTTATTAAATCAAGTATTCTCATCATTAACTAAACTATGGGATGACGTTATTTTATATGGTGTTAAAAGAGGTGAATTCAAAGTTATTGAGGCGCAATTAATTTTTGATTTAGTTTTTTACACTTCTCAAGGAATTGGAATCTATCGTAAACACAGTCTTTCAAATGAAGATGCATCAAGTATTATCATCCAACACATTAAATCCTTGATTATTGATAATCAAGTAAAAGAGCCACTCTATTAGAGTGGCCCTTTTTTATTCTACTATTTCTGTAACTTCTTCTATTACTTCTTCTTGTTTGTCAACGATAGCAACTGTAGATACTCTTCCACCCTCTGCTGGAGTAATTAACTTAACTCCTTGTGTTGTTCTACCATAAATAGATACAGCAGATAAGCTTATTCGAATCACAATACCATCATCTGTCATGATCATGCAATCTTCATCTCCATTTACTGCACGTAACGAGACAAGAGCACCATTCTTTTCTGTAATATTAATTGTTTTTACACCTTTAGCACCACGATTAGTAATACGGTATTCATCTAAATCTGATTTTTTACCATATCCTTTCTCGGTTACTACAAGAATGTATTTTCCTTCTTTATCTGTAGTCATCCCGATTACATGGCTACCATCAACATTAAATCCTCTTACTCCTGATGCGGTTCTTCCCATTGGTCGAATTGCTGTTTCGTTGAATCTTACAGCTTTACCATTTGCACCTGCAATGATAATTTGATCATCACCTGTCGTTAGCTTAACTGCAATTAGCTCATCATTTTCTTTCATCGTAATGGCAATTTTTCCATTTTGTCGAATATTATGGAACTCAGTAATTGGAGTTTTCTTAACTACTCCATTCTTAGTCGCAAAGAATAAGCTTGATGTCGATTCTGATTCACCACGTTTAACAGCAATTAGAGCCTTCACCTTCTCTTCTTTGTCCAATGATAGTAGATTTACTACTGGAATACCTTTCGCCGTTCTTGAAGCCATAGGAACGCGGTATCCGCGAATACGATAAACTTTCCCAAGGTTTGTAAACATCATTAAATCATCATGCGTACTCATCACAAGGAATTGGTCAATGATATCATCTTCATTTACTGCCATTCCTTTAATTCCTTTACCACCTCGATTTTGCGTTTTATAGGTATCCACTGGAATACGTTTTACATATCCATTTGTAGTCATCGTAATAACAATATCTTCAACAGGAATTAAATCTTCATCTTCAATTCCAATTTCACCTTCACCGATTTCAGTTCTTCTAGCATCATTAAAACGCGCTTTGATTTCTGTTAAATCCGTTTTAATAATAGAAAGTATACGACTATGATTGGCAAGAATATCTTTATAATCAGCAATCATCACCATTAATCCATTATACTCTTCTTCGATTTTTTGGCGTTCTAATCCTGTTAATCTTCTAAACTGCATATCTAATATTGCTTTTGCTTGTACTTCAGATAAATTAAAACGTGTTATTAATTCATTAAGAGCAGTAGCTGGATCTTTAGACTGACGTAACAAAGTAATAATTTCATCTAAGTTGTCTAACGCAATCTTTAACCCTTCTAAGATATGTGCTCTTTCTTCAGCTTTCTTTAAATCAAACTGAGTTTTTCTTGTAATTACTTCAACTTGATGGTCAATATAGTGTGTTAATACCGGTTTTAATCCAAGCTGTTGCGGAACATTATTCACTAACACAATTGTATTTACACCAAATGTAGTTTGCATTGAAGTCATACGATACAACTGATTTAAAATAACATCTGGCTGTACGTCTTTTCTTAACTCGATTACGATTTTAATTCCAACGCGATTTGATTCATCGCGTAAATCAGTAATACCATCAATTGATTTATCACGAGCTAAACTTGCAATTTTTTCAACTAATGTTGATTTATTTACTTGGTATGGAATTTCAGTTACAATAATACGCTTCTTTCCATTATCCATTTCTTCAATCGTTGATTTTGCACGTGTAATAATAGACCCACGACCTGTTTCATATGCTTGACGAATTCCTGTTTTACCAAGAATGATAGCCCCTGTTGGGAAGTCAGGACCGAAAATATAATTTTCCATTAGTTCAGTCACTGTAATGTCTGGGTTTTCCATTACTGCAATTGTAGCATCAATTGTTTCACCTAAGTTATGCGGTGGAACATTTGTCGCCATTCCTACTGCGATTCCTGTTGTCCCATTAACAAGTAAGTTAGGAAAACGTGCAGGCATAACTACTGGCTCTTTTTCTTCACCATCATAGTTTTCTGCCCAATCAACAGTTTCTTTATTGATGTCACGAACTAGCTCCATTGATATTTTAGCCATTTTTGCTTCCGTATAACGCATTGCGGCAGCACCGTCGCCATCAATAGATCCAAAGTTTCCATGCCCATCTACAAGAGGATATCGATAACTAAATTCTTGAGCCATACGAACCATAGCATCATAAACAGCAGTATCACCGTGCGGGTGATATTTACCGATAACATCCCCAACAATACGTGCTGATTTCTTATGTGGTTTATCTGCAACAATACCTAAATCATTCATCGCGTGTAATATACGACGATGAACTGGTTTTAATCCATCTCTTACATCAGGTAAAGCCCTAGATACAATTACAGACATCGAGTAATCTAAGAATGAAGCTCTTATCTCACTAGAAATATTGGTTTTCTTTATCTTTCCATGATTATGTTCTTTTGTAAATTCATCCATTTATTGTTCCTCCTAAATATCCAAATTCTTAACTAATAATGCATTGTCTACAATAAATCGACGACGTGGTTCAACTTCATCACCCATTAACATACTAAATGCTGCATCAGCATCCATTGCATCTTCAACAGTGACTTGTACTAATGTTCTAACTTCTGGATCCATAGTAGTTTCCCATAGCTGATCTGGATTCATTTCTCCTAGACCTTTGTATCGTTGTACATTTACACGATCACCTAATTCTTTTTTAGCGTTTTCTAATTCAACATCATCATAGGCATAACGAATTGCATTTCCTCGTTGTACTTTATACAGTGGCGGTTGGGCAATATAAATGTATCCCTGATCTACAACTGGTTTTAAATAACGATAGAAGAATGTTAATAAAAGCGTACGAATATGTGCACCATCAACATCGGCATCGGTCATAATTACAATTTTATGATAGCGAAGTTTCTCTGTATCTATTTCATTTCCTACACCACAACCAAATGCAGTAATCATTGAACGAATTTCATTATTGTCAAAAATACGGTGAAGTCGAGCTTTCTCTACATTTAAGATTTTCCCTCTTAATGGTAAAATAGCCTGAAATTTACTGTCTCTTCCCTGCTTTGCACTACCTCCGGCAGAGTCTCCTTCGACAATATAGATTTCTGATATACTTGCATCTTTACTTGAACAATCTGCTAGCTTGCCAGGTAAACTAGATATTTCTAGTGCACCTTTACGACGTGTTAACTCACGAGCTTTTTTTGCTGCTAAACGAGCTTTTGATGCAACAATTGATTTTTCAATAATAATTTTAGACTCATCTGGATTTTCCATTAAGAATCTCTCTAATTGTGTACCAAATACACTTGATACGATTTTTCTTACTTCACTATTTCCAAGTTTTGTTTTTGTCTGTCCTTCATACTGTGGATCAGGATGTTTTACTGAAATAATAGCAGTTAATCCTTCTCTCACATCGTCCCCTTGTAGACCTTCTTCATCTTTTTTCAGAAAGCCATGTTCTTTAGCGTAAGTATTAATCACACGATTCAAAGCCATTTTAAATCCATCTTCATGAAATCCACCTTCATGAGTATGAATATTGTTACAGAAAGAATAGATATTTGAAATATAACCTTCGTTGTATTGCATTGCTACTTCAACTTCAATTCCGTCTTCTTTTCCTTCACAATAAACAATTTCATTAGTAATAACATTTTTATTTGTATTTAAGAATTCAACATATTGTTTAAGACCACCTTCATAGAAGAATATTTGTTCTTGTGATGGTTCTTCTCTTTCATCTATGAATACAATCTTAATTCCTTTATTTAAGAAGGCTAATTGTCTTAAGCGATCACGTAATGTCTCTTGACGATATACTACTGTTTCAGTAAATATAAGTGGATCTGCTTTAAAACTTACAATTGATCCATGTTTTTGAGGATCACAATTTCCAATTTCACTAAGTGGAGCTACTGCGTTTCCTCCATTTTCAAAACGAATAAAATACTCTTTTCCATCTTTGAATACACGAACTTCTAAGTATTCACTTAACGCATTAACGACACTAGCACCAACTCCATGAAGTCCCCCAGAAACTTTATAGGCACCACCACCGAATTTACCTCCGGCATGTAACACAGTAAAAATAGTCTCTACTGCAGAAAGACCTGTTTTTTCATGGATTCCAACAGGCATACCACGTCCATTATCTTCTACCGTGATGACATTATTTTTATCAACACGCACAGTTATTTGATTTGCAAATCCTGCAAGTGCTTCATCTATTCCGTTATCGACGATTTCCCAAACAAGATGATGTAATCCTTTTTCAGAAGTTGACCCGATATACATCCCTGGTCTTTTTCTTACTGCTTCTAACCCATCTAATACCTGAATATCATCTGAGGTATAATTAAAATCTAATTCACTATTTGACATCACTTTGTTCCTCCTCGACACTAAGTTGTCCTTTATGTATTCTCAGTAAATTTATATCTAAATGCTGAGTAATATCTAAATCCTTTATTTCTGTTGTAGTCATAATGGTTTGTACCCCATTAGGGATAGCAGAAAATAAATTTCTACGCTTCTCTATATCTAATTCGCTAAGTACATCATCTAAAAGCAACACTGGTGTAGTTTTTGCTTTCATCTGTACAAAATCAACAAAACACAATTTTAGAGCTAAGACAATCATTCTACGCTGCCCTTGGGATGCATAACTATCCACCAAATGTTGATTCATCATGAATACTAAATCGTCGCGATGTATTCCCATTGAAGTTTTTCTTAAGATAAAGTCTTTATCTCTTCCCTGTTTTAGTAACTTTTTATACTTATTTATATCAAATTGAAGCTCCTCACTAAAACTTTTATAAAAACATTGAATAGTTGACTGTTCGCAAGATAATTTTTTGTAGTTTTCATTAATTTTTTTATTTAAAAATTCAATGAACTTTTTTCTCTTCTCATAAACATGACATGCAGATTGAGACATTTGAAATTCAATCACATCTAAATGATTTTCATCCATTTTACTCAACTTAAAAAGCATATTCCTTTCTTTCATCAACTGGTTATAACGACTTAGATGAAAACTATATGTATTATCTAATTTACCAATTTCGATATCCATCATTCTTCTTCTTTGTTTTGGCGAAACATGAAAAATTTCAATATCCGATGGTACAAACAAAATGGCATTCAACTTTCCAATAAATTCACTTGTCTTCGGTACGATTTGATTTGATACAAAACAAGTTTTTCCCTTGTTATGTACAACACATCTTAAATCATTTCTTAAATTTGAATGAGTAAATGAGCAGTCAATAATACCACAGTCTTTTCCATCCATTATCAGCTCTCTATCATCTTGAACACGAAACGAACGTGTTAAAGATAAATAATAAATAGCCTCAACAATATTTGTTTTACCTTGACCATTATCACCTGTAATAACATTTAAACCTTGACTAAAATGGCATGTGATATCTTCTAAATTTCTAAAATATCTACATTTTAAATAGTTTAGTTTCATTTTCCAATTTCGTATTTTTGATCTTCAATATGAATATTATCACCAGGATACAATTTTCGTCCACGACGATCTTCTTTTTCACCATTAACGACAATTTTTAACTCTTTTACTGCAAGTTTTGCTTCTCCACCTGAAGATACCCAATCAGTTAATTTTAGTAATTGTGCTAAAGTAATAAATTCTTCATTTATCTTTATCATATTTACCTCTTTCTTCTGTTATTACAACATTTTAATTATACCACAAATCCTATTAAAATAGCATATAAATAAAAAGAAAGTAATGTAATATAGGGATATCAAATGAACAAAAAAACGCTTAAAATTGATTTAAATCAATAAATACAAAAAATCTGATAAAAAAGTATTGATTTCCGAATAAAAAAAAGATACCAAGTTGTTTACTTAGTATCTATTATTCTTAGTTATATGTTCTAACTGGTAAAATTAGTTGCAAGATTGAATCATCTTTTTCACTTTTTATAATGAAAGGTTTCATTTCACCACTAAATTGAATATGGAATTTTCCTGCTGTCATATGTTTCATTGCATCATAAGCATATTTACCACTAAATGAGATACTTAGCTCTTCACCAACATATTCAAACAAGCTTAATTTTTCTGTACAAGATCCAATTTCAGGTGACTTGCTAGATAAAATAACACTCTCTTGATTCAAAGTTAATTTAATAATTGATATCCCATCACTTTTAATAAATAAAGCGCGATCAATTGCCTTCATCATATCTCTTCCATCAACGATTAATTCATGTTCAAATTGTTGAGGTATTAATCGATTTGTTTCAGGATAAACTCCTTCTAATAAACGAGTTTGAATAATGTTATTATTAATCCAAAACTGAGCTTTACGATCAGATACACAAATTAATATATCTTCTACTTTTTCAATAATTTTAGATAACTCGTTTAAGGTCTTTGCAGGAATTGTAATATTAAAAGTTGCTTCACTGTTTAATTCAACAGCTTTTCTTGCCAAACGGTAACTATCTGTAGCAACACATTCTAATTTTTTACCATCTGCTTTAAAATTAACTCCTGTTAATATTTGACGTGTCTCTTTATCACTTGTTGCAAATGTAGTTTGAGAAATTACAGAAACTAATGCATCTGATGAAATAGTAAATTGTTGACTTGGTTTAGAAAAGTCAATACTAGGATATTCAGTAGACTTAAGACCATTGATTTCAAATTTTGAAGCACCACTACTAATACGTGTAAGTGCTCCATCAATAATTTCAATAGTTAAATCGCTTGTTTCAATTTTACGTACAATCTCATAAATATATTTTGCTTCAAGGACAATACTTCCAGTTTCTTTAATCAATAGTCTAATATCTTCTTCATCAGATGTTAATGTTTTCATAATAGAAATATCAGAATCACTACCAATCAAAATGATAGAATCATCATTAACCTCTATTTTTATACCTGATAATGCAGGAATGGGTGAATTGCTTGAAATTGATTTTGTTACAACTTGTAAAGCTCCCCAAAAAACTTTTTTTGAAATGCTAAAATTCATTTTGAATCCTCCTTAATTGTTTATTTTTTTATTAGATTTTATTATTAAGGCTGTGGAAATGTGGATAAAATCTAAAATAAGCTTTTATTACAGTATAATTTTATCATTTTTACCTGTGAAAATAAAGTGGTAAAATGGGGATAACTAATTTCCTTTTACTCTTCTTTCCAATTCATCCAAAGCTTGTTTATATAGTGTTTCCTTCATAATTTTCTTTTCAACTTTGTCACAAGCACTCATAATCGTAGAATGATCCCTTTTTCCAAATTCCTCTCCGATTTTAACATAAGAAATATCTAATAATTTACGACATAAATACATTGCAATATGACGTGCATTAGATATATTTGATGTTCTTGTCTTTGAAACAAGTTGTTGCTTAGTTAGGCCATAATAATCAGCAACCTCTTTTTTTATTCGATTGACCGATAATTCTTTACTACTTGTAGATGTGATTTGTCCTTTAAATATACTAATTGCAGCATCTAAATCAATATGATCTTTGTTTGTCGCATTGATAGACATAAATAATAGACGATTTAGACTTCCTTCAAGTGTACGAACATCTTTAGAGAAGTTTCGTGCAATATATGAAAGAGCTTCGTCATCAATTTTAATAGAATTACTTACTTGATTCTTAATTTTGAGTTTTAGAATAGCAAGTGAAGTCTCAAATTCAGGACTGTCTATTCCAACAGATAAACCAGAAGAGAATCTACTTATTAGTCTTTCTTCTAATCCCTTAATCTCAGTTGGATGCTTATCACTTGTGATACATATTTGCTTACGATCGTTTACCAGTTCATTAAAAATACTAAAGAATACTTCATGACTTTTTTCACGCCCTGCAATGAATTGAATATCATCGACAAGAAGAATATCAATATTATAAAGCCTTCTCTTAAATTTATCGATTGATTGACGTTTAATATTGCTTACAACGCTTTCTACAAAATCATTACCAGTTGTATAATAAATTACTTTATCACTATAATTTTTCCTTACAAAATTTCCAATAGCATTAAGTAAATGCGTTTTACCAAGCCCGGTATTACCATAGATAAAAAGTGGCGTGTAGAACTTCCCAGGATTGATTGCACAAGCAAGTGAAGCTGCATGACATTCATTATTACTATTCCCTACAATGAAATTTTCAAAAGTAAGTTCACTTTTAATTTTTAGCTGATATAAATCCTCATCTTCTACTTCTTCTTCCCCAAAAAAAAGTTGAGATTGAATTGCTTTTGTCTTATGTGCTGATTCATATTCACTTGTTAAGTAAACCTCACACTTTACTTCACTTCCTATAACCAATGATAATGCATTATTTATATTATTAGTATAACCTGCAATTACTTGTTTTAAGATTACTTTATCTGTAACAAATACTGCAATGTTATTATCCAAACTCATTAATTGTAATGGTTTAAAATATGTATCTATTACAATCGAATCTACGAGAATTGTTCTGTCCTCTTCTATATATTCTATTGCTTTCGACCATATTTCTTTGTAGTATCCCTCTATAGTTGTCATGAAAACACCTGCCTTGTGAGACTAATTTTACACTATTCCCCAACGTTTTTAAATAATAAAAAGTCAGCTTTTTTTTTACCCACATAGATTGTGGAAAACTAGCATAAATAAGTGCTTATTTTAAAGACTTAAATTAATTTCTCCACATTATCCACAACTTTTATTTTGTTGAAAACATGGGGAAAAGTAAAATGTGAGTAGATTTTTGTGGGAAATCGTGGATAAAGAAGGTAAATCCACAAAATAATCCCCTAGCATTGTGGAAAAAAAAGCCTTTAAAATAAAGGTTACTCTTAGTTTTCAAGATATCCACATTCTGTGGAAAACTAGAGGATGTGGTAAGTGGTAAATGTGTTAATAAGTAGTAAATAAGAAGAATTATGGGTAAAGTATGTAAGAATCGTTTATAATAAAAGTGGATAACTACTAGGAGGAACTTATGAAAAAATATATAATACTCGTTTTATTCTTATTTCTTAGCGCTTGTAGTCAAAAATACACTGCAGGAAACTCGAAAACAATGATAGAGCATATTTCAAGAAAAATAGAAATTAGTTTACCTGTACAGGCGATACCAAATGTTGATATTGATAATCCTAATTCAATTTATGTTTTAGTAAATAAAAAAAGACCATTAACAGATAGTTTTGTTCCAGATCAGTTAGTTACACCGAATGTCTTATTGATGAGAGATAACCTAACACTTCATCAAGAAGCTGCAAGTGCATTAGAAAATATGTTTAATGAAGCATCTAATCAAAATATTAATTTAGCATTAGCAAGTGCATATCGCTCTTATGATTATCAAGCAAATCTTTATAATAATTATGTCGCAAGGGATGGTGAAGAAGCAGCAAATCGATATAGTGCTAAGCCCGGTCAAAGTGAGCATCAAACGGGTTTAGCTGCAGATATTGTTGCAGAATCGCAGGAATGTTACATAAGAAATTGTTTTAAAGATATGGAAGAAGGAATTTGGTTAAAAGAAAATGCTCATTATTATGGATTTATCCTAAGATATCCAGAAGGCAAAGAAGAAATTACAGGATATATTTTTGAACCTTGGCACTATCGCTATCTAGGTGTAGAACAAGCAACAGCAATTTATGAATCAGGATTAACGATGGAAGAATTTTACAATATAATGGATAAAAAAAGTTAGAATCTCTTTGTAGAGGTTCTAACTTTTTAGTTATTTAGAAAATGTTTTTTCCTTGCGATAGTATATAAAAATGAAAAAGGCTGATAAAAAGAAAAATACAATAGCATATAAAAAAGGTTGTATTGGATTTAATGTATAAGAGAATCCAGCAATTAAAGCACCGACAATCATCCCAAGTGATTTAACTGAATTATAAAATCCCATCACTATAGAACTAGATTCGCTATTACTATATTTGCTACAACTATTTTGTAATAATGGAATATATATTGAGTTTGCAGCAAAGAATACAAGATTGACTAAAAGAAATTGAGTAACATTCTTAGCGAAGATAACTCCAATAAGTGAAATACTACATGTCATGAATATTACATAAAGAGAAAATGAGATATTTTTCCTTTTGATAATCCAGATGCAAATAGTTAGATTAGTTACAAGGGAGACAAGCCCGACAACAGCTTTGATTATTCCATTGTATGAAGGGGGGAAATTAAATATATCTTTGATGTAGTAGTTGAAAGATTGATCGTAAGCAGTTGTCGCGAGACTAGATATGAATGTGACAAGAAACAAAAGAACTAATAAATGATTAAGAAAGGGTCTAATAGAGAACATCGACTTTAAAGGATTAGCCTCTTTTGAAAGTTCTTTTAATGATAATTTTTGCATATTATCGCGGGATTTAAGCATCAATTTGTATAGAATACCTACGGAAGCTAAAGAGATAACTTGAAGTATAAAAGAATAATAGATTGAAATATCTCCAATCATCCCTCCAATGAAATATCCTATAGTTCCCATTACTGTGGAAATTGTAGCTTGAAAAGTGAGGTTTCTTGCACTCGTAGAAGAATCGGAAATATATAAAGTATAAGTTAATGAAGCAACTGTGACACCTCCAAGAAAAACACCTGCTAAACATCTTGCGATGATAATGTCGCTTTCAGTGCTGGCGTTCATAAACATAAACTGTGCTACTGCATAACCAATACATCCAATCATCATTGAGTTTTTTTCAGAAATAACATTGATCATTTTTCCCCAAAAAGGAGAAAACAAGAAGTTTGTAATGGACATTGAAGCAAAAGCAACACCAAACATATAATCTCCTAGATTTAAATCAGAAATAAGTGTCGGAGTAATAGGATGAGCTAAATTCGCTGCAATCGATTGTAAAGATAATAAAAACATAAAGACCACAAGACGTTGTTTATTGGAAATGTTCATATAAATCCCCCTAAAAATGAATATAGGATTAATTTTAACATGTTTTTTATAGATTTAGAAGAATATAAAAAAAGCATGCAATAATGCACGCTACTATTTTACTTCATGTATTTTACCATTCTTATCAGCAAGTAAGGCACTCATCTGTAATTTTGATTTAAGTAGACGAGGTAATTCTTGCCATTGCTTTCTGCATTGTGTTGAGTCATTGAAGGCAATACTAAATTGTGCATTCACATCATCAATCTCTTTTAAAACAGTATTTAACTTAATTGGAAGAGGTTGTTTACGTCCTCTTTTTGTCCCCTGAATATTAATAATCCACTTCTTATCTTCTTTTATTGCAACGATGCAGTCCTTTTCACGATGAGATTGCCATCCTCTCTCATTCAGCCAAGTACTTACAAGATCACTTAAACCATCTGTAGTTCGGTTCATGCGTAATCGTTCTTCACGCATTTTTTCGACAATATCTTTTTCGGGTCTTCCTCTCTTTTTAGGCGGAAATACGGGTTCACGATTAACTAAGTTATCAGTGTAGTATCTCACATCTAAGTGAGATCCAAACCCAGTTTGACCTCGAGGACGCCGAAGTATTTGATCGCCCTCTAACATTAGTTTGTAGATAGCTTGACAGCATGTAGGCATTGTTGCATGATTTGGAGAAACACGCTCATGCAGACTTTTAGAATTGATTTCAATACATTTTTTTCCCGAGTTGTGTGCTTTTTCTTTCATTTGTAAAATTGCATCTATGTAATCTTTAATTCCTGGACCTTTCATTAATAATCCCTACCTTTCGATGTAAACATTTTATGACAATTGCAATGTCGAATGATGTCGAAAAAAAGAAAAGATAAAAAGAATTTTATAAATCTTAATAAAACAAAAACTAGAGTGAATGTAATCTTTAAGATTTTTATTCACTCTAGTTTAAATTTTTCTATTCACTTACTTGTGTAGTCTCTTCAGTAGTTTCTGTTGATTCAGGAACTGGTAAATCATCTTGAGTATTTTGAGTAGTTGTTTCTTCATATGTAGATGTAGTTGTCGTAGTTTCTTCACTTTCATCTTCGCCAGTATCCAAATTTTCATCACTGGGTAAATGATAAATATTTTCACCTAACTTAGAAACCATGTATTTTCCACGAGCCATATTTTGAACATAATTAGGATCATTTAATTTATCTACTTGTGATGATAGTTCACTATTTTGCTCTGTAAGACTTTCTAGTTCTTGTAGTACTAATTCATGTTGCTCTGATAATCGTTGGGTGTTTTGATATTCAGTATATACTTGAAACAACATAACGAAAGAAGCGATAATGAATATGATAGACAAGATATTAAAGACCGCTTGTCTTGGGCGTTTTTTTCTTCTTTTTCGCACTTGATTTTGATTTTGTTTTTGCAATGTGATACCTCCACTTCTTAAAACGTGAGTCCATATTAAGTATACCAAGGATACGTGAAAAAGCAAGGTAAAGCATGCAAGCGAAGCGATGAAGTACAATTTTCGTAGTGAAAATAAAGGAATGAAACACTGAATAGTAGAAAATTTGATATATTCCTATTCCAAAAAAGAAGAACAGTATACAATAGAACTGTGTAACAGCTCCATTTAACTCATAGAGTAAAATGTAAAAAAGTAATGTGTAAAGTGTAAAAAAAGAGAATTCTACCAAATATCTAATATTTTTTCTTAAACTGTATAAAAAGACAGTATTTAAAAAATGAAATGAGAAAGAAAATAACCATCCCATAATAAAGTGAAAGATGATCATTTGAAATTGATGAGGAAGTAAAATCATTGAAACAGTCGCTTAAAGAAACTCTCACGTGTAGAACTATCTTTATTACTTAAGTATTGAATAGAATCCACTAATCCTTTAATAATTACTTCTCCACGATCTGTATCTAATCGATCTAAAGTTAAATCTTTTCCTTGGATTACACACCAACCTTGTGATGTTTCTAGTAAGAATTCATGAGAATCAAAACTATCAATCATTTTTACCCCAGTTAGTTCTAGTGTTTTGCGATCACTCAAAGTACAACGATGATATGGATTTGTCTCAAATTTTATTGGATTTTCGTTCATAATTAATCCTCCCAAGATAATATATGTCATATAGAGGATATCTATGAAAAAAAGTAGACTTATTAAATGCTACTTTTTCTTTAGTCGATGATTTCATATAAGGTTGGTGCATCAGCCTTACGTGTATTTTCTTGTATATCAAGAACACGAACACTTAGGCGACGTTCACCAAATATAATTGTAATTTCATCATTAATTTTTACTTCGTAAGAAGGTTTTGCAGGCTTCCCATTTACAAGTATACGATCATTCTCAGCTAATTCTTTTGAGATTGTGCGACGTTTAAGTAAACGAGAAACTTTACAGTATTTATCAAGACGCATGTCATCACCTCTACAACTAGTTTATCACTTATTGTTGAATTTGACGAGATAACATACGTAAAAAACTATGGATGACATTTTTCATATTGTCATTAACAGAGTCTGATACCAAAATAAAGGTCCCTAACCATGCACTATCAATAATAAGTGGAAATAAAGTTATAGTATAGAGTGTTGGATCATTCTCGAATAAAAGGATTGAGCTAACGGTCTCTGCTGTATAGGATTTTATTTGAGAGACTGTTCTTCTAGAAATCATTTTTGAATTAAGTGGAGCAATTGAAGTTAATCTATCATCACCATAAAAAAGTAAGGAGCATTTAAAAAGTTCCTGAAACGAATAAAGCATATCTGATATTTGATTATTTTGCTCACTTAAATGTTGAAATTTTTTGATAATGATTTCTTTATTATCATTGACATAGAATTCGATTGAATCCCCTTCTTTCATTTGATAAAGTTTTCTGATTTCCTTAGGAATCACAAGTCTTCCTAAATCATCTATTCTTCTAACTATTCCTGTTGCCTTCATACACGCTATCTCCTTTAGTAATATAGTTGTATTTTGAGCAAAGTAAGTCATTTTATACATGAACTTTAAATAGTTTTTTGACAACGCTTAGCTAAGTTTATTACCTGGAGTGTTTGTGTTAGCGTATTTTTTGACTTAGGAATTGTAACTTGAATCTTTTGGTTTTTATAAGAAATTGAAATACCTTTAGATATTGTAGGGATAAGCTCAAATAGTTTTATTCCATCCATATTTTGACTAAATAGAACACTAAACTGAACAAGATGTGCAACTTTTGTTTCTTTAAATTCATCAATGTTTTCATCATTAATGAGAAGTTCAAGTTGTTTTTTCTCAAATAAAAGTTGTACAGATTTAGGGAATTGCCCATGATTATCTTTTATTTCTTCGATGTATTCTAGCAACTGTGTTTGTGTTTTAATGCCATCAATTTTCTGATACATAGCTATTTTTTCTAAATCTTCAGGTGCAAATTCATGAGGAATGTAGCTATCCACCTTGATTTGTGGTTTCTCAAGTTTCTTTTCTTCTTCTTTGATTATTCCACGACGCTCATCAATAGCTTCATTTAAAAGCTCGATGTAGTAATCAATGCCAATGGCATCAATAAATCCAGATTGATTAGGTCCTAGTAAATCTCCTGCTCCACGTATTGTCAAATCTCGCATGGCGATTTTATATCCACTACCGAGTTCTGTAAACTCTTTAATTGATTGGAGACGTTTAGTAGCAATCTCAGTAAGTTGCTTATACTCTTCCACAAGCAAATAAGCATAAGCGACACGATCGCTTCTTCCAACGCGACCTTTGATTTGATAAAGTTGTGATAATCCAAAACGATGAGCATTTTCTACAAGAATTGTATTGGCATTGGGGATATCAATACCGGTCTCAATGATTGTAGTACAAATGAGCACATTGTATTCAGCACGAGAAAAACTCAACATGACATCTTCGATTTCCTCTTTTGACATCTTGCCATGCGCAACAGCAATTCGAGCATCAGGTAAATCTGCTTGAAGTGAACGAGCGATATGATAAATTTGATCAATATTGTTGAAGAGATAAAATACTTGACCTTCTCTTGCTAACTCTTTTTCAATCACATCTACAATTAAATTTTTATTTTTTTCTACTACGTAGGTTTGAACAGGATATCGATTGCTTGGAGGAGTATCTAATTGGGACAATTGACGAATTCCAATGAGAGACATTTGTAATGTACGTGGAATAGGTGTCGCACTCAAAGATAAGACATCTACATTTTGTTTAATTTCTTTAATTTTTTCTTTGTGTTCTACACCAAATCGTTGTTCTTCATCAATGATTAAGAATCCTAAATCTTTAAATTGAATATCTTTTGAAAGTAATCTGTGAGTACCTAGCAAAATATCTATCTTTCCTTCTTTTAAGCGAGAAATAATACGAGTTTGTTCACTTGGTGTAATAAAACGATTAATCACTTCAACATTTACCGGATAGTTCTTTAAACGTTGTTTGAATGTTTTGTAGTGCTGCATAGAGAGAATCGTAGTTGGACATAAGAAGGCAACTTGTTTATTATCCATGACAGCTTTAAAGGCAGCACGTAGTGCTACTTCTGTTTTTCCAAATCCCACATCCCCGCAAAGCAAGCGATCCATAGGTTTAGGTTTCATCATATCTTCCTTGATTTCAATGACGGCTTTTGATTGATCGGGTGTTAACTCATATTCAAAGCTATTTTCAAATTGAGATTGTTCCAAAGTGTCGGCACTATATGCAAATCCAATGTTTTCTTCGCGAAGCGAATATAACTCAATTAAACGTTCTGCAATATTATTGACGTTCTCTTTGATTTTTGCTTTTGTCTTAGCCCATTCATTACTACCTAACTTGTTTAACTTAGGTGTGACTCCTTCGCGTGAGACAAATTTACGGACAAGAGAAAACTGTTCCAGGGGAACTAAAAGTTCATCATTTCCCTTAAATAAGATTTGCAGATAATCACGGTGAACCCCTCCTATTTCCTTGGTAATAATTTGCATGTATTGTCCAACGCCATGCTGTTGATGAACAATATAGTCACGAGGATTAAGGTCTTGGTAACTACTTAGTGCTTCTGCTTGATTAAATTTATTAATGTATTTTCCAACTTTACGTTTGCGACGATAAATTTCTTTACTTGTATATACAATAAGTTTATCTTCGACAAACTCAAAACCTTCATCAAATTCATCCTCACAAAAATACAAGCCAGTTTGATGATACTCTGGATGCATTTTAAAAGGATATCCTTTGTATTCCAAGATTGCCGTGAATTCTCTAATTTCAGGTGACGTTAAAGCTAAAATAAGGCAATGAGTTTGTGCCTGTTTGTGCAACATATCAGCAAGCAAATCTAAAGGTTCTTCAGGAAGTGATGGTTGGCGAATAACAGATTTCACACTAAGGAAAGGTTGAATCATTGTACAAGGATAATGTGCAATGTCTTGAAAAGGTTGTCGATAAATTGAATAACGACCTAACCACTTCCCTACTTGTGTTAATTCTTGTAAGTATGCTACGCTTTCCTCGTTTAATCGATAAATATGACCTTCACATTTTTGTGGTTGACTCATGATGATTTGTGGTTGATCAATGTAATCTAGTAAAGATGCTGTTTTATCCAGATAACAGAAATATGGATACAAATGAGCTTCATATAAGTGGTGTCCTAAAAAATCCATATCTAATGCAAGTTGATCTTGCACAACTAGAGCGAGTTCTGGTTGTCGTCGTTGTAGAGCTTCAAAATCTTGTAAAGACCGCTCTTTTACTAATTCTATTTCCTCAGCACTTAGTAAGAGTTCATTAGCACAGGTGATTGTAACTTCATCTAAAATTTGAACAGTTCTTTGTGTAGTTGGATCGAAGAATCGAATACTATCAATCTCTGTATCAAAAAATTCAATACGAACAGGTTGACTATAGTTTATCGAAAATATATCAAGAATTCCACCACGACTAGAATAAGTGAGAGGATGATCAACTCTTGTCTCATAGAGGTATCCCGCTTGTTGACACAGTTCTTTCAAGTCTGCGATTTCAATCTGTTGCCCCTTTACTAATGAGAAAGAGCGAGATGAAAATGTTTCTGGATTCATCATATGGATAGCTAAAGCACCTACGTGAGTAACACAAATCTTGGGCTGAGAATTTTGTAGCTGAACTAATGCTTCAACTCTTCCCGCGAGTGATTCAAGAGAACTTGAAATGGATTGCACACGTAGTGATTCTTCCACTTCAAAAAGGACACACTGTGCCTTCATAAGGGGGGTTAATTTTCGATAAAACAGTTGCGCTTGATAAGGATTATCCTTAACTATGACTATGTTTCTTGGATTTGCTTGAAAACTTGCGGCGACACTTAGTACTTCTTCCATCAAAGTGAGACAAGATATTTCTTTTCTTTTTTTATTCAACGATAAAACATTAGCCGATCCCTCAATTAATTGTAATAGAGGGTTCATCGATTGTACCTATTCATGACTTCAGTGAACGTCATCGCAAGAGACGCCCTTGACGCTTTTGCAACTTTATCTAAAATCTCATTCATTAAATCTTCCTGATCTTTTGGTATTTTTCCAAGTACATAATCTTTTACAGGAATAATGGGATCTTTACCTATTCCTATTCGAATACGTTTGATGTCCTGAGTTCCAAGTAATTGCATAATGTTTTTTAATCCATTTTGACCACCCGAGCTCCCTTGGTAACGAATACGAATTTTCCCAACGGGTAAATCTAAATCATCGTGTAAAACAAGTATATCTTGTGAATCAATTTTGAAATATCTAGCACACGCTGCTACAGCTTCACCAGATAAATTCATATAAGTTTGGGGTTTCATTAATAGTACTTTCTCACCTTTAAATTGCAAGCTTGCAATTTGTGATTGAAATTGTGTTTGTGTGAAATTGACTTCTAGCATTACCGCTAAGCGATCAATTGCCATGAATCCTACATTGTGGCGAGTGTGTTCATACTCTCTACCAGGATTCCCTAATCCAACAATTAATTTCATTTGTGTACCTCCTTAGTTCTAATATAATACCACAAGAACAACGAAACATGAATAAAAAAACATGCCCATTTTGAGCATGTTTGATATGTTATTGAACTTCCATTTTTTTATCGATAATAAAGTAAGTAAGGAAGTAGTAGGCTATCGCAAGCCCAGCTTGAATTGAACCACCAAACCATAGCACATTTGTGACATGTTCAATCGACTCATATATATTCAATGGATAGAAATAGTTGAAATCCATTGAATTTATTGACTCATTGATATTTCCTACGAGAATTGAAATGAAGAAGAAGAAAAATATTGACCAAAATGTCCTATGACTGCGAATAAATGATGAGTTTGCAAGGGAAATTGACAAGAAAACAAGAGTAATAAAATTAAAAGCACTCATCACGTAATAAAAATATCCAGCTGTAGGCAGTATTCCGAATAAATCAGAAACGACATCAAAGAAATATTTACTAAAATTCCCTTCTACAAGCAAAATCAAGGTAATAAAACCAAAAATCAATACAAGAGTCGAAATTACAATCCACAAAAAACTAGAAACTAGCTTAGCTAGAATAATTTGATGAGTATTTACAGGCAACGTATGTGTTAGCGCAGCTCCTTTTCCATACATGGAGTTTGAGTAGTTTTTGGAAATGACAATAAATGAACCAATCATGATTCCAATGGCTGTAAAGGTAAAGGCAGTAAGTAAAATGCCTGAAATCAACTCTTCTGTATCAGAAGTAACAACACCATATCCAATATCAAAGTTAAGACCACATAAGATAGCTAGAATTAAGTACCCTACAAAAATTGCGATAAAACCTCGCCATGATTGTATAATCTCATATTTCATTAATTTTAACATCTGAATACCTCCCTGAAGTTTTCATCTACAGATTTTCCAGTTTCAATACGTATTTCCTCGGCATCGCGATGTAATACAACTTGTCCATCTTTCAAGAAGATAACTTCATCAAAGATTTTCTCAATATCAGTAATTAGGTGTGTGGACAATAGAATCATGCTCTCTTCACCACAGTTATTTAAAATTATTTCTAGAATTAATTCACGTGCTGCTGGGTCTACACCACCGATGGGTTCATCTAATATATAGATTGATGCTTTACGACTCATCACAAGAGTAAGTTGAAACTTCTCTCTCATCCCCTTAGACAATGTTTTAATTTTAAGGTTTGAATCTAAACCTAAACGATTTAATAATTTATTTGCATTTACTAAATCAAAGTCTGCATACAAATCAGCAAACAAGTTTAAACCATCTTTAATCTTCATCCAGTCACTAAAATAACTTTCATCTGGTAGATAAGATATAATAGCTTTTGATTTCGACCCAATTGGATTACCATCAATACGAATACTTCCTTGATAATCTCTTAATAAACCATTAATAATCTTAATAAGTGTTGTTTTTCCACTTCCGTTAGGACCTAATAATCCGATAATTTTATTCGTACTTAAGTCTAAATTAACATTGTATAATGCTGATTTTTTTCCATAATTCTTACATAAGTTTTGAATAGAAATAATTGACTTCCCCATATTTTAAATCTCCTTTTCTTTTGTTAAGGCTTGAACTCCATCCTCAACTGTTAAGCCTAGTTGTTTGAGGTCATGAATAAAAGTATTTATGCAAACTTGAAGCATATGCAGTTTGCATTCTTCAATTTGTTGAGCCGTTGCATTAATGAAACGCCCTGCTGTGCGCTCACTACATACAAAATTCTCGCGTTCTAGTTCTTGCATAGACCTTTGTATCGTATTTGGATTGACCCCATATTCGATTGCTAAATCACGTACAGAAGATAGCTTATCTTCGTACTTGTAGGTACCGTTGATGATTTTAAGTTTGATGTCGTGTGATACTTGAAGATAGATTGGCTGTGTTGAATTAAATTCCATAATATCACCTCTTATTGTATTAACACAATAATACAGTAACATAGATATTAAGTTTTTGTCAATAAAAAATGCAATGATCAATTCATTGCACTTTAATATTATTCTGATTCTTTGCTATAAATGATTTTAAGATGGCGGTCTTTTCCTTCCCCTTCACTTTGAGTCTTGATATTTTTTATATCCGTCAAAGCTTGGTGAATTACTTTACGTTCATCATTTGGCATTGGATCAAGTGTTGCCGTCACTTTTGTACGTTGTACTGTTTTTGCAATACGTTTTGCCATACTAATTAATTTGTCATAACGACTTTCTTTGTAGTTGTTGATATCAACTAAAACAGAGAAACGACGTTTGAACATTGCATTTGTTGCACTACGTACAACTGAGTTAATTGCTTGTAGTGTTTGTCCATTTTTACCAATGATAACTGCATTGTTTTCTGCATTCAACATTACTTTAAAGAAGTCAACATCTTGGAAAATTTCAATTTCGATATCAATATTAAGGTTTGTAAAGAAATTTCCTAGGTATTCAAATAAGAATTCTTTTACATCATTTAAACAATACACATCGGCACTAACACTGTTTCCAAGTCCAAATAACCCTTTTTTTTCTTCTGTTACGAAGTAAGTAAGTTCTGATATTTCAACTTGCTTTTCTTCTGCAGCTAATTTTAATAGTTCTTCGAGTGATTTAGCAGAATAATTTTTCATAAGTAGTTCTCCTATTTCTCTTTAATAAGTACGTATTGAACAAGTAGTGTTTTTGCAACATTAACCAGAGCACTAATAATCCAGTAAACGACCATCGCAGCTGGCATTGCAAGCGCCATAACAATGAACATTACCATCATGTAGTACATCATGTTTTGTGCAGGATTTTTAGCTTTAACGTATTTTCTTCCTTCATTAGCAGCTTTTTGTTTTGCTTTGCGCTCAGCTACCATAGTTGGAATTCTGAATGAGAAGAATTGACAAATCGCCATAACTATAAATAAGATAACATATCCATATTCACCGTTTGAGAATCCAGTCATTGGTGTTTGTTCTAATGATAATCCCATAAACACCCCAGTTTTTACTGCTTCTGCACGCTGTACAGCATGATAAATCGCAAGTAGGATTGGAAGTTGAATGAACATTGTTACAATTGAACCAAGAGGATTAATTCCATGTTTAGAATAAAGTGCTTGCATTTCTTGCGCTTTTTTCATTTGAGATTGTTGATCTTTTAAACCTTCATATTTCTTTTCGATTTTACTTAATTCAGGTTGTAGTGTTTGCATTTTTTGTGTTGCTACAGTAGATTTTAAAGTTAGTAACATTACAGCTGCATTTACGATAATTGTGATTACCGCTACAGCTCCTGCAACACCTAAAATTGGCGATAAAGAGTTAATTCCTTTAGCTAATGGATAAATGAAGAAGGATTCCCACCAACCTTCAGTGTCCATCATGATTTGTAGTGTTGTTTCATCTGTAATTGCTGGTGCATCTGCAGAACTAGTACACCCAGATAGGACAAGCATTCCTCCCACAACTACAAGAAGTAATAATAGCTTTTTGTTTTTCATTGAAATCTCCTTTGTTTTAAGACTTGATGTCTTTTTAGGTCACTATCTTATTCTAACGTTTTTGAAGCAACTTTCCAAGTCTTTTTTGTTTTGCTGATAAGATTGTGAAGAATAAGCATTTCGTGCGATGATAATTGCATCATAAGGATAGCTTTGGCTAGCCATTTCCTGAAGCATCATTCGAAGTTGACGTTTGATTTTATTGCGTTGTACGGCATTGCCCAATTTTTTAGATACAGAAATTCCTACTCTTGCATGTTCTTCGCATTTTTTTGCACAATAGATGACAACACTTGGTTTAGCACTATATTGTTTTTTGCTCATAATGGATTGGAATTCTTGTGTCTTTTTAATACGATATTCTTTTTTCATAATTAATTAATAAAAAAGTCACCCGTAGGTGACTTCTTATGCCGACAATGTCTTTCTGCCTTTGCTACGGCGGCGTGCTAATACTTTGCGACCTCCGACCGTTTTCATGCGGGCTCTGAAACCGTGGACTTTTTGGTGTTTTCTTTTGCTCGGTTGATATGTTCTTTTCATAAAGAGCCACCTCCAGTTCTATTTTTTATACAATATTGAGCAATTGCTTGTAAATTATAATATAGAAGTTACCTAAAAGTCAAACAAAATAATTAGAAACTTAATTGATACAAGGCAGTTATCCTTTATATTTAATTAATATGAGGACAAAAGTACAAGATAAGCTGAGAATAATGAGTAAATTCTATATAAATTCAAATATATTTGTTGCAAGAAATCTAGCTTAAACAACAAATAATTTACACTTAATTTTAAAAAATGTTTGAAATATAGGTGTTTTAGCTAAAATGAAATACAAATTTAAATATTGATAAAAAAATTGAATAGAAACATTCCATTAGAATAAGATAATATTTTAACAATATTCTAAATCTTATGATATTATATTAAAGTCAAATGGAGGATATCAAATGAATAAAAAACCAGTAGTATTAGTAGTTATGGATGGTGTTGGGATTTCTAGCAATGAACTAGGGAATGCTGTAGTAAATGCATATACACCTGAACTTGATAACTTAATGAACAATTATCCTTGTGCGGCAATCAAAGCACATGGTACAGCAGTTGGATTACCAAGCGATGAAGACATGGGAAATTCAGAAGTAGGACACAATGCATTGGGTTGTGGTCAAGTTTATAGTCAAGGGGCAAAACTTGTAAATGAGAGCATTGAAACAGGATCAATTTTCGAGTCAGAAACTTGGAAAGCTTTAGTTGAAAATGCAAAAGGTCACACATTCCATTTTATTGGATTGCTTTCAGATGGTAATGTTCATAGTAACATTAGCCACTTAATTGCAATGTTAACACAACTTAAAAAAGAAGGTGTGAAAACAGTTCGCTTACATGCCTTGTTAGATGGCCGCGATGTACCGGCAACTTCTGGACTTGAATATGTAAACCAAATCGAAGATCATATGGCTTCACTAAATGATGCTGACTTTGATGCTCGTATTGCATCAGGTGGTGGAAGAATGACAATCACGATGGACCGTTATGAAGCAAACTGGCCAATGGTTGAAGCAGGATGGAAAACTCACGTTTTAGGAGAAGGACGCCAATTTGAATCACCAACTCAAGCAATCGAAACATTCCGTAATGAATTAGGTGTGGGAGATCAAGATTTACCGGCATTCGTAATTGTAGATGATGAAAAACCAGTGGGTACAATTGAAGATCATGATTCAGTAGTATTATTTAACTTTAGAGGAGATCGTGCACAAGAAATTTCAAAAGCATTTGACGATGTAGAATTCAGTGCGTTTGATCGTGTAAGACATCCGCAAGTGATGTATGCAGGGATGTTGCAATATGATGCTGATTTAAATATTCCAAAATTATATCTAGCAAATCCTCCAAAAATTAAAAACACAATGTCTGAATTCCTAGTAGGAAAAGGAATTCGCTCATATGCAATTTCTGAAACGCAAAAATTTGGACATGTAACTTATTTTTGGAATGGAAATCGTTCTGAGAAATTTGATGAAAAATTAGAAACATGGGTTGAAATTGCATCGGATGTAGTACCATTTGATCAACGTCCATGGATGAAGTCTGCAGAAGTTACTGATGAATTAGTAAAGGCAATCGAATCAAATGAATTTGATTTCCTACGTTGTAATTACCCTAATGGAGATATGGTTGGACATACAGGAAACTACGCGAGCACAATTATCGGAGTGGAATCAGTAGATATCGCATTAAGTCGTGTTATTCAAGCATGTGAAAAAGTAGGAGCAATATTAGTTGTAACTGCTGATCATGGAAATGCTGATGAAATGTATGAAAAATCAAAAGATCCTAGTAAAGCACCTAAACCGAAAACAGCACATACATTAAATAAAGTACCATTTATTGTAAGAGGTGCAGATGTTGCATTTAAAGAAGGAGACTTCGGATTAAGTAATGTCGCGTCAACGGTTGTAGAGTTAATGGGATTTGAAGCACCTGAAAACTGGGACGAAAGTATCATTAAGTAAAAAGTTAAAGACTGCTAAGGCAGTCTTTGTTTCATATAAGGTAAAATTGAACTCTTCATGTTATCTATAAAAAATAGAATTTATAGTTGAAATAAGTAGTATTATATTGAATTTAAAAACTTGATTTGATACGATAAATACTAAAGAGAGGGAAGAAAATGAAGTTAAATAATAAAGGTTTTACACTTGTTGAATTAATTATTGTGGTTGCGATTATTGCGGTACTTGCTACAGTACTTGCTCCACAATATTTACAATATGTAGAACGTAGTCGTGAATCAAACGATACACAAGTTGCACAAATGTTAAATGACGCGGCAGTGCTTGCAATTGCAGATCCAGCTAATGGAATTCCATCCAATCGATTTATTGAAGTACTATGGGCGACTGGTCCAGAATCAGCAGCAGGAACAGATGGAGCGTTACTTATTCGATATCCATCTTCAGCAGGACGAATTTCAGTTTTTAATGATACAAGTAACACAGCTGATAATGTTGCCCCAATGGCATCAGGAGACGGAAGCATTGAGAAATTTTCCAGTGCAATCATTGAAACATTTGGTGTCGAAATGCAATCAGCAAGTGCTGTAGTTAGTGGTATAGGGCAAGGATATATTGGTTTTATTGGAGATGCGCAGTCTAAAATTGGAAATTCTACTATTCTTTGTTTTCATATCAACACTTCAACTGGTGAGGTAGCACTTGCCAAACATAGCTTATCAACGGCATCTGTAAATGAATGGCTAAAACTTGGATTTGATGCTACACCAGCACCATAAAATAATGGAATATAGTATATATTCTGTAAAATTATTGTATTTAAACAAAAAACCCGTGAGGGTTTTTATTTTATTCAGATATAGTTGATTGAGTTTCAATTGTCTTTTTTATCTCGAAAGAGTAAATATAATTAAAGATGATGTAGGAGAAAAAATAGATAGTAGCAATGATGATTGTGAAGATAACGGCAAAGCGATCTAAATCAGCTACAAGGGTACGAAGCAAGTGCAGTGGCTCAGTAATATCCCATGAGTTAAATCGTAAGAAACGTCCAATATAAACGCCATATCCACAAAGTAAACTAATTATTCCACTAAAGATAATATCTAATATTTTATTCCACTTTATTGGAATGCTATGGTGGACAAGAGCAGTAGAGTATAAACCATAGATTAATGCTAAGAAGATTCCCGAGGATACATATAGCAATTCAACCCAACCATCCAAATCGGCTAGGTATGTGCCATCATTTCCAATCAAAGTAGTTGAATCTAGATGGATCAAGTCTGTCAGCATATAGCTCGCATTAGGTAGAAACAAAATCCATGCTCCCATCGTAAAGAAACAAAGAAAATGAAATTTTTTATTATAGTGTTGAATAAGAAATGTTCCAAATGCAAACAGGATTGGGATGAAGGCTAGAATGATATTCCAAAATAGCCAAGGTAAGTTTAAGTAAACATAGCGATTAATAAAAATTCCAGATAAACAATAAATTGCAGATATTGCAACTATGATTAAAAATATATATGTATTTTTTTTTAGCATAAGGACCTCGATTCTTTTTCATTATATCAAAAAAATATGGAAGTGCCTATTTGATATAGACGTAGTTCAACATGTAAGTTAAGATAATATTCAAGTGGAGGAAGATTAGAATGAAAGAAATTATAAAATTATATAGTCCAACGGTAGTTGAGTTAGTTAGAAAAATGTATGAAAACCCAGAGTTGGGACGTGAAGAATTTGAAGCAATGAAAAATTGTTGCGAAGTGTTACGGCAAGCTGGATTTCAAGTAAGCGAGAATTATATCGAAGAAACAGGATTTCTAGGAGAGTATGATACACAAAAGCCAGGACCAACTATTTCTTTCTTATGTGAATATGATGCTCTACCGGAGGTAGGGCATGGATGTGGACACAATCTAATTGCAGGGATTAGTATTTTAGCAGGAATCGCCTTAAAATCTTCGATTGAAAACATTGGAGGAAAAATCTTAGTGATTGGTACTCCCGCTGAAGAGAATTTTGGTGGAAAAGTGACAATGGCAGAAGCAGGAATATTTGAAGACATTGATGTCGCTTTGATGATTCATCCAAGTACAGAAAATCGCTTGGGAGGCAGAACAAATGCAATTAACCCACTCAAATTTGAATTCTTTGGAAAGAATGCACATGGGTGCCGACCACAAGATGGACGAAGTGCTCTTGATGCAGCTGTCCTTGCATATATGAATATAAACTTATTACGTCAGTTCGCTGAACCAAATACATACATTCATGGAATCATTCGTGAGGGTGGAGAAGCAGCAAATGTGATTCCTGCTTACGCGTCCATGGAATACTACTTCCGTGGTAGTTCAATGGCTTATGTTGAAGAATTAAGTAAGAAAGCTATTGATTGTGCTAGCGCCGCTGCCCTTGCGACAGGATGTCGTGTGGAAGTCAGTGTTTATGAAACACCCTACGATGATATGAAGATTAACTATACTTTATGCAGTGCCTTGAAGAAAAAGTATGAAGCATTAGGAATAGAAAATATCAAAGCAGTTAATGAGAATCCACAAGGCTCAAGCGATATTGGTGCAGTAAGTTATCGATGCCCTGCTTTACATGGATATATCCAAATTGCTGACTCAAGTGTTACGGGACACTCAAAGGAGATGGCAGATGCGACAATATCGTTACATGGTGTTGATGCTTTAGAAAAAGGAGCACTTGCCTTAGCACAAATCGGATATGATTGTATTGTCGATAAAGAGTTTTTAAAAGAAGTGAAAGATGAATTTACTATATAAGAAGTTGATGCGTATTTTATGTATTTTCAACTAAAATATGGTAAAATATGTACATGAAGTAAAGGAGGTGTCCTATGTTTGAATGGATATCTAGTTTAGATAGTTTAGCACAAATATATTTATGGGTTGCAATAATTGCCACGGTTATCTTAATCATTCAGCTTATCGCTACTCTTATGGGATTCGGCTTTGATATTGACAGTGATTTTGATGTTGCAGATATTGATGGAATTTCTTTTCTAACAATTCGCGGAATTATTGCCTTCTTCAGTATTGGTGGATGGGCTGGTTTATGGTTTATAGAAAGCAATCTAAACACTGCAGTATCGATTGTTGCGTCTGTTGTCGCTGGGAGTCTTGCTTTAATTGGGGTTGGTTATATGTTGAAGGCTTCGATGAAGCTACAAGAAGATGGAACAAGGGATATTCAAAATGCAGTAGGTAAATCTGGAAAAGTCTACTTAACTATTCCTGCAAGCCGTAATGGACAAGGAAAAGTGAGTCTTGTGCTTCAAGGTGTAGCAGTAGAGGTTGAAGCAATCACTGATGATGAAAGCTCTATCAAAACAAATGAGTTGGTTGAAGTATTATCTGTAGTAAATCATGAGATTGTACTTGTAAAAAGAAAATAAGAGGATAAATTATGGAATCAATAGGATTAGTATTAACAATTGTAGTGGTAGTTTTATTTTTTGCGACATTAGTGTTCATTTTATCAAGGTATCGTAAATGTCCTTCGGATAAAATTTTAGTTGTTTATGGAAAAGTAGGATCGAATAAAGATGGTAGTCAACGTAGTGCTAGATGTATTCATGGGGGGGCAGCATTCATTGTGCCTGTCATTCAGTCATTTGAATATATGGATTTGACACCAATATCAATACCAGTAGATTTAAAAAATGCTTTATCAAAACAGAACATTCGTATTGACGTACCTTCTCGATTCACTGTTGGTATCTCAGTTGAACAAGCTGTGATGCAAAATGCAGCGGAACGCTTACTTGGATTGAATTTAGGAGAGATTCAAGAATTAGCAAAAGATATTATTTTTGGACAATTACGTCTTGTAATTGCAACAATGGACATTGAAGAAATTAATACAGACCGTGATAAATTCTTAGCAGCTGTTTCAAACAATGTAGAAACAGAATTAAAGAAAATTGGATTACGTTTAATCAACGTTAACGTAACAGATATCTCAGATGAATCAGGATACATTGCAGCACTTGGTAAAGAGGCAGCTGCAAAAGCGATCAATGATGCAAAAATTTCAGTTGCTGAAGCAAATCGTTCTGGGGCAATCGGGGAAGCTAATGCGCATCGTGAACAACGTATCTCAGTATCACATGCAGATTCTGAAGCAATCAAAGGAGAAAACCAGGCAAAAGCTCAAGTAGCTGAGTCAAACGCAACATTAAGTGAGAAACAAGCGGAAGCATTAAGACGTACAACAATTGCACAAAAAACACAAGCAGCGAAAGCCTTGGAAGAATCTTATTCTGCGGAGAAAGAAGCAGAGTTAGCTCGTTATGCAAAAGAGAAAGCTTCATTAGAGGCAGATGTTATCGTTAAAACAGAAATCGATAAACGTAAATTAGAACTAGAAGCGGCAGCACATGCTGAGCAAGTGCGTATTCAAGCTAAAGGGGAAGCTGATGCAATTTATATGAAAATGGAAGCAGAAGCTCGTGGTATGGCAGAAATGCTAGCACGTCAAGCTGAGGGGTTAAGTAAAATTGTTGAGGCAGCTAATGGAAATGCGGAAGATGCAATGAAATTGATGATTACAGACAAATTAGATACACTAGTACAAACTCAAGTGGAAGCAATTAAAAATATTAAAATTGATAAAATTACTGTTTGGGATAATGGTACTTCTAAAGGAAATGGTAAAACACAGACTGCAGACTTTATCTCAGGAATGATGAGTTCACTTCCACCATTACATGACGTATTTAATATGGCAGGAATGGAATTACCCGAATTTTTAGGAAAAGAAAAGACAAATCAAGTAGCAGAAGAAGAAATTGAAGTTATTACACCAGAAGTAGTAGAAAAATAAACGAAAAAAGAGTTATGTTTCTCCCATAAGGGGTTCATAACTCTTTTCTTATGCAAATTTTTTAATTGATAAACGTTTGCGATTCCCTAAAAATGTACCAATATAAAGAACTAGGAAATAGAAAACAGGGAAAATTAAACAAAGGGTATTATAGAAGATAAATGTAAATGGAACAAATAAAAAACTTGCGATTAACGGAAACACAAATGTGAACCCTTTTTTCTTAGCGTTGAAATAAGATAAAACGAAACATGCGAGTGGATTGATGAGTAAAAGTAATAGAATATAATAATTAGTATTTAAGTTAATCAATGGTAAAAAGCCATAAATCAATACGAGTAAAATGTAGTTCATGATGATATTTCCTTTTCTAAAAGTTGGGTACCGATTGAACGAGGAATAAACTTCCCTTTTGTCATATTGGTAATTCTTTCGATGATATCACTATCTTGTGAGTAAAAGTGATAAGTAATCGAAACATCATACTGTTTATCAGTAATTGTGCAGTATTGAGGGAGGTAATGATCTAATTGGTTAATGTAGTCATAGCTAAATTCCAATGTATATAGCTCCACGTTTAATAATTCTAATTTTGGTGCGTGATGGATAGCTTGTGTAACACAATTTGAGTAGGCTCGTATGAGTCCCCCTGTTCCTAATTTGATACCACCAAAATATCGAGTCACAACAACACATGTATCAATGAGATGATTGTTTCTAAGTGAAGTAAGCATAGGAACTCCTGCTGTTCCACTAGGTTCACCATCATCACTGCATCGTTGAATTTCATGATTGTGACCCAAAACATATGCACTACAATGATGATTTGCATCAGGATGTTGTTTTTTTATTGATGCAATGTATTGCTTCGCCTCTTCTTCTGAACTTATTTTAATGATATTAGTAATGAATGTCGAACGCTCAATATCAACAGTATGTATAAATTCTCTTGCAATTCTCATGTGCTCACCTCGATTACACTACATATTGTAACGCATCAAGCAAAGAAATTAAACCATATAATTCCATGTAATTGCTCGAATAATTACGAATTATGGTAGGTCTTGCAAGTTTTGCTTGCAGTTGTAGTGTGATTCCGTTATACTTGGAAAGTTGTCAAAACGGAGGTACAAGATGCAAGAAAATAAATCAGATAAATTAGGAACCATGCCAATTGGAGAATTACTATATAAAATGAGTGTACCTGCAGTAATTTCTATGATCATTCAAGCGCTTTATAATATTGTTGACAGTATGTATGTTGCTCAACTAGGACAAGATGCTCTATTTGCAATGGGACTTGTATTTCCAATGCAAATGTTAAGTTTATCAGTAGCCTTAGGTTGTGGAGCGGGTACAAATGCATTGCTTGCAAGAAGACTTGGACAAAAGAGACAAGATCATGCCAATCAAACTGCGACTACAGGTGTTCTACTTGCTCTGTTTCACTCCCTAATTATTTTATTAATTGGAATCTTTGCAAGTGAAGTTTTTCTAAGTATGTTTACAGATAATACGGAGATTATCTCAATGGGAAGCACTTATTTATATATTGTTATGGGGTTTTCTTTAGGACAACACATACAAATTGTATGTGAGCGTATCTTACAAGCGACGGGAAACATGATTGTTCCAATGATTGCTCTTATGATTTCAGCTCTAACTAATATCATCCTCGACCCTATTTTCATCTTCGGATACTTTGGTGTTCCAGCGATGGGAATTGCAGGGGCTGCCTTAGCAACAGTCATTGGTCAGTGGATCGGGATGTTTTATATTTTAGCAGTGCTCTTTTTCAAAAAACATGATGTCAAAGTTACTTTTAAAAATTTTAAACTAGAGCTTATATGTATCAATAAAATATATCTTGTCGGTATTCCAGCGATGGTAATGAATGCAATTAGTTCATTCACTGTGACGCTCTTGAATACAATACTTGTCGGATTTAGTGATACGGCGGTCAATGTATTGAGTATTTATTTCAAAGTACAGTCATTTGTTTTTATGCCTATCTTCGGCATTACAAATGGGGCTATGCCAATTTTAGCTTATAATTATGGTGCAAGAAATAAACAAAGGTTTGAAGATACAATAAAACTTATGCTAAAAGTAAGTCTAATTATCATGATTGCTGGAAGTGCCTTCTTTCTCTTCTTCCCAGATGCAATTTTAGGAATGTTTAACCCTACCCCTGAGTTACTTGAAATTGGAAGAGTATCATTTCGAATTATTTGCATTCACTTTGTGTTTGCAGCAGTTTCGATTGTGTTAAGTTCGGTATTTCAAGCATTGGGGCTTGGTGTATCAAGTTTAGCTTTATCAGTGCTAAGACAAATTGTACTGTTGGTTCCCTTAGCCTATCTATTCTCACAATGGATTGGACTTACTGGTGTGTGGTGGTCATACTTAGTAGCAGAGGTAGTTGTTGCTGTTGTGTTTACTCCAATTGCCTTAAAAGCAATTAAAACACGCTTTTTAGTATAAAGAATGTGAAATTGTCAAAAATATAAATAAGGTAATGCAAAATGGAAATCTTATGTTATATTAAAATTAACTACAGTAAGATTATTAACCAAATTAGGAGGTGCCTATGTATCAAGTATTATTAGTAGATTGCCCACCTTGCTTTAAAAGAGTATTGACTTTCAATGCTGAAGCACTCGAAAAATTCACGTCATTAAATTTCTTTCTGCAACGCAACTTAGCAAATTATGTAGCTAACGGTGAAAACAATATTGATATGAAGAATCGTATTGATGAAGTCATAGATAGATTAAAAGAAATGTAGTCCAAATGAAAAACTCAAGTTCGTTTATCCCCTATTATGCGGAATGGAAAACTTGAGTTTTTTTTATTTACAATTCAATTTTTCGAAAGGTTCAGGTTTTGCGAAGAGATAACCTTGTGAATAATCTACTTGGTATTGAATGAGGATACTTTGAATTTCCTCATTCTCAACATACTCAGCAACAATTGTGGCATTGATAAGCTTAGCCATATAACAAATTGAATCTAGAATAATTCGATTTTCTTGTTTAGTAGCGAGGTGTTTAATGATTTCTCCATCAATCTTGATAATATCAGGACGGAGTGCGATTACTGAAATGTAGGTAGCAAATCCTACTCCAAAATCATCGATAGCAATTTTACAACCTAGTGATTTTACTTCAATCAAAAAATTCATTAAATCATCTAAATTCTGGTAATTTTCTGTTTCTACAAATTCAATGGTAATTCGATGAGGTTCTTTGAAGTCTTTAATACGCGCAAGTAATGAGTTGCGACATTCAACTGAATCAACGTCATATGAGGATATATTGATGTTTACTTCACAGTGTGAATTCTCAAATAACTTTAGTGTCTTATCAATCATAATATTACTGATGGTATTATATAAATTAAATTTTTTTGCGACATCTAAAAAGACATAAGGAAAAATTACTTTACCGTCTGCATCAATGAGACGTATCAAGGCTTCGTACTTAGTAATTTTATTTTCGTGATTATCATAAATACCTTGGAAATAGGGAGTAATTGCATCATGTTCAATTGCATAGTTTAAGAGAGTATAAGTTTCATAATCTTGTTTTAATTTCATTTCGATAAGTTGTTTTTCATTTCGAGAAACTAAGAAGTTCTCAATCGATTCTTTATGATAAAAAGCAGTTGCGAGTGCATGATCAAGCATATTTTCTTGTTTAAACACAAGAATAAATTTAGAGATACCACTAATTTGTGTCTTAGATGACGTCGATCGCTCAAAACGATGATAAAATCCTTTCATAATATCCATAAATTCATCATCACTGATTTCGTCATTTGTTGCTACAATAAATGATTTAAAAGAAAGTGAGTATACAAAAACTTGGTGATTGATTTGAGATTCTTTCAACATTGTAACAACAATTTTGAGAACATCTTTAATGCTTTGATTATAAGCGTCATGACCAACATATGCAGTAAGCATCCCTGCATTTACTATCTCAGTTAAACACAATTTAGAAAATTTCTTTTCTTTCAAGTCAACTTCGTATTTATTATAATTATATACACCAAATCGATGATCAATATATTGGTTTTCAAATGCTATTTTTTTCATGGATTACACCAACACAAATTTATGTATTTTCTGTCCTTTCAACTTTGAAATAAAGATAAGATAATTATGACAGTTATTTGAATATTTGTAAATTGAAAGCGCTTAAATGACATTGAATCATAAAATATTTAACAAATAGTGTAATTTAAAGAAAATAAGTATAGAGATATTGCAAGAGATAATAAAGTACATAAATGTGTATTGATATCATCATCTGATATAAAATCTGTAGTAATCGGATTACCTAAGGCTAGTAGAAAAAACTATAAAAATTTAGAGATATTTTTGGAAAGGAAAAAGAGTGTATTTCTTCTTTTTTAGTAAATAAAAGACACGAAGTAATCATAAATTTATACAAATAAATATACTTTTAAACTAATCAAAAGCATAACTATATGATATAGTTAAATTGGAAATAGATGGATATAGGATTTTTCAACAAGTAATTAACAAGGCTGTATATGATAAAGGAGGACCACACGATGTTTGATCTAACGAAATCTTACTACAAGTACTTTAACGATGTTTTAAAAATTCCTCATACAACGGCAAATGAGAGACAATTAAGTAATTACTTGGTTGCATTTGCAACAACAAATCAATTCAAATATGTGCAAGATATATTTGGGAATGTGGTTATTTATAAAGAGGCTTATTTTGGGCAAGAAAATCGCGATAAAATAATTCTGCATACATATATAGACATGGCTTATGAAAAGGAAGAAGAAGTAGATCATGATTGTTTAACCGAGCCAGTAAGATATGAAATAGTAGATGGATGGATTCATGGAGATGGAACTTCTATCGGTGCTAATGCATGTGCAGGAATCAGTTATATTTTATCAATACTTGAAAGCACGACTGTGGCTCATCCTGCACTTGAATGTGTGTTTACTGTTCAAGAGAAGACGGGATTACTTGGGTGTATGCAGTTAAAGAAAGAATATTTTGAAGCACATCGTATGATTTACCTAGGTTCTGGAAGCGAAGGTGTTGTCGTTACTTCAGCAGCTGGAGGACGAGTAATCGAGTTAGAGAAAAAGTTTGCCTTTGAAAAAATTGAGATACCTACGTATGAGCTCAGTGTTTATGGTTTATTAGGAGGCAACTCTGGGAATCATATTAATTTACAACGCGGTAATGCAAACAAAATTGCCGCTCGTGTGATGTGGGAATTAGCTAAACGAGGAGTTCATTTTCAATTGATTGAAATTGAAGGTGGAAATAAAGAGACGACAATTCCTCGCGAATGTCTCATTACATTTGCTTCAAATGATAAAATTGAAAGAATTCAAGAAGTCATTGAATCGATTAAATGTGCCATTTTAAATGAGTTAGAGGCAACAGATCCAAAAGTAGAAATATGCTTTGTGAAGACAAATGTGGCTAATAAAGCAATGAATGTAGATGATTCAAAAAAAGTCATTCAATTTGTGATGGCGTTAAGAAATGGATTGATTGCTAGAGATGTACGAATCAATCATTTGCCACTAGCTTCAATTAATATGGGAATCTTCAGGTTAAGTGAAACAGGCGTATTTATTGTATTTGCCTTACGTAGTAGTATGGATAGTTGGATAGAAGTAATGAGTGATGAGATTCAATGTAATTGTGATGCTTTTGGTTACATTTATGAAAGTGTATATCATTTTCCAGGGTGGGCATATCAAAATGGCTCGACTCTTAGACGGTTATATAAGGAAATCTATCATGATACGTTCAAAAAGGATTTGCAATTTGAGGCAACACATTCAGGTAGTGAGTGCGGGGTGTTTTGCAACCTGATTCCAAATATTGATATCATCACGTGTGCACCATTAATTAAAAACTCACATACACCATTTGAGTGCATGGATTTAGATTCATTTGAAATAACATATGATTTATTAGTAAAGTTATTAGAGAAATGCTAGAAACATAGGAGAACAGAAATGAAAGTGGTAAAGGGTTTAGTTGTATTGGGATTAAGTATCTTGTTGGTGGGGTGTACAAGTACGCCTGAAGTGGAGAAGGTAGCTGAGCAAAATTATGTGGAAGTTTTTGAAGGAACTTATCAAGAAGTTGCGACTTACTACGTTGAAGCCCTGCAAGCGAAAGAGTATGAAGTGTTAAAGACACACTTCGAATATGATGTTGTGATGGCAGATGATGTAATGCTTGAGCAGGTTACCCTTATGTTAGCGATGACACTAGAGAGTAGTGGAGATATTGAAGAGGTAAAACCATTCAATGAATACTCACAGGGAGAATATGTGATTGTACAAGCTCCACTCGTGTGCACAGAAGAAAACTTCACTTTAAACTTGGTATTTAACAATTCCGGAGAAATTGCAGGGATAAATTTTGTCGAGTTCATTGAGACAAGTATAAGTGAGCCAATCGTACAAGCCCCACAAAATAGTACACTTGTCGACTTACCATTAGTTATGCGAGATGGTTTAGAATTGAATGGAGTACTAACATTACCAGAGTGGATAGAGCCAGGTCCTGTAGTAATTTTAGTGCATGGTTCAGGACCAAACGATATGAATGAAACACTTTATGGGAATACTGTGTTTCGTGATTTAGCATATCAGTTGGCTCAAGAAGGAATCGCTACTTATCGTTACGACAAACGAACATTTGTCGATCCTAACTCACTAAATCATGCTGATGCGACATTATATGATGAAGTCATTAATGATGTTGAGGATATCTATTCAATATTAAAAACAAGGGAAGATATAAATCAAGAACAAATATATGTTTTGGGACATAGTTTAGGTGGTATGAGTATTCCACGTATTGCTCATGAAATTGATGCAGCGGGGTATGTGATGATGGCAGCACCTGCATCCAATTTTTATGACTTGATGGAATATCAATTAAATTATTTAGCCAACTTTAATGGAGAAAATTCTGAGCTCCAAAGACAACTTGAACAAGTTACTGAATTAGCGGAAGGAGAAACTGTATTTGGTGTAGGAGCATCTTATTGGAATGATATATTAAGTTATGATCAGTTGAGTGAAGCTAGTAATATTAGTGTTCCAGTGCTAGTGCTTCAAGGAGAAGAAGATTATCAAGTACCAATGAGTGAATATGAAACTTGGAAAGCAATTTATTTGGAAAATAAATTATGGACATTTATTAGTTATCCTGGACTTTCTCACTTGATGATGGAAGGGAACCTAACAAAATCACCAGATACTTATTATACGATAAAACAAAATGTAGATGAACGTATTGCGATAGATATCGCAAACTTTATCGAAGCCAATCAATGAGATAGAGAGAACTAATAAGAAAAAGTAGAATCAGAAGTTGTAGGTTAAAAAAAGATACAATTAAATAAATGAATAATGTGCATATGATCATGTGGTCAGACTTTCTTACAAGGAGTGCTGAAATGAGGATAAATAATCCAGCTTGAATCATTTGCACATTTATTGTAGATATTTCTAATGTTGTTTGATTATAAAATAGAAGTAGTACTAACCAAATGAGAAAGTAGACATGAAATAAAATGTTGGACTTAAGAAAATTCAAAGGAATCACCTCTATATATCATAGGAAAAAAGGTAATCATTTAGAACGAAATGGAGAGAAATAATGGAAGAGAAAAGAATAGGAAGTGAAAGAATATATGAAGGAAAAATTATTAATGTGCGACGAGATGAAGTGGAAATCAATCAAAAAGTATATCCACGAGAAGTAGTGGAACATCATGGAGGCGTAGCAATCCTTGCGATGAATGATCAAAAAGAAATATTTTGTGTTACACAATATCGTTATGCACAACAACGAGTAATGATGGAGTTACCTGCAGGGAAACTAGAAAAAGGAGAAAATCCACTTCTTTGCGCACAAAGAGAACTACAAGAAGAAACAGGGTATAGTGCAAAAACTTGGAATTATTTAGGAGAACTTGTACCTACCGGTGCGTATCTAGAAGAAAAAATATACATGTATTTTGCCCAAGACTTGTCTTATGTAGGACAAAATTTAGATGAGGATGAACATGTTTCGGTAAGTCAACATTGTATGGAAGAGTTAGTTGAAATGATAATGAAAAATGAAATTATTGATGCGAAAACAATAGCGATGATATTGATGGCACAAAAAAAGTGCATATAAGGTGTCAAAAAATATATTAGTGATTATAATAACCTTATAACTTAAGGAGGTTATTTAAAATTATGGATAAATTACATGTATGTGAAGTTTGTAAGAATATTGCACACCTAGTAAACGATGCTGGTGTACCGTTATATTGTTGTGGAAGACCAATGACAACATTGGTTGCGAACACAACTGAGGCAGCAACTGAAAAGCATTTACCAGTAGTATCTCAAGAAGGTAGTACAGTAACTGTATCGGTGGGAAGTGTACAGCATCCAATGAGTGAAGATCATCTAATTGATTGGGTTGCACTAAACACTACAACAGGATGGCAATACAAGAAATTAACACCGATAGATGCCCCAATTGCAACGTTTGAGCTGACTCAGGGAACAACGGCCATTGCAGCTTATGAGTATTGCAATTTACATGGACTTTGGAAAACTGAAATCTAATTATTAGCACAGAGATTCTGTGCTTTTTTAATCTTTTTAAAAAAGAATATTCAAACGCGATTTTACTGGTATTATTGTATTTGACAAAGTAGTAAAAATAGTGGATTATGTAATGAGAAACAAGGTAGGAGATAAGTATGAGTGAAAATGTATTAAAAATTATTAAAGATGAAACTTTAACTCTTCAACAACAATTCAACAACTTGATGAAAGAGGGAGAAAATTCCATCGATCCAATTGAATGTAGTGAGGCTTACTTAGAAGCAGTAGACAAAGAAATTATATGTGGGTTATTCGAAGGGAATGCTCCATTTCGACCACGTTATTTGATGCCAGATTATACAGTTTTAATGGAAAAAGGTTGTGAATTTTTAGATTTACCAGTACCTACTAATATTTGGGAGGCAACACATTACTTGATGATTTTATATCGTAATGCCCCAACGGGATCAACATATCCTGTATATTTAGGAAACATTGACTATTTGTTAGAACCATTTATTACAAGTGAAGAAGAAGCAAAATTAGCAATTCGTTTATTTCTATTAAGTATTGATAAATCAATGCCTGATTCATTTGTTCATGCTAATATTGGTCCTAAAGCTACAGTAGCAGGTAGAATCATTCTTGAATTAACACAAGAAATGCAATTGGCAGTTCCTAACTTGACAATGAAATATGATGAAGATGAAACAGATGATGAGTTTGCGAAGTTATGTTTAAAATGTATGTTAGCGACAAGTAAGCCAAGTTTTGCGAATCATAAGATGTTTAAAGCAGATTTAGGAGAAGACTATGGAATCGCAAGTTGCTACAACGGTTTTATGGTAAAAGGTGGAGCATACACGCTACAACGCCTACGTTTATCTTCTGCTGCACTAGAAGCAACATCGATTGATGATTTCTTAAATCGTGTTTTACCACACTACTCTGAACTGATGATTGAAATGATTGAAAAACGTACGAAATTCTTAGTAGAAGAGGCAGCATATTTCAAATCAAATTTCTTAGTAAAAGAAGGATTTGTACAACGTGAAAACTTTGTAGGAATGTTTGGATTAGTAGGTTTAGCTGAGTGTTGTAATATCTTGCTTGGAATTAGTGACAAATCAAAAGGATTTGGACACAACAAAGAAGCAGATATGCTTGGTGTACAAATTTTAGAAAAAATTGAAGAAATCTGTGAAACAAAACGTGTTCCTTATTCAGAAAACCGTGAAAACCGTGTTTGGCTACATGCTCAAGTTGGTATTGATACTGATGGGCAAGACAGTAGTCCTGGAACTCGTATTCCAATTGGATTTGAACCAGCTGTGCATCAACAAATTATGCACTCAACGCTATATCACAAATATTTCCCAACGGGAACAGGAGATATCTATAAATTTGATGAGACATGGAAAGACTCATTACCAGCATTACTTGACATTGTAAAAGGTGGAATTAAAAGTGGTGTAAGATACTTCAGTGGATATGAAGATGGTGGAGATGTTGTGCGTGTCACAGGATATCTTGTAAAACGTAGTGAAATCGAAAAACTAAAAAATAATGAAATTTCATTGAACCAAGCTACTATTTTAGGGTATGGTTCTAGTAGAAATGGAAAATCTTTAGACCGTCGTCAAAACGAAGGTGTAAGTAAATAAAAAAACTGCAGTGAGAGATGAATTTTCATCTAATCACTGCAGTTTTTCTTATAGTTTATTCTTATTTAAGATGCCTTTTTCTACAAAGTAATCAATATCTAGTAAGTGAAGATCAGTAGGTTCATGACGTAAAGCTAGTTTTATTTCTTCTTCAAGTGAAAGAAGTTTGTCTTTTTCTTTTTGATTCCTTAAAAACTTAGGAAAGAAGGGTGGATTAGCTTCGCGATAGAAATTGATTTCAAAGTCATCATATTTTTTGAAATCATTATTCTCAATGCAGTCTTCTAAACCATAGCGAAATTCTAACTCAATGGATTTTTGACGCATTTGTTGAGAAATCTCTTTGACTTCACTTGCTTTTGTAAGGATCAAATTTTCTGTTTCAAATGGATCATTAATCATATCAAACAATTCTTCTTTTCCCCCACCATAATAGTAGTTGTATTTGTATGCTTGATTACGAACACTTACCCAACGTCTTGCGCCATGTTGATGCTCAATATATTGGAATTCACGATCAGCAGTTTTGTCGAATAATGATTTTCCTGGGTAATCAAGGTGAGATGGCATTTCAATTCCTGCTAAGTCAAGAAAGGTTGGAAATAAATCATTAAGATCAGTAAATTTTGTCATTTGAGTTCCGGCTTCAATTTTACTTGGGTATCTCATTAACATCGGAATTTTACTTGATCCATCGTAAGGTAGAAATTTTTGAAAGGTTCCCATATCTCCAAGCATTTCTCCATGATCACTTGTGAAAATGACGAAGGTGTTATCAAGTTCTCCTTGTTTTTCTAAGGCATCAAGAATACGTCCAACATGGTGATCAACATGAGAGATAGCGCTATAATATAATTCACGAGCCCGCATCAGTGTTCCCTCATTTGGGTAGTTTCCAATATTGATGTTCTCTTTTGCTAAAGTTGAAATTTCAGTCTTTGAAATATGCGGTCCTGGCAATGTTTTTCCTTTATACAAGTCAGCCCATTCATGTGGTACATCAAACGGTGGATGTGGAGCAATGAATCCAGCCCACATCATAAAAGGACGCCCAAAACTTCGTTGCTGTATATAATCAATTGCCTCATTTGCTACCCAAGTTGTACCATGGTGAGCTTCATCAACAATCGATTGCTGGGGTTGCATATAAAGAAGATGGCGGACACCATGAATACTTTGTAGATGCTCATAGCCATTATTTTTTAAATACATTGCATATTCATCATCTTCACGGAAGCGTGGGATTTCATCCATCAATTTCAGTTTGTTGAAACCATTATGGCGGCGGTAAGGTTGAAAGTGCATTTTACCAATTGCGATTGTATCATAACCATGATCGGATAAACACTGAGCAAAGGTAGGTAACTGATAAGGTATTTGATGACTATCATCAAAGTAATTATCATCAAAAGTATGATGTCGAGCACTTAGACCGGTAACGATATTGTGACGAGCAGGTAAGCATACGGGATTGGGAGAGTAGGCATTTAAGCAGCTACACCCTTCTTGCGCTAAACGGTCTAAATTGGGAGTTATCATATGTTTTGCACCTGTAGCATGTATCGTATCGGATCTCTGCTGATCCGTGGTAATTAATAGTATATTGGGTTGTTTATTCATAAAGTCCTCCTACAATAATTTTAGTATACATGAGAAGCAAGAATATGAAAAGATGAGATATAAATCACAAAGCTTATATTAAATCAACAAATATGCATTATATTCAAGCGTTTTCACTATTAATTATTGAAAAAATAGACTTTTTATGATTTAATTGTTTAGTAACAAAATGTTACATAAAGATGATTGTTAACTAATAATAGTTTTCAATATATTTTTGGGAGGAAAAGAAAAATGAAAAAGTTACTATCTTTACTTCTTGTTTCAATGCTTGCAATCGCATTAACAGCATGTGGTTCAACTAGTACTGAAGAAGAAGGAACAACGGAAGGAACAACAGAAGAAACAACAGAAGAAACAACTGAGGATGTTACACGTATCGCTTTGATACTACCTTATGTAGGAGATCAATCATATTTTGATATCACTCATGCAGGACTTCAATTAGTTCAAGAAAAATATGGAGATGCAGTTGAAACCAACTTAATCGAAATGGGAACTGATGCTGCAAACTGGGAAACAGCTAATCGTCAAGCAGTTGCTGATGGTTATGACATTATCATCTCTGGAAACTTCGAATACGAAGCAGCAATGTTAGCAGTAGCAGCTGAAAATCCAGATGTTAAATTTTTAAATTTTGATTACTCTAATGCAGAAGCAAACTCATTAGATAATGTATATGCAATTACTTACGCATCAAATGAAATCGGATACCTTGCAGGAGTTGTAGCAGCTACAAAATCTGAAACAGGAGTTATTGGAGCAGTTGGTGGAATGGAAATCGATGGAATTAAAGAATTCTTAACAGGATACATGCACGGAGCAAGTGATGTAAATCCAGATATCCAAGTATTAACAGGATTTGTTGGAGATTTCGCAAATACAGGAACTGCAAAAGAAATCACATTAAACATGGTTGACCAAGGTGCAGACGTAGTATTCCATGCAGCTGGTGGTGCTGGAAACGGTATGTTTGAAGCTGCTGCAGAAGCAGGAATCTGGGCAATTGGTGTAGATACTGACCAATATGTTTCACTAGAAGAGCAACCAGCGTTAGCAGAAACAATCCTAACTTCAGGATTAAAAAGAGCTGACCAAGGTATTCTAAATGCAATCACTGCAATGATTGATGGTACTGCTCCTTATGGAACTCAAGTTACATTGACTCTATCAGATGATGGTGTTGGACTTGCAGAAAATGAACATTATTTAGCAAATATGACAGAAGAACAAATCGCAACAGTGAATGAGTTCTCTGATAAAGTTTATAATAAAGAAACTGAGGTTGCTAGTCAGCTAAAAGATAACACAGCATTCGATACATATTCTGAATTAACGAAGTAATAGTTGGATTAAATATAATATATGCTCTATCTTTTAAGTAAGATAGAGCATTATTTACATAAGGTGAGGATAATTTATGGAAGATATAATTTTAAAATTAGAAGACATTGTAAAGATCTATCCTAATGGTACGGTGGCGAACAAAAATATTAACATCGAACTAAAAAAAGGTGAAATTCACTCAATTGTAGGGGAAAATGGTGCGGGTAAATCAACTTTGATGAAAATCATTTTTGCGATTGAGAAACAAACATCAGGGAAAGTTTACTACAAAGGTCAAGAGATTAACTATAGTGGATCAATGGAAGCAATTGAAAATGGAATTGGGATGGTTCATCAGCATTTTATGTTGATTCCATCATTCACTGTTGTGCAAAATATTGTATTAGGAAATGAACCGCATAATGGAGCATTCCTTAATATGAAGGAAGCAACAAAACAAGTAAAAGAGTTAACCCAAAAATATAATTTTGATATTGATGTAGAGAAAAAAGTAGAAGACTTGACAGTAAGTGCGAAACAAAAAGTTGAGATACTTAAAACATTGTACCGTCATGCAGAAGTAATTATTTTGGATGAACCTACAGCTGTTTTAACTCCACAAGAAACACAGGCATTATTTGAGCAACTTAAAATGTTCAAAGAATTAGGACATACGATTGTGTTTATTTCACATAAATTAAACGAAGTAAAAGAAATATCAGATCGTATTAGTGTTATCCGTAATGGGGAATCAAAAGGTACATTTGATGCAGAGAACGTTACAATAAGTGATTTAACAGAATTAATCATTGGACGTAAGTTGGAAAATAACTATTCTGAAATGAAGACAGTTTATGAGAATGCAAGACCAGTTCTTGAAGTACATAACTTAAAACATAGTGAACATGGTATCGTCAAAGTAGATGATATGAGCTTTGCGGTTAAACAAGGTCAAATTTTAGGGATTGCAGGAGTTCAAGGGAATGGACAAGAAGAGTTAATTAAAACGATTACTGGTCTTATTCCACACCAATCTGGAGAAATTAAATTAGCAGGAGATTCAATAGAAAAATACTCTATTCGTAAGAAAAGAGATAATGGACTCTCTTACATTCCAGAAGATCGTATGATTGAGGGGTGTGCTGCAGAAGCATCTATTCAAGATAATATTGTTTCTACATATTTTGAAGAAAAAGAGTACAGCGGAAAGCTATTCCTTAAAGAAAAAGCGATACGTAAAGAAGCAGATTCACTTATTGAGCGATTCAGTGTAAAAACAAGTTCTCGCCGCGAGAAAATTGGATCATTATCAGGTGGTAATATTCAAAAAGTTGTGGTTGCGCGTGAATGGAAAACAAATCCAAAACTCATGGTTGCAGAACAGCCAACACGTGGGATTGATGTAGGGAGTGCTAACTATATTCACCAAGAGTTAATCAGCATTCGTAACCAAGGAGCAGGTATCTTATTGGTGAGTGCAGATTTAAATGAAGTACTATCACTATCAGATCAGTTGATTGTAATGTACGAAGGGGAAATTGTAGCGTATTTTGATGATTTATCCAACGTTACAGAAAGTGAACTTGGATTATATATGTTAGGTGTTCAAAAACAAGATGAACAACAAATCAGGGGGGCATGTTATGACGGAAAATAAAATAACAAAAAAACCGTTACTCAAATGGACAAACGAAAGACCATTTGAAGCGCTTCGTATTTTTGTTGCGATTGGAATTGCGCTTGGATTAACATTTTTAGTATTATGCTTAGTATCACCAGATCCAATTACAGACTTTATCAATTTGATGACATATCCACTAAAAAGTGAGTTCTATTTTGGTTCAGTATTAGTAAAGATGATCCCATTAACATTTGCTGGATTAGCGACATTACTGTATTTTAGAACGGGATTATTTAATTTAAGTACTGAAGGTATTTTCTACATTAGTGGAGTTGCCTGTACGTATTTTGCGGTATCAGAGTTACGACTAACAGGAAACTCGGTAATTGATACTGGAATGTGTATTCTTGCAGCTGGATTATGTGGGGGATTAATTGCATTAATCCCAGGATTTTTGAAAGCGAAGTTTAATACAGATGAGTTAGTATTATCACTAATGATGAATAGTATCCTTTATGGGATTGGATTTTGGATTATTAAGACTTTCTTAGCTGTTTCAGGGGTAACTGGACAATCTTCAGCGCCATTTGTAGCAAGTGCTAAATTAGAAAATTTAATTCCAAAAACACAAGTGCATACTGGTTTAATTATCATGTTGTTGACAGTAGCATTTGTATATATCTTATTATTTAAAACAAAACTTGGTTATAGCATACGTATGACTGGTTTAAACAAAGATTTCGCTAAGTATTCAGGGATGAGTGCTTTTGGATTATTTATGGTAGTTCACTTCTTAGCAGGATTTATTGGTGGTATGGGAGCTTCTGTAGAGCTACTGGGAATGTATCGTAGTTTCTCTTGGGCAACACTACCGGGTCTTGGTTTTACTGGGGCACTAATTGCAATGTTAGGGAAAAATCATCCAATTGGTGTATTGATTGCATCATTTGGAATTTCATACCTTCGTGCTTCTGCTCAATTACTTGCGAATAGTAGCACTGTAATTGATGTTAAGTTAATTTCAATTGTAGAAGTAATCTTAACTTTATTAATATCTTCTCAATATTTCTTAAAGAAATGGAGAGAAAGACAAATGTTGAAGGAGGAAAGAAAAAATGGATAACATTATTGAAACTTTCTTCAGTGCTTCATTTATCTTCATCGTTATTCGTGTAGGTGTACCATTAATGTTTGCCTCAATGTCAGCATACACGGCTGCAACAGCAGGTATTCCAAATATCGCCGTGGAAGGTATCATGATTTTTGGAGCTTTCTTTGGTGTATATTTTAGTGCTATTACAGGAAGTGCTTGGTTAGGTTTACTTGGAGTTATTATTATTGGGGCATTATGTGCTGGTGTATTAGCTTTCTTTACGATGCGTATGAAGGCAAACCCAATTATGGTTGGGATCGCATTGAACTTATTTGCTGCAGACTTTACTGTTTGGTTGTTGTTAGTACTAACAGGATCAAAAGGAACAACAGCGAACCTCCCTTCAAAGGTATTGCCTACAGTAGATATTCCATTTATTCAAGATATTCCGATTCTTGGAGAAATTATTTCAGGGCATTATTTCTTAACTTATGTGTGTATTGTATTAGCAATCTTCGTATGGATTCTAATTTACAAAACACCATTTGGATTAAGAATGAAAGCTTGCGGGCTTGATGAACATGCCGCTGAATCAGTGGGAATTAAAGTAAATCGCGTACGTTTAATCGCAATCGTACTATCAGGTATCTTTGCAGCATTAGGAGGAGCTTATTTATCTATGGGATATTTATCTATCTTCTCTAACAACATGACTGCATCACGTGGTTGGATTGGGATTGCAGCGAATGCTGTAGGACGTGGAAACTATTTAATTGTAGTTCTTACAACAATAGTGTTCGCAATTGCACAAGGGGTAGTAAACCGCTTAGCAATTACTGATTTACCATCTGAATTAATCAATACGATTCCTTATTTGTGTGTATTGATTGGTCTTGTGGCTTTATCAATTCAAGAATATTACAAGAAAAAACAAAAATAGTTAATAGACAATCTTCGGATTGTCTTTTTTATGGTAAAATAGACTTGTTTGAAAGGAAAAGTGCTCAATTGAGCATCGAATAAAAAAATGCAATTATTAAAATTAAAGCCAGCATCAAAAGACTATCTGTGGGGTGGAGAAATACTTAAGCAAAATTACAATAAAACAACTGATTGCACACCACTAGCAGAAAGTTGGGAAGTATCTGCTCATCCAGATGGACCTAGTGTACTTGCCAATGGGGAATATGCAGGGAAGACATTAGTCGATTTCATTAATATTAAAGGGAAAGAAATTTTAGGAGTGAATGCACAAAAATTTTCTTACTTTCCAATTTTATCTAAATTTATCGATGCAAAGCAAAGTCTTTCAATCCAAGTTCATCCAAATGACGATTATGGACTTCGTGTTGAAAAAGAATACGGGAAAACAGAAGTTTGGTATATTTTAGAAGCAAAAGAAGATGCGTTCATTTATTTTGGGACAAATAAAGAAATCACAAAAGAAGAAATGCGTGAGCATATTGAAAATAATACACTGACAGATGTATTAAAAAAAGCACCAGTAAAAGCAGGAGATGTTGCATTTATTGAGGCAGGAACGATTCATGCAATTACTGAGGGAATTGTAATTCTAGAAATTCAACAAAATTCTAACTCTACATATCGAGTGTATGACTTTGGACGAGTTGGAAAAGATGGTAAGACAAGAGAGTTGCATATTGATAAGGCAATTGATGTATCTACATTATCACCTATTGATTGGGAAGTAGCACCATGTGTTATGGAACAATTTGACCAATATAAAAAAGGTGAAGTATCGCATTGCGATTATTTTAAAGTCGACTCTTATGAAGTTGAGCAAGAGGTTGTGGTAGAGGTAAAACAAGAGAGTTTTGTAGCTTTTACATTTATCGATGGAAGTGGAACAATCAGTGCAAATAATGAGACAATGAACTGTGTTAAAGGGGAAACATACTTTGCGCCTGCAAATTTAGGAAGCGTTAAAATATCAGGTAAATGCAAATTTGTAACGGCTTCAGTATAGAAACAGTCTAGTTAAGTTGAAAAATCGGTATAAAAGTGGTTTAATATAGGTAGCAGTAAATTTTTGCATTTCAGTTTATTAAAATAAATAGGAGGAAAAAATGAAAAAATTACTTACATTAGGACTAGCACTACTTTTAGCTGTAGGAATTACTGGATGTACATCAAGTGATACACCTGCAGACGACCAAACAGAAGGAACATCAGAAGAAACGACACAACCTGCTGAAGGTGAAACTGGAGAAAAAATATCAGTTGGGTTTGTAACTGATGTAGGTGGAATTGATGATAAATCATTCAACCAAACAAGTTATGAAGGAATTGAAAAATATGCAGCTGAAGTTGGAGAAGATATGATTGAGTATAATTTCCTGCAATCGGATGCAGATACTGACTACATTCCTAATTTAACAACTTTTGCAGACGAAGAAGTTGATTTACTTGCAGCAGCTGGTTTCTTATTCTCTGATGCAGTAGCAACAGTAGCAGAAACATATCCTGAACAAAAAATGTTAATTATTGACGTTGACTGGTTACCAGTTACAGATAGTCTTCAACAAGCTGTATTTGCTGAGCATGAAGGATCATACTTAGTAGGTGTAGCGGCAGGTCTTAAGGCTAAAGAGGCTGGTGAAGATACTGTAGGGTTCATCATTGGACAAGAATCAGCAACTATGGATAAATTCTATGCTGGTTTCCAACAAGGTGTTTGGGCAGTATATCCAGAAGCTACAATTCTTTATGATAATGCTGATGATTTCCAAGCTCCTGAGTTAGGTAAAACACTAGCACAAAAACAATTTGGACAAGGTGCTTATATTATTTATCATGCAGCGGGTGGAACAGGTAATGGAGTTATCCAAGAAACTGCAGAGCGTCGCGAAAATGGTGAAGATGTATGGGTAATTGGTGTAGATACTGACCAATACGAATATGGACTATATGGTACTGAAGGTGAATCTGCTGTATTAACATCAATGTTAAAACGCGTAGATACTGCTACTTATAATGCAGTTAAAGCTGTTGCAGATGGTACATTCGAAGGTGGAGTTGTACGTTATACATTAGCAGATGATGGTGTGGGAATTCCAGAAGAAAATCCAAACTTATCTGAAGAAATCTTAGCAGAAATCGACATGTATAAAGAAAAAATCATTGCTGGAGAAATTGTAGTAAGCGAAATACCAGAATAATAATTGCCGTAAGAGACGAAAATTTCGTCTCTTTTTTCGTATACGTACTATTACTTGAGGGGACTTAGCTACATATGGTATAATTAAATATACAAAGATGAGGAAAAAATATGGAATATGCAATTGAAATGTTAGGTATTACAAAAGACTTTCCTGGAATTCGAGCAAATGATAATGTTACACTTCGTGTAAAAAAAGGAAGTGTACACGCTTTACTGGGGGAAAATGGTGCTGGTAAATCAACACTAATGTCAATTTTATTTGGCTTATATCAACCTACAAAAGGAAAGATTTTAGTGAATGGAAAAGAAGTAGCAATCACAAGTCCAAATGTTGCAAATCAGCTAAGTATTGGGATGGTGCATCAACACTTTAAACTAGTAGAATGTTTTAGTGTTACAGAAAATATCATCCTGGGGATTGAACCAAAAACATCATATGGAACAATTAACTTGGCAGAAGCAAAAAAACGCGTCAAAGAAATATCAGCGCAATATGGTTTAATGGTGGATGCAGATGCAAAAATCGATTCGATTTCTGTAGGTATGCAACAAAGAGTAGAAATACTGAAGATGTTGTATCGTAATGCTGATATATTAATTTTTGATGAGCCTACAGCAGTACTAACTCCACAAGAAATAGAAGAATTAATGCAAATTATGCGTAATTTAATCAATGAAGGAAAAACGATAATTTTAATTACGCATAAATTAAAAGAGATCAAACAAGTAGCAGATGAGTGTACCGTGTTGCGTCGTGGAAAGTACATCGGCACAGTAGATGTGAAAAATACGGAAGTGCGAGAAATGGCAGAAATGATGGTTGGCCGTGAAGTTAATTTCTCAGTGGAGAAAACAAAGGCAAAACCAGAGCGTGAAGTACTTCGTGTAGTTAACTTAAATACTAAGAACACGCGAGGTGTTAGAGTAAATAAAGATTTGTGCTTAAGCGTGAAATCAGGAGAAGTATTAGGTATTGCAGGAATTGATGGTAATGGCCAGACAGAGTTAGTCTATGCACTTACTGGACTTCAACCAGCAATATCAGGCGAAATCTATTTGAATGATCAGTTATTGAGTGGTAAATCAATCAAAGAGCGCTATGATTTAGGGATGGGACACATTCCAGAAGATCGTCATAAACATGGACTTGTGCTGGATTTTCTGTTAAAAGAGAACTTTATTTTACATGATTATAAGACTGAGCGATTTAGTAAGAATGGATTCTTAATGAATGATAAGATTGATGAATATGCTAATACACTTATTGATGAATTCGATGTAAGAAGTGGTGAAGGTAGAGAATCATTAACACGAAGTATGTCAGGTGGAAATCAACAAAAGGCAATTCTTGCAAGAGAAATTGATCACTCACCAGATTTATTAATCGTATGTCAGCCAACTCGTGGATTGGATGTTGGAGCAATTGAAGTGATTCACTCAAGGATAATACAAGAGCGTGATGCAGGAAAAGCAGTGCTATTGGTATCTCTTGAACTAGATGAAATATTAGATGTAGCTGATCGTATCATTGTACTATGTAATGGGGAAATCACAGGGGAAGTTATTGCTAGTGAAACAGATGAAAAAGAACTAGGACTCATGATGTCTGGTCAAAAAAGACAAGGGGGCAAGTTGAATGCAAAAGAAATATAACCCGTTTTTAATATCTATCATTGCCGTTGTGCTTGGGGTATCGATTGGATTTCTTGTGGTTTGGTTATCAGGTCGAGATCCAATGGGAATGGTGACTGCTTTAGTTCGTGCAATGACAGGATATAATTTAAGTAAACCAGGAGATGAAATCAAATTAATTTATGTATTCAACTGGATTCTAGACTCGATGCCAATTATCCTTACTGGTTTATCAGTAGCCTTTGCGTTTCGAACAGGTCTGTTCAATATTGGAGCAGAGGGACAATATATTATGGGGGCAGCTGCAGCGAGTATGACAGCATTACTTATTGATTTACCACAAGTTCTTCATGCAATTGTATGTATTATAGCTGCGGCAATTGCGGGTGCGCTTTGGGGATTTGTGCCCGGCTTTCTCAAGGCTCGGAAAAAAATTAATGAAGTCGTGATATGCATTATGATGAATTATATAGCGATTGAGTGTTCAAATCTACTGGTAAAAAATTTATTGCCTGTTGATGAAAATACTAGAGCTCGTACAATTTCATTCCCAGAAAGTGCTGAGCTTGGTAAACTAACAGATACAACTTCACAGTTAAACTGGGGAATAATAGCAGTAATTCTTTGTGTTATATTATTTTATATTATTATCGAAAAAACTACATTTGGTTACAGTTTACGCGCAACAGGATTTAATAAGGAAGCAAGTCGTTTTGCGGGTATGAAAGTAGAGAGAAACGTAGTATTATCAATGATGATTTCTGGGGCTTTCGCAGGTATTGCAGGTGCGATCGTCATTCTTGGTCAGTTTCATCATGGAAGATATTTTACTGGGTTTGATAACCATGGATTTACAGGAATATCAGTTGCTTTAATCGGAGCTGCAAATGCGTTAGGCGTTGCTCTTGCTGGGCTACTTTTTGGATTACTTCAATCCAGTGGAAACAACCTTCAATTGTTTGATATTCCGAAAGAAATTTCTGAGCTAATTCAAGCATCTATTATCTTTATTATTGCAATCCAATATGGAATTGTAATGGTATTAAATAAAATTCGGAAAAAGGAAAAACCTAAGATAGAAGTGAAGGAGGAATCAGCATGACGTTACTTTTAGATATGATATCAATTACATTTGTGCTTGGAACTCCGCTTATCTTAGCTGGGCTTGGTGGATTGTTTAGCGAACGTTGTGGAGTTGTCAATATTGCACTAGAGGGTGGAATGATGATAGGTGGATTTGCTGGTGCAAGTGCTGTTGTGATACTTGAACAAGCTGGCTCGCCAAATCCTTGGCTTGCACTTTTTATCGCAACGTTAGCAGGAATTGCCTTCGCTTCACTTCATGCTTTCGCCTCAATTCATATGAAAGCTGACCAAACTATCTCAGGAACTGCGCTAAATGTATTAGCAGGTGGCCTTACGATTTACTTAAGTGAAATTATGTTTGGCGCAAAATCAACAATGGCTTATAGTAATGCTTCTACGTTTGGGAAAGAAACAATTCCGTTTTTGAGTGATATTCCAGTTATTGGAGTCATCTTTACAACATATCAAACGATTTACCTTACATTTATCCTTGTGATTATTGCTTGGTTTATTCTCTATAAAACACCATTTGGATTACAATTTAGATCTTGTGGAGAATTTCCACAGGCAAGTGCTTCAATGGGGATTAGTGTTACAAAAATGAGATGGATTGGGGTACTTACATCTGGGGCATTATCTGCTATTGCAGGGGCTGCACTTGTATTAACGACATCGCCTTACTACTTTGTTGGATCAATACACGGTTTAGGATTCGTAGCTATTGCAACGCTTATCTTTGGAAGATGGCACCCATTTGGCTTGTTAGGGGCTGGTCTATTCTTTGGATTTGCACAAACTTTAGCACGTTATTCAACATCTATTCCAGGATTATCTTCGTTACCATCAGAAGTGTTTAATATGGTTCCTTATTTAGCAACTATACTTGCCCTTGTTATATTTAGTGGGAAAGCAAGTGGACCAAAAGCAGCGGGTGAAATATATGATGCAGGAAAACGTTAGAATACTCTTTATGAGTATTCTTTTTTAGTAAAAGTTACGAAAATAAATTATAAAAATTACTAAAATATATTTATCAAAAACATGAATAAAATCATTTTCAATTTCTCAATTTCAATCCAAATAGAATTTTGAGGTGCAATAATCTTGAAAATATAAAAAAGCTTAGCTAAAATTATTTAAACAATTTATGGAGGTAGATTTATATGAAACGACTACATAAGGGAGTAAGTATTTTAGTAACGTTAGGTCTAATCATATTTAATAGTTATAACTCAACAATTATAAAATCAGAAGAAGTTAGTGATACATTGATTATTATGGGTGAAAAGATAACAGGATCACCAGGGGAGACAACGGATCTCTATAATGATGGTACAGTTCTTTATAATGTTGATAGTAATACCCTTACTTTAAACAATGCGAATTTGAATTATAATGGAGTAGATGCGGCAATTATCATGCCGAAAACAGGGACAATTAGTTTTAGTGGAGATAACACAATCACCAATAGTCTAGGCTCTGCGATTAAAGGACCGATATCTATTGAAGGGGAAACAAGAAATATTGTGTTTACTGGAACAGGAACATTAAATGCAAACGGAGGAAATGCTAATGCATCCCATGGTATTGAATCTGCAATCATTGTACAGAGTGGCTTTTTGAAAGCGAGTGCTCAAGCAACTAATGGTCATGGAGTGTTTGGAGCGGTAGTAGGGAATGGTGGAAAAGTTCAAACCTACGCTACTGGTATTGGAGGCCATGGAGTAAGTGGATCAGTTGAAGGAAATGGTTCAGATTTTTATGCTAGTTCGATACAAGGGACTGGAATAAATGGTGCCGTTACTAATAAATGTGGAGTGATTAGTGCTGAGGGGACACCAGCCACATCAGGAACACTATCATTTTTTTCAAAAGAAATAGGTGGTACACCTTTTGATGCAACTATCTTTTATGAAGATGAAACAGGTAGTAGAATTGAATATACAGGAGAAGATAGTCATTTTTACCACAATCTAGGTCTTTTTTCACCACCCTTTATCGAGATTACTTTTCCTGAATGTAAGGTTGTGAATCCCTATCCACCGATAGCTCCGGATCCAGAAAAAGTAGCTTCAATGGAAGTAGAAAAAACAGTATCAACAATGGTTGCGGTTGAGGGTGATCAAGTGACCTATTCAGTGAATGTGAAAAATACTGGAAGCGTTGTGTTGAATGATGTCAATGTGAATGATAATGCTTTTAATATAATAAAAAAAGAAGAGATTATCGTTAAAGTTGGAGAAACGGTATTAGAAACGGGAAGTTATTTGTGGAATGGAGATACCCTTGTATTAAATGCGATAAATGTGAATGAGACAATTACGATAGTCTATAGAGTAATATACGAAGAATCAGGAACCTTTACGAATGTTGCAACGGCAACAGCATCTGACCCTACAGGGAAACAAGATTCAATTGACGCAACAGATACAACTACAAAAGATGTTGAAGCATTAAACGCTCAACTTGAGGTAGTTAAGGAAGCTTCCAAAACCGATGCTTTTGCTCAAGATGTTGTCACGTATACGGTGAGCGTTAAAAATACAGGAAATGTTGTGCTTAGCAATGTGGTCGTAACTGATACAGTATTTCAAGATATAAACAAAGAATTAGTGGTATTAAAAGTAGATGATATTGTTTTAGATAGTAGTCGATATATGTGGAAAGATAATGAAATCATAATCAGTTTTATAGAAGCAAACCAGATCATTACAATCATCTATGATGTAAAATACAATAGTGCAGGCACATATACGAACAAAGTTGTGGTAGAAGCACCGAATCCTTCAGATCCAGAAACAACGCTAATGGATGAGGCAGAAGTTGATAAAGAGATTCATCCAGAGCCGTCATTAAATATCACAAAAGAAGTATCCACTGAAAATGCATTTGTCGATGGGGTTGTCACGTATACAATAAAAATATCAAATACTAGTAGTGTGGCACTTAAGAATGCAGTAATCACTGACACTGTGTTTTCAACATTAGATAAATCAGATATTTCACTACAAATTGGGGAGACACCATTAGATGTAGATCGTTATTTTTGGAATGCCGATAAACTGACAATCAAATCAATTGATGCAAATGAAATTCTCACGATGATTTATCAAGTGAAATATGATGCTTCAGGAAGTCAAAAAAATACGATTATCATTGAAGCGCCTAACCCATCTGACCCGGATACACCACTAAAAGATGAAGCAGAAGTAGATAAGGTTGTTCATCCACAACCTGCTCTAGAGGTCACAAAAGTCGCATCATCTGAGGAAGCGGATATAAAAGATTTTGTCACATATACAGTCAAAGTTAAAAATGCAAGTTCTGTGCCACTTACAGATGTATCAATAAAAGATAATGTGTTTGGATTGATTGATGAAAAGAAAGTTACTCTACAAGTGGGTAGTATTACCTTAGCAAGTGATCGATATTCATGGCAAGGAAGTACATTGGTAATCAAACAAATGGCGGCAAACGAGGTCATTACAATTGTTTATCAAGTGCAATACGAAACACCAGGAACTTATAAAAATACTGTAATAGTTGAAGCTCCCAATCCAGCAGATCCAGACACACCTCTAAAAGATACTGAATCCATTAATAAAGTTGTGAATCCAGAGGATGTGAGTGTGAATATTACAAAAGTCGCAAATGTAACAAGTGCTATTGTGGGAACACCGATTACATATACAATTACAGTGATGAATGATGGATCTCAAAACTTAAACAATATAAAAATCAATGACAGTGTTTTTAAACTCATAGCACACGATAAAGTAACATTGAGTATTGGAAATACGCAACTTGTCGAAGATAAAGATTATAGTTGGAATACAAATGTGTTAAATATAAATGCATTGGTATCAGGACAAACTGTGGAGATAAAATATATTTATACTCACGAAAAAGTTGAGCTATTAAAAAACATAGCAATAGTAGAGTTTCCAAATCCACTTAATCCTGATGAAAATGTAACCGAACAAACTGAAGAAGAAGTAAGTGTTGTACCAAAACCTCCAATAGTAACATCACCAGCGACAACAGTAGCTCCAAATCCTGAGACTACTTCTATCTTATTAACTACAACGACTCGTACAACTATTATCTCGACTACAACATCAAGTACTTCCGAAGAAGATACAACTAGCAGTGCTATCACTTCTTCATCAAGTTTCAGTAGTGAAAGTACTGAAAATACGACAAAAGTTAGTAAGCCGTCAGTTGAACTTGAAACAGGAAAACCTGGAGTCTTGCCAGACCGTGTGATTGTTGGAGAGAATCCATTAGATGAAGATGACTTTGAAATTGAAGATGGAAAACTAATTATTAAACCAGAAGTATTTGAAAATTTAGAAGATGGTCGTTATGAAATTACGATAGAGTATGGTGATGAAGTTATTACCGAGGAAATATTTGTAGAAAATGGAACACCACTTATAGGGGATAATCGCCCAACGTGGAGTTTATTTGACTTAGTAATGACTATAATAGTATTTGGATTTATGATTCTTTATTTCATACAAAAAAATGAGAAAGAGGAAATTAAAGAAGGAAGTGAAGAAATACATTATGAAGAGAATGAAGGAAAAGAGCGAAGTAAAAAACGCTTATGGGCATATCGTATTGCAGGTATTCTACTAGCTATACTCACTTTGATTTTCTTGATACTAACTCAAGATTTCAGTTTACCAATGGCAATATTTGATCAATATAGTGTGTATTTTGCCCTTATTGCCCTCTTTGATTTATTCATGTTCATTGCATGCTGGAATCGTAAAGAAGATGAGGAAGATCAAATGCAACATCAATAAGAAGAGATACGCGAAAGCGTATCTTTATTTTGAGGTTCATAAAAATTATTTTAATAGTAAAGAGTGAAGGAAATATTATCATAAACAAGGCATATGAGTTGATTTAAGATTAAAGTTAGATTAAATTAACATTATAAACACAGTATCTAATGTTAATATACAAATCATAATTTGAATGATAATAATTGTTAAGTTGACATGGGATACAGGTGGACAATGAAGGAGGACTAGTTAATGTCTATGATTGGTAAATCAGTTTCAGAGTTTTCGGTAGATGCGTTTCATGAAAATACATTTACAAAAGTGACAAAGGAAAATGTATTAGGAAAGTGGGGAGTATTTTTCTTTTATCCTGCAGATTTTACATTTGTATGCCCGACTGAATTAGATGATTTAGCATGTTTGTATGAGAGTTTTAAGGAAATCAACTGTGAAGTTTATTCAATTTCTTGTGATACTCATTACGTTCATAAAGCGTGGCATGATGCTTCAGATACAATAAAGAAAATAAAATTCCCTATGTTAGCAGATCCAACAGGGGCATTAGCAAGAGAGTTTGATGTAATGATTGAAAATGCTGGAGTTAGTGAGCGAGGGACATTTATCATTAATCCAGAAGGAAAAATTGTATCCTATGAGGTTGTTGCAGGTAATGTAGGAAGAAATGCAGAAGAATTACATAGAAGAGTTCAAGCACTTCAGTTTGTTGCTATGCATGGAGACGAAGTTTGCCCAGCAAAATGGCGACCAGGGGCAAAGACGTTAAAACCAGGACTTGACTTAGTTGGAAATTTATAAAAAAGGAGAAAATATGGAAAAAACAATAATAAACAGTTTGAATAAGTATCTTGCAGATGTAGGAGTACTATACATGAAAATACACAATTTACATTGGAATGTTGTAGGTGAGAGTTTTAAAACGATTCATGAGTATCTTCAAACAATTTACGAAGATTTTGCGCTTGTCTTAGACGATACAGCAGAAGTTATTAAGATAGAGGGTGGAAAACCATTAGCTTCACTCAAGAGTTTCTTAGATGTAAGTGAGATTAAAGAGCTAGAGTCAAAAGATTTGGGAGTGAGTGCAGTTTTAGAAATCGCAATTCAAGATATGAAATATATAAAAAATGAAGCTGAAAAACTTAGAAGTGAAGCAAGTCGCGATGATATTTATCAAGCGGTGACTATGTTAGAAGATCAACTTCGTAATTACAACAAAACGATTTGGTTCTTAGAATCAATGACAAAATAAAAATTTAGTTGCATCTAGTAAAAATAAAGACGGTGGATAATATGATATCTATCGTTTTTTTTTATAATAGTATTTAATTATAGGAAAAACATATATAATTGGATATAATAAAATTAATGTATAAAAAATGATTAAATTGCAAGATAAGGAGGCTACGACATGTTATCGTTAATGAAATTAAGTGAACAAAATTATCCTCAGATAAGAAAAATGCTAGAGGAATGGTTCAAGGTAGAAAGTGATATTACTCCAGCGGCAATTGCTAAAGGGGATTATCGCCATTATGATTCATACAAAGATGAAATTGAATCATTGGAACATCGTAATGGACTTGTACCAGATGTGACTTACTTTTGCTATGATGATGAACTGCAAGAGTTTATAGGTGCGGTAAATATTCGCTTAACGCTAAGTAATTATCTTTACAATTATGGTGGTCATGTAGGAGATGGATTAGCTCCTAAACATCGTGGGAAAGGTTTAGGCTATGAATTGGTACGTTTAGCTATTGAGAAATGCAAGGAGCATGGAATTAAACGCCCTTTATTTGTATGCGATAAAAAGAATGTTGCCTCAGCTAAAACAATTGAACGTAATGGTGGAATATTTGAAAATGAAATAGAACTAGATGGAAAAGTCATGCAACGTTATTGGGTTGGAAGAGAAGATAGAAATCATTTTGTCGCAGTTTCTGGATTTGTAACAAATGAAAAAGGACAAGTGCTACTAGTAGAAACACCTATGCGAGGATGGGAGTTTCCTGGTGGCTGTGTTGATTCCCACGAATGTTTAGAAGAAGCAGTTATTAGAGAAATATTTGAAGAAAGCAATGCTCAAACATGTGTCAAGCGTTTATTAAGTGTAACTAAAAATCTACAATCAGATACGGTGACACTTGATTATCATTGTGAATATATAACTGGTGAATTAAAGCCAAGCATTGAAACGATTTCTGCAGTATGGGTTGATATTGAACAAGCGATGGAAATGATTAGTGAGCCTTCCTATTTAAAACGTTTTAAATTAATGGTTTCAAATCATGATGTAGTAAAGTACTTAGCATTCAATAAGATACCATTTAAAAGTATCAAGGAACGAGAATATTAAAAAAATCTGCTGAATTTCAGCAGATTTATCATTTTATAGGTGTTTGTTTGCAGTCATTATGATATTACTTTGTGCTACCCAAAACAATGTATGGTTGAATCTGATATGGTTTTGGAGCAACATTGCGGTCTTCCCACATATAGAAGAAACGCTCAGCTGGATAGTAATAGTACCCATCTTGCCAGTGATCACTTGTATCATATGGATCAGCAAAGATGATGATATCATCTCCGATAGATGGTGTTCCCATTGTGTCATATCCAATGACAACTTGCCAGTGACCATCCCAATCTACCCACTCAACTAAGATTCCATTACCTTCTTTGATGTGATTAGTAAGCCAAGTGACAAAATAACTGTCTTTTGCATCGTCAACCCATGCTTCTGTTGTTGCACTATTTTCTGATGCATATAATGCATTAGATGAGAATGTTCCTGGTAAATTCCCAACTTCATTTCCTGTTACACCATCTTCTTCACTAAGTAACATGTCGTCACTTACTTCAGCAATGTAACTTGTTTCAATGACTTCAACTCCTTCAATAGTTGAAACCATGTTTACCATTTTTTCTACACTTGCCCCATATTCGTGGAAGTTATTAGCTGATCCTGGTTGTGCATCTGGTGTGTCTTCATCTACTGATACATTTCCAAGTACTGCTAAATCCCATTCTGAGTATTCAGTGATTCCAATGTGATTTAAATACATAAATACACTTGCGGCACCACAAGACCACTCGGCAGTTTGTTGCATTGTTTTAAAATTTGGTAAAATTGTGAGTGTATCTGTGCTCTCCATGTTGTAAAAATCAGGGTTTACAAAATACATAGAATCAGTATGGTCTCCACCATTTGCATAAGCATCAGCTCCTGAGTAATCACTGATATCCTCAGTTACAAGTTGCTCAGGTTTTGTTTTTTCAACTGTTTCTGGTGTTGCTGACACATCAGGTGTTGGTGTTTCTACTGTTGATTCTTCGTTTGTGCTACATGCAACTAAAGTAGTGAACATGATTGCTGTAATACATAATACTAAAATTCTTTTCATTCATTTCTCCTCTTTTCTGTTTTGTGAGGATACTCTTTTTGCGTTCTATCTACATTAATAAATTTAATCACTTAGTGTAGACGAAAGTTACGAATTAATTCGTACTCTTGTTGAATGCATATAAGTATCTAAACTCATACTTCAACAAGGGAAAATCCCTTGTAACTTCGGCTTTTGATCGGGCTGT